>DATBLY010000111.1:0-22095 GCA_036555125.1 Actinomycetota bacterium | reverse complement strand
CGCGAGCTGCATCGGCGTGACCGTCACGAACCCCTGGCCGATCGACATCAGGATGTCGTCGCCCGGCAGCCAGCTCTGCTCGTCCTCGCGCAGGACGTCGGGGTTCGCCTTCGCGAAGGCTTCCTTCCACTTCGGCGTCGGGATCAACCCCGAGGCCTCGCCGGGCAGGTCGATCCCCGTCGCCGACCCGAACCCGAACTGCCGCAGATCCCGCTGGAGCGGCAGCGCGTCACGCGTGGCCCCGAACTGGTTGTTGCGCCACCGGTCGTAGAAGTCGGCGCCGAACTGGTAGAAGACCGTGTCGCAGGACACCTTGAGCGCCTGCCCGACCGTGATCGAGCCACTGTTCGCGCTGGTCCAGTTGTCGAACACCGTGCCCGACGTGTCGCCCGGATACTCGTAGCTGCCGGGGCACGGGTAGTACCCGGTGAGGGTCGCCAGCTCGTTGCGGACGGCCGACAGCGCGATGAACGGCTTGAACGTCGAGCCCGGAGCGAAGGTCAGCTGGGTCGCCCGGTTGAGCATCGGGGCGCGCTGGTCGCTCCCGTACAGGTACTGGTTCTGCATCGGCGTGAGGCCTTCCACGAACCACGACGGCGAGTAGTTCGGGTACGACGCCATCGCCACGACGCCGCCGTCGTTCACGTCCAGGACGATGACGGTCCCGGAGTTGGCGGTCAGGTTCCGACCGCTGCTCTCGTCGAACACGCCGCGCGCACGCTCGATGCCGGCGGCCAGCGCGTCCTCCGCGATCCGCTGGATGCGCCCGTCGAGCGCGAGGATCACGTCGTCGCCCGGGACGGGGTCCTCACCGCCGAGCTGGCGGATCGTCTCGCCGGCCGAGTTGACCTGGTAGGTCTCCTTGCCCTTCGTGCCGACCAGATACTTCTCGTACTGCTTCTCGAGGCCCGCCTTGCCGACCAGGTCGTTCGGCCCGTACCTCGCGAACTGCTCCTGATCGATCTCCTCGGCGTAGATCTGCCCGACCCACCCGAGCTCGTGGGCGGCGAGCGAGCCCTCCGGATAGTTGCGGACGGCGGCGCGCACCACCTGGACCCCGGGGAACAGGTCCGCGTGCTCCTCGAGGTAGAAGGCGACCTTCTTCGGCACGTCCACCGCGACGGGGACCGGCTGGTAGTCGTAGTAGAGCTTCGAGTCCAGGGCCTCGTTGATCTTGTGGACCTTCATCCCGAGGACCTCGGAGAGCCGCAGCAGGATCGCCTCGGCGTCCGGCGAGTTCGCCAGCTCCTGCTCGTTCACCCTGACCTCCACCGACAGCCGGTTGTCCACGAGCGGGTCGCCGTTCGCGTCGAGGATGCGGCCGCGCGGCGCGTCGGTCGGCACCAGGCGGACCATCTGGTTCTCCGCCTCCCGCGCGTACGCGGCGGAGTCGAGGACCTGCAGGAACCACAGCCGGGTCGAGAGCGCTGCGAACATCGTCGTCACGAGGATCGCGAGCACCTTCAGACGCGAGGTGGACTTCTCCATCTAGAAGCGCACCACCCGTCTGGGTCGGGAGCCTTCGAACACGCGCCGCAGCAGCGGGTACACGAGCGGCGTGAGGAGCGCGCTGTACAACGCGGACAGCAGCGCGATCCGGATCCCCTCGAGCAGCTCGACATCGAGCTGACCGAGCAGGAACGCCACGGCCTCGTAGAAGAGCACGCCGCCGAACGTCCCGAGGGCGACGAGGATCGTCGGCAGGAGCGGGGACGGCGAGACGATGTACTGGCGGGCGAGCCCGACCGTGTAGCCGAGCAGGGTGAGGGTGAGCGCCGTGATCCCCTTGGGTTGGTCAAGCAGGAAGTCCTGGGCCATGCCGCCCGCGAACCCGACGATCGCGCCCTCCCCCGGCCCGTCGATCACCGCGACCAGGATCGTGACGATGTAGAGGAGCTCCGGCCGCACCCCCAGGAGCTTGATCTGGGAGAAGACCGTGGACTGCAGGAGCAGCGCCGTGACGATCACGGCGGTGAGGGCGAGCACGCGGCGGAGCACCGGCTAGCCCTCGCCGCCGGTCAGCAGGACCAGCACGAACTCGAGGGCCGAGAAGTCCACGGCCGGCCGGACCGTGACGAACTCCTCGAGGCCCGCCTCGGTCGGGACCGACCGCGAGACCGTCCCGATGATCAGCCCGGGCGGGTACGCCCCGCGTGCTCCGTTCACCTCGTAGGCCTGGGTCACGACCGGCTCGTTGCCCTCGATCAGGGTTCCCGGCGTGACGAGCGACATCCGCGGGTCCGACTCGCCCTGTCCCTCGACGAGCCCGGTCTCCCCCGAGACGGTGAGCTTGCCCGCGACCGAGAACCCACGATCGATCAACAGCTGGACCTCCGACGAGACGAGGCTCACCCGGACGACGCGGCCGACGAGGCGCGGGGCCGCCTCGCTCCCGGTGATCACCGGCATCCCGATCTTGACGCCGTCGCTCGACCCGACGTCGATCGTGATCGTGTACCGGAAGTTCGACAGGCCATTCGCGATCACGACGGAGGCGACGGAGTCGGGCGCCAGGCTCTGCTCGAGCCCCAACAGGTCCTGGAGCTGCTCGAGCTGCTGCTGCTGGAAGCCGCTCTCGACCTCGGCGGCCCGGACGTCCTCGAGCTCCCGTCGGAGCCGCTGGTTCTCGTCCTCCAGCGAAGGGAGGTGCACGAGGCCGATGAAGAAGTCACCCACCGGGCGCGTCACCTCGGTCACCGCTTCTTGCAGCGGGGCCATGAACGCGAGGGCGGCGCGCCCGAGCCCGGCGAGCGGGCCGTCCTCACCCTGCCGGTAGTCGAGCGTGATCACGGCGAGCGAGATCGAGACGAGCACGACCACCAGGAGCCGCGTGCTGCGGGGGCGCTGCCTCGTGACCACGGCGGCTACCGGCGGCTGGGGCTCACCAGGACGCGCTGCAGGACCTCGAACTCCTCCAGGCACTTGCCGGACCCGAGCACCACCGCCTGCAGCGGCGTGTCGGCGATGCGGACGGGCATGCCGGTCTCGTGCCGGAGGCGCTTGTCCAGGCCGCGGAGCAGGCCGCCGCCGCCCGTGAGCACGATGCCCCGGTCCATGATGTCGGCGGACAGCTCCGGAGGGGTCCGGTCGAGCGTGGTCTTGATCGCGTCGATGATGGCGTTGACCGGCTCTTCGATCGCCCGACGGATCTCCTCGGCGGTGATCGTGATCGTCTTCGGGAGACCGGAGACCAGGTCGCGCCCCTTGATCTCGGCGACGAGCTCCTCCGGCATCGGGAAGACCGACGCGATCGCGAGCTTGATCGCCTCCGACGTCCGTTCGCCCAGGAGCAGCGAGTACTCCTTCTTCACGTGCTGGATGATCGCCTCGTCCAGCTCGTCGCCGCCGATCCGGATGCTGGTCGATGTCACGATGCCGCCGAGGGAGATCACCGCGACCTCGCTCGTGCCGCCGCCGATGTCCACGACCATGTTGCCGGTCGGCTCATGGATCGGGAGCCCGGCACCGATCGCGGCCGCCATCGGCTCCTCGATGATGTACGCGCGGCGCGCGCCCGCGGCGATCGTGGCCTCCTCCACCGCGCGCTGCTCGACCCCGGTGATGCCCGAGGGGACGCAGACGACCACGCGCGGCTTGGCGAGCAGGCGGCGCTTGTGCACCCGCTGGATGAAGTAGCGCAGCATCTTCTCCGTGACGTCGAAATCGGCGATCACGCCGTCCTTCAGCGGGCGGACCGCCTGGATGTGGGACGGGGTCCGCCCGATCATCCGCTTGGCCTCGGCGCCCACCGCAAGGATGGCTCCGGTAAGGGTGTTGATCGCGACGACGCTTGGCTCGTTCAACACGACACCGCGTCCACGCACGTACACGAGCGTGTTCGCGGTCCCGAGGTCGACGGCCATATCACGACCAAGGAACCCGAGCACCCCCTCCGTACCCTGGGGACGGGCCGTGGGGGAAGAGGATCGTTGGAGCCTATCGGCCATGGGCTCGGCTTGCAGTTCTACACCCCGGTCCTTCGGCGTGGCAACCTGTGCGGCGTGATGACGACGAACCAACACATCGCGGTGGTCTTTCCCGGACAGGGGTCGCAGTCCCTCGGGATGGCCGATCCATGGGTGGCGCATCCGGCGGGACGCGCTGCGCTGGAAGAGGCCTCGGACTCGATGGGCGAGGACGTCGTCGCGGGGTGCCACGACGAGGCGCGCCTGGCGACCACGGGGTTCGTCCAGCCCGCACTGCTGGCCTGCGACGTCGCTGCGTTCCGGGTGATCCGCGCCGAGGGGGTCGAGGTCGCCGGCGTGGCGGGACACTCGCTGGGCGAGTTCGCGGCCCTGGTCGCGGCGGAGGTCCTCACCCTCCCCGAGGCGGTCGCGGTGGTCGTGACGCGCGGCCGCGCGATGCAGCGGGCGGGCGAGGAACGCCCCGGCACGATGACGGCGCTCCTGGGGATCGACGGCGAGGGCGCGGCCACGCTGTGCGCCGAGGCGCGCGGAGACGACGTGCTCGTCGTGGCGAACGAGAACTCCCCCGTGCAGTCGGTGATCAGCGGCTCGGTCCCCGCGATCGAGCGTGCCGAGGCACTCGCGCGGGACCGGAAGGTCCGCGCCGTCCGCCTGAACGTCGCCGGCGCGTTCCACTCCCCGCTGATGGAGCCCGCGGTAGCCCCGATCCTCGAGGCGCTCGCGTCGGTGGAGCCCCGGCCGCCGCGGCTCCCGGTCGCCGAGAACGTGGCCGGGGCGATCGTCGACGACGGCGATCGCCTCCGCGAGCTGATCGGCCGGCAGGTGGTGTCGGCGGTGCGATGGGTCGGGTGCGCGCAGGCGCTCGCAGCCGCGGGGGCCACGACCTTCCTGGAGGCCGGTCCCGGCGACGTGCTGACGAAGCTCGCGAAACGCGTGGTGCCGGGGGCCCGTGCATTGAGCATCGGCTCGCCGGAGGACGCGCAGACGCTATCCTCGGCCCCGTGACGCGCCACGCCACGATCGCAGGGGTGGGCTCCTCGCTCCCACCGCGCCTGGTTCCGAACGCCTGGTTCGAGTCGCGGGTGGACACGACGGACGCCTGGATCCGCGAGCGGACCGGCATCGAGGCCCGCCACTTCGTCGAGGACGGCGTCGTGGCATCGGACCTGGCCGTCGAGGCGTCCCGCCTCGCGATGGAGACCGCCGGCGTCGCGGCCGAGCACCTCGACCTGATCGTGTGCGCGAGCGTGACCGGCGACACGCCGTTCCCGGCGACGGCGGTCTGGGTCCAGAGCAAGCTCGGCCTCTCGTGTCCCGCGTTCGACGTGAACGCCGCCTGCGCCGGGTTCTCGTACGCCCTCGCGACGGCCACCGCGATGATCGGGTCCGGCATGGCCGACACGGCCCTGCTGATCGGGTCCGAGGTGTTCAGCCGGATCCTGGACTTCACCGATCGACAGACGTGCGTCCTGTTCGGCGACGGCGCGGGAGCGGCGATCGTCCGGCGGGCCGAGGCGCCCGGGATCGAGGGGACCGTGCTCGGGGCCGACGGCACGGCCGCCGAGATCCTGATCATGCCGGGCGGCGGTTCCCGCGAGCCCGCCAGCCCGCAGACGGTGGCCGCCGGCCGCCACCGGATCTTCATGCCGAACGGGCGCGAGGTGTTCAAGCGAGCGGTGACCGAGATGGCGTCCGCGTGCCGCGAGGTGCTGGAGAAGAACGGGCACACGACCGACGACGTCGACGTGCTGATCCCCCACCAGGCGAACGCCCGGATCATGAAGGCGGTGGCCGACCGCCTCCGCATCCCCGCGGAGAAGGCCGTGATCGACGTGGCCGAGGTGGGAAACACCAGCGCGGCGTCGATCCCGATCGCGCTCGACCGCGCCTGGCGCGCCGGGCGGATCCGCCAGGGAGACCTCGTGCTGTTCACCTCGTTCGGAGCGGGGCTCACGTGGGGGGCGACCGTGATGCGGTGGACGATGCCGGGGCCGGACGCATGAGCCGGGTCGCGGTCGTCACGGGCGCATCGCGCGGGATCGGCCGCGCATGCGCGATCGCGCTCGCCGGGGGCGGCTGGACCGTCGCCGTGGGGTACCGCTCGGACGAGGCCGCCGCGAAGGAGGTCCTGGAGGCGCTCGAGGCCGCCGGGGCGCCGGGCATGGCCGTGTACCTCGACACCACCGAAGAGGCCTCGGTCCAGGAGGCGTTCCGGCGTGTGACCGACGAGGTCGGCACCGTGACCGGGTTGGTGAACAACGCGGGGTACTCGCAGGACGGGCTCCTGCTCAAGTACCCCATGGACGTCTACGACCGCACGATGGCGACGAACGTCCGCGGCGCGTTCCTGTGCGCCCGGGGCGCGCTCCGCGGGATGCTCCGGCAGCGATGGGGTCGGATCGTCAACATGTCGTCGGCGGTCGCGCTGCACGGCAACGCGGGCCAGACCGCGTACGCGGCCTCCAAGAGCGCCCTGCTGGGGCTCACGACGTCGCTCGCTCGCGAGGTCGGCGTGAAGGGCATCACCGTGAACGCCGTCTGCCCGGGGCTCGTCGAGACGGAGATGACGTCCCACCTCGACGAGAAGGCACGCGCCTACTACCTGGACCAGACGCCGCTCGGGCGCACGGCCACCCTCGAAGAGGTCGCCGCGGTCGTGCGGTTCCTGATGTCGGACGAGGCGTCGTACGTCAACGGCGCCGTGATCGCGGTGGACGGAGGCCTCACGGCGTAGCCGCCGAACGGGTGCGCCGCTAGGCTCGTGCGGATCGAGGAGAGAGGATCGAGGAGGACGAACGGATGGAGCGTGCCGAGATCGAAGAGCGCGTGAAGAAGGTGCTCGCCGAACAGCTGGCCGTGGACGAGGCGCAGGTCGTGCCCGACGCCCGGTTCGCCGAGGACCTGAACGCCGACTCGCTGGACCTCGTCGAGGCGGTGCTCGCCTTGGAAGAGGAATGGAGCATCGAGATCCCCGAGGACGAGATGGAGTCCGTCAAGACCGTGGGCCAGGCCGTGGACATGGTCGTGTCGAAGCTCGGGATGTCGTAGGGAGCCGCCGTGGCCGAGCGCCGCAAGGTCGTCGTCACCGGGATCGGTCCGGTCACGCCCGTCGGGATCGGGCGAGACGACTTCTGGACGGGCCTCATCGGAGGACGCAACGGCGTCCGCACGATCACGCAGTTCCCGATCGGCGATCTGCCGGTCACGGTCGCCGGCGAGGTCGACGGGTTCGACCCGGAGGCCTTCCTGGACAAGAAGGAGGCCCGCCGGACCGCGCGGTTCACGCAGTTCGGCCTCGCGTCCGCGCAGCTCGCCTGGTCGGACGCCGGCGACCCCCAGATCGTCGCCGAACGCGGCGGCGTGATCTTCGCGACCGGGATCGGCGGCATCGAGACGCTCCTCTCGCAGTACGACGTGCTGAAGGAGAAGGGACCGGGCCGTGTGTCCCCGTTCATGGTGCCGATGCTGATGGCGAACGCCCCGGCCGGCCATATCGCGATGCGGTTCGGCCTGACCGGGTGCAACTTCGCGACGATCTCGGCCTGCTCGTCGAGCAACCACGCGATCTTCGAGGCGATGCGGCTGCTCCGCGACGGCACGCTCGACCTCTGCATCGCCGGGGGCTCCGAGTCCGCCACGCTCCCGCTCACGGTCGCGGCCTTCGCCCAGATGACCGCCCTGACGAAGAACCCGGATCCCGAGACGGCCTCGCGACCGTTCGATGCGAACCGCGACGGTTTCGTGCTGTCCGAGGGCGCGTGTGCGCTGATCATGGAGTCGGAGGAGCACGCGGTTCGGCGCGGCGCACGGATCTACTGCGAGGTGGCTGGCGCGGGTGCGAGCGACGACGCCTTCCACATCACGGCGCCCGATCCCAAGGGATCGGGCGCGGCACTCGCGATGCGCTGGGCGCTCGACGACGCCGGGGCGGAGCCCGGCGAGGTCGACTACATCAACGCGCACGGCACCTCGACGCCGCTGAACGACGCATCGGAGGCCGAGGCCATCACCACCGTGCTCGGCGAGCACGCCCGCACGGTGGCCGTGTCCTCGACGAAGTCGATGACCGGCCATCAGATGGGGGCGGCGGGTGCCGTCGAGGGCGCCGCGTGTGCCCTGGCGATCGCGAACGGGGTGATCCCCCCCACGATCCACCACGCCACGCCCGACCCCGCGATCGAGCTCGACGTGACGCCGAACCGGGCGCGCGAGCTGCGGGTAGGCCTCGCCCTGTCGAACTCCTTCGGCTTCGGCGGGCACAACACGTGCGTCGCGTTCCGGGCCGCGTGACGCGACCCGGCCGAGCGGCGAGGCTCGCGACCCCGATCGCCCTCGCCGCCCTCCTGACGCTGGCGACGGCACCCACGTGGCTGCCGGCCAACGGGAGCGCCGCGGATCTCGCCGGGCCGGGCTGCCCGGTCGCCGCGCCCGTCCAGGTGACGGGCCAGGTCCGCATCGCCGGGATCGACGAGGTCTCGGGCGTGGTCGCGAGCCGTCGCACACCCGGCATGTACTGGATCGAGGAGGACTCCGGGAACCCCGCACGGATCTGGGGGGTCGACCTGACCGGCGCCCGGCTCGCATCGGTTCGGGTCCTCGACGCGACGAACCTCGACTGGGAGGACATCGCGCTCGCGCGCGGCCGGCTCTGGGTGGCGGACATCGGCGACAACTTCCTGCTGCGGCCGTCGATCGCCGTGTATTCCTTCCCCGAGCCGCTCCCGTCGGCGCGACGGGTGCGTGCGGATCTGCTGACCCTCACGTACCCCGACGGACCGCGCAACGCCGAGGCGCTCTTCGTGGACGGCATGCGGCAGCAACTCTTCGTCGTGACCAAGGAGGCGGGCACCGCCGAGGTCTTCCGGACGTCGATCTCCACCGTTCCCGACGGCTCCGTCCACGAGCTCCGGTCGGTCATCACCCTCCCCCTGAACCGGGTCACGGCGGCGGACCTCGGCCGGGCGGGTGTCCTGGTCAAGGCCGGGGACGCCCACCTCTACCGATGGGGCGCGGACCGACGCGTGTCCACGGCACTCGCGACGACGCCGTGCGTGATCGCGGCCGGTCCCGGCGAGGCGATCGCGTTCGCGCGGTCACCGAGCGGGCTGGTCGCGATCCCGGAGGGGACCCAGCCGAGCGTCTACCTGACACCGACCGACCCGTAGCGCGGCACCGCCGGCTCAGCCGGTGTTCTGCAGGCCGGCGGCGACCCCCTTCAGCGTGATCAGGGCCAGCTCGCGCGCGTCGTTGCGATCGCCCGCCCCGGTCCCCTCGGAAGCTCCGCCCCGGAGCTCGCCGAGCGCCCGGAGCTGGAGGAACGAGAGCGCGTCCACGTACGGGTTGCGCAGGTCGATGACGTTGCGGAGCAGCGGCCGGCCGTCCAGCGGGCGCTCGTGGCCGGTGGCGGCGAGCACGAGCCGCTCCGTGCGCTCGTGCTCGCGCTCGATCACCGCCGCGAGCTCCGGCCGTCCCCCGAGCTCGAGGTAGCGGCGGGCGATCACCGGCTCGCCCTTCGCCAGGCTGAGCTCGGCGTTCTCGAGGAGCCCCGCGAAGAACGGCCAGGCGACGACCATCTCGCGGAGGCGATCCACCCCGCCCGGCCGGCCGGCCACCGCCTCCAGACCGCTCCCCAGACCGAACCAACCCGGGAGGTTCGCGCGGGTCTGGCTCCACGCGAACACCCACGGGATCGCCCGCAGCGAAGAGAGGTCGGGGTCGTCGGCGCGCCGTGCGGGTCGTGAGCCGATGTCGAGCTCGCCGATCAGGTCGAGGGGGGTCGCGCGCGCGAAGAACGAGGCGAAGCCCTCGCGCGTGACCAGGTCCCGGTACGCCCGCTCCCCGGCGGCGCCCATCTCCTGCGCGGTGTCGCGGAACCGCTCCCACGCGGGGTCGGATCCGGCGTCGACCGTCGACGCGACGATCGTGGCGTGGGTCAGCTGTTCCAGGTGCCGGCGCGCGATCTCGAGGTCCCCGTACCGTGCGAAGGCGACCTCACCCTGCTCCGTCACCTTCAGGCGACCGTCCACCGAGCCGGGCGCCTGCGCCAGGACCGCCCGGTTCGTGGGACCTCCTCCACGGCCGACGGCTCCGCCGCGCCCGTGGAACAGCGTGAGCTCGACGCGGTGACGCCGGGCCCATGCCGCCAGGGCGGCCTGGGCCCGATAGAGTACGAGCGCCGCCGACAGCATCCCGATCTCCTTCGCCGAGTCCGAGTAGCCGAGCATCACCTCCACGCGCCGACCTCGCCGCTGCAGACGCGCGGCGACGTTCGGCAGCGCGAGCGCACGGTCGAGGATCCGGGTCGCCGCCTCCAGATCGGCCCGGGTCTCGAAGAGGGGGATGACGTCCAGGTCGATCGCGCCGTCGGGCACCGCGGCGCGGGCCAGGGCGTGGACCGTCACCAGGTCGGCCGCATCCCGCGCGCCGCTCACGACGTAGCGGCGACAGGCGTCCACGCCGAACCGCCACTGGACCGCGGACACCTCGCGGAACGTGTCCAGGGCGTCCGTTGCAGCCGGGGTGAGCTCGCCGCCTACCCGCAGCGGCGACTCCGAGAGCCGGTCCAGCTCGACCGCGTCGCGTGCCGAGCCGGGAGCGAGCTCGTCGAGCACCTCCTCGTGCGCCAGCGCGTGCTGCCGGATCTCGAGCTCCGCCAGGTGGAACCCGAACGTCTCCGCCTGCCAGGCCAGGTGCTGCAGCTCGCCGTAGGCGAGGCGCGGCGCCCCCGCCTCGGCGAGCGAGGCCTGGATCGCGCGGAGATCGTCGAGGAAGGGACCCGGCCCCGCGTACGCGTGGGCGCGGCCGGTCCGCGTGGCGGCCAGGCGGTCGGCGGCGAGCAAGAGCGCCCGCCGGTGCGGCGCGTCCGGGAACCGCCGCGACAGGTCGTTCGCGCGGGCGCCCATCTCTCGGTCGGCGCGACGCAGGACGCCGCGCAGGTCCTCGCTCGGCGGGACGCGTCCGGCCTCCGCGGTCAGGCCGCGGGAGATCCGACGCGCGGCCGCCTCCAGGCCGAGCAGGACGTGCTCGGACTGCACCTCCATCGTCCGCCGGGTCACCGCGGCGGTGACCAGGGGGTTCCCGTCGCGATCCCCGCCCGCCCAGCTCCCCCATCGCAGGAACGGCCGCACGAGCGGAGGTCGCGCGCCTTCGCCGGGCGCGAGCGCCCGGTCGAGCTCTCGATACACGAGCGGTGCGACCCGGAAGATCGTCTGATCGAACAGCGCCATCGTGGCGCGGACCTCGTCGAGCGGCTCCGGCCGTTTCGGCCGGAGCGGGTCGGTGGTCCACAGGACCGTGATCTCCTCGGCGAGCCGGCGTTCGATCTCGGCGACCGACGACCGCGGGAGCCGGGGCGTCTCGAGCCGCTCGGCGAGCTCCCCGATCCGCCAGAGCGCGTCCACCACCGAACGCCGTCTGGCCTCGGTGGGATGCGACGTCAGGACCGGCCGGACCTCCAACCGCTCGAGCAGATCCGCGAGGCCCTTCGCGCCGACCGCCGACCGGGCGTCGCCGACGGCAGCCTCGATCGAGTCGTGCATCGGCGCCGGCTCGCGCCCGCGCTCGTGCAGCTCGCGGACGCGGTGCCGTTCTTCGGCCACGTTCACCAGCTGGAAATAGACCGTGAACGCGCGCGCGACCTGACACGCCCGCTCGGGCGAGAGCGCGGCGACCAGATCGGAGACCTCCCCCTGGTGCGCGGATGACGGTGCGCGCCGGAGCGCGATCGTCGCCCGGCGGAGCCGCTCCACGTCGGCCAGCAGCTCGGCGCCGTCGCACTCCTCGATGACCCGGCCGAGGATCGTGGAGAGCAGCCGGACCTGTCGTCGGAGCGCCTCCGGGATCCGGTCCGCGCCGGTCACCGACCTAGGCCTCGAAGCTCCGGTACCAGTACCCGCCGTTGAACACGACCGCCACGGCCTGGCCGTCGATGTCGCCCTCGAACCGGACGCGCCGCGGGTGCCAGATCTCTCCGACCGCGAACGACCCGCCGTGCAGGGGGATCAGCTCGGCCTCCCCTTCCTCGTCGCCCATCTCCACGGGGAACCCGATCGCGAGGCGGCCCTTGCGCAGGGTCACGCGGATCGTGGGGGTCCACGGGTCGTTGCTTCGATACAGCCCGACGCGACCGGGCCAGTCGGCCGGGGCGTCGGCGGGCTCTTCGCCCGCGTAGCGATCGCCGCGGAACCAGGCGTTCCCGTGGAACGCCTCGACGACCGTGCCGTCCGCATCGCGACCGAATCGCAGGAGGAAGCGCTCCAGGTCGGCGTGCGGCAGCGCGAACGCATCGGAGGGATCGTCGTTCAGGGGATCGCGGTGCGCCACGGTGGCGACGCCGTCGAGCACGACCCGCAATCCGTCGCCGTCCGCCGTCACCTCGAGGGTGCGGCCTCCGACGTCCCGATAGGTGCCGACGTAGGCATCCGCGCCCGGGATCCGGGTCGACGGGGGCGGCATCCGCACGTCGGGCAGGGGGTCCCCGGCGAGCGCCGCGCGCACGACGGCGAGGGCGTGCCGGACCAGCTCCCACTTGTCACCCATGCCGTTCTGCAGGGCCACGCACGCCATGCCCTCGTCGGGAGAGGTCGCGAGCAGGGCGGTGAACCCCACCATCCCGCCGCTGTGCGCCACCCATCGATGGCCGTCGACGTCCGTCTGCCAGAGCCCGAACGCGTACGGCGCGCCGTCGCCCGTGTCGAGCGCGTCGGAGATCAGCCGCGTGAACCCCTCTTCGGACAGGAGCCTCGGGCCTCCGTCCCCGGCCACACCACGGCGAAGCAGCATGCGCGCGTACGCGCTCATGTCCAGGACGTCGGACACGATCGAGCCGTCGGCCGTGTTGCTCTCGATCCACGTCGCGGGCGCGAGCGGGTGATGCAGCTGCGGCGGCCGGTCCGTGAAGATCGGCGCGTACCCCGTCGCCTGCTCCGTCCGGATCTCGTCCGTGATGGACGCGACCGTCGACGACATCCCGAGCGGTTCCAGGATGCGCTCTCGGAGCAGCTCGTGGATCGGCGTCTTCGTCACACGCTCGAGCACCGCCCCGACGATCTTGTATCCGTCGTTCGAGTACCAGAACCGCTCGCCCGGCGGGAACGTCGGCGGGAGGTCGCGCAGCCGCCACAGCGCCCCGGGACCGGTGGGCGCGTCCTCGGTGCCGGCGGCCAGCCCGCCGGTGTGCTGGAGGAGATGCCGGAGCGTGATCGGCCCGAACGGCTCGGACAGCCGGAGCCAGGGCAGGAGCTCGTTCACGGAGACGTGCAGGTCAAGCCGTCCCGCCTCCACCTCCTGCATCACGACGATCGACGCGAACGACTTCGAGATCGAGCCGATCTGGAACCGCGTCTCGGGCCGGACCGGAGCGCCGCTCGCCACGTCGGCGAACCCCCGCACCACGACCCCGAGGATGTCGTCGCGGTCCGTCACCGCGAGCGCCAACCCTCCGGCGTGCGACACGGGCAGGTGGTGTTCGATGCTCGCGCCGATCCGGTCGAAGGCCTCGGCGAGCCCGGGCACGGCGGCTATCCCTCGGGGAAGAACAGGGCGAGCTCTCGCTCGGCCGATGCCGGGGAATCGCTGCCGTGCACGACGTTCTCGCCGATCAGGGTCGCGAAGTCGCCGCGGATCGACCCCGGCGGCGCCTGGACCGGATCGGTCGGCCCCATCAACGTGCGCCACACGGTGATCGCCTGCTCCCCGGAGATCTTCGCCAGCACCACCGGGCCGGACGTGATGAAGTCCACCAGCTCACCGAAGAACGGCTTGTCGACGTGCTCGCCGTAGTGCGCCTCCGCCGTCGCGCGGTCGATCGTGGACAGGCGCATCGCGTCGATCCGCAGTCCCTTCGTCTCGACCCGGCGCAAGACCTCGCCGATCAGGCCTCGGCGGACGCCGTCGGGTTTGACGATGAGGAGGGTCGATTCGCTGCTCATGTCGTCGTTCGCGGTCCTTCCGGTGGCGCGCGGGCGGAACGGTCGCGACAGTATAGAGAGCGACCGATCGGGCCTCGCTCAGGCGCCGGCGGGGCCGCCGGCCGGCGCCGGCCGACCGGATTCGATGCTCGCGCCGAAGCGGGCGACGGAGGCGTCCATCCCGGTCAACCGCTCCTCCAGCGTCTCGGCGATGCCACGTCGCACCCCCTCGTCTCCCGTCGGCTGCTCCAGCAGCTGGAGCGAGGACCGGACGGCTTCTGCGGCGAGGAAGAGATCTTGAGCGGCCGTCCGGGTGTTCGCGTCCGGCGCGTCGGCCTGGAGCTGTTGGAGGCTGGCCCCGAGGGCACCGAAGGATGCCTCGACCTCGGAGCGAGCCGCCGCCGGGAGCTCCCCGCCGGACCGGAGGACGGGGAGCTCGGCCGCCACGCGATCGCGCAGGGCGAGCGCGTCCGTCTGGACCGATCGAGCCCGCGTCCTCCAGGCCTCGCGCGCCTTCCCGGCGGAGGCCCGCCGCAGCAGGACGGCCGCGGCCACGGCCACCACCGCGAGGACCAACAGGATCCACGGCCACGGGAAGCCGGTGTCGGCCTGCGCCGTTCCCGACGGCGTCGCCGCCTCGGAGGGAGCGGTCGGGCCCGTCGCACCGGTGGCCTCGGTCGGGGACGGCTCCTCGGTCGGGGACGGCTCCTCGGTCGGGGACGGCTCCTCGGTCGGGGCTTCGGTCGGGCTCGGCTCCTCGCTCGGGGTGGGTTGCCGGCTCCGGCTCGGCTCCTCGCTCGGGCTGGGCTCCTCGCTCGGGGACGGCTCTTCCGAACGGGTCGGGAGCGACGGCGAGATCGATGCCGACCCGATCGCACTCGAGACCTGCGACCGGATCGCGTCGCGGCTCTCCTCCGAACACGCCGTCAACACGACCGAGACGGCGAGGATCGCGACCAGGACCCATCGCTTCATCGGCAGATGATGTCACCTTCCGGCCTCGCTTCGCGGCGACGCAGCCGATCACCTCCGACGTCGGCGAGGCATCACGTCGGCCGCAGGATCGCGAGCGCCTCCCCCACCGTGAACAGCGAGCCCGTCACGAGGATCGCGTCGCCGGCGTCGGCCGCGGCGTCGGCCGCGGCGATCGCCCCTGCCAGGCCCGGCACCTCCTCGACCCGCCGCGCACCGGAGACCCGGGCGGCATCCGCGACGACGCCCGGCTCGGCGCTCCGCGCCCCCGCGAACCGGGTGGCGTAGACGACGTCGGCGAGCGCCGCGAGCGGCGCAACGACGCCCTC
Organism: Actinomycetota bacterium; assembly: GCA_036555125.1. Classification (GTDB taxonomy): domain Bacteria; phylum Actinomycetota; class UBA4738; order UBA4738; family HRBIN12; genus DATBLY01. Next base: position 6,960 of record DATBLY010000111.1, on the reverse strand, counting down.
GACGTCCTTGTTCGCGCTGACGGCGAGCACCACGTGGAGGCGATCCCACGTGAACGAGCTGGAGAGGGCCTCGGCCAGGGCCACCGCACCCGCCGGGTTGTGCGCCCCGTCGACCACGATCAGGGGCTCGCGGCCCACCACCTCGAGCCGCCCGGGCGCCCGGACCGTCGAGAGGGCGTGGCGCACCGCATCGGCGTCGAGCGCCTGGCCCGTGAGCGCCTCCACCGCCACGACCCCCGCGGCCGCGTTCTGCGCGGCGTACGTCCCGAAGAGGGGAAGGAACAGCTCGTCGTAGCGACCGTGGATCCCGCGAAGCGCGAACGTCTGTCCGCCGAGCGCGCCGAGCGCATCCTCGACCTCCCACTCCACGCCCTCGTGAAGGAGCCGCGACCCGACCTCCCCAGCCTGCCGCTCGAGCACCGCCGACACCGCGTCGTGATCCTGCTCACGCACGACGGCCGTCGTCGCGGGCTTCAGGATCCCGGCTTTCTCCGCGGCGATGTCCTCGATCCCCGGCCCGAGCTCCGCGACGTGATCCAGATCGATCGGCGTGATCACGGCGACCTGTCCGGCGACCAGGTTCGTGGCGTCCCATCCGCCGCCCATCCCCACCTCGAACACGCCGAGGTCGACGGGGCGATCGGCGAACCAGAGGAACGCGAGGGCCGTTAGCGCCTCGAAGTACGTGACGCGGCCGTCTTCGCCCGCGTCGACGTGCCGAAGGTACGGCAGGAGATGCTCGTACTCCTCGGCGAACCCCTCCTCGGTGATGTCCTCGCCGCACACGGAGAGCCGCTCCCGCACCGAGCGCAGGTGCGGCGAGATGAACAGGCCCGTGCGGATCCCGACGGCGCACGAGGTGGCCGCGGCGACCCGGGCAGCGGTGGACTTGCCGTTCGTCCCCGTGACGTGGATCGTCGGGAACGTCAGCTGCGGATCGTCCATCAGGGACGCCAGGCGGGCGATCCGCGACAGGCTGGGCTCCGGCATCGACTCGGGTTGCCGCCCGTCGAGGTCGGCGAGCGCGTCGGCGAGATCCATCGCCACGCGTCGCTATCCGAGCTCGGCGAGCTGCGCGTCCAGCTCGGCGAGCCGGTCCGTCGCTCGCTCCACGCGCTCCCGCTCCTGCTCGACGACCTCCGGGGCCGCCTTGGCGCGGAACCCCTCGTTCGCGAGCTTCGCGCGGGAGCGCTCGAGCTGCGCGGATGCCTCGTCCCGTTCGCGGAGCAGGCGGGTGCGCTCCTCGTCGACGTCGAAGAGGCCGGGGGGCAGGCTCACCCACCCGGTCGACGTCGAGACGGCGGTCCACCCGACCGCCCGCTCCGAAGACGCATCCACCGCGCTGAACGGAACGACGCCGGCCAGACGCTCGACGCGCTCGGCCAGCGACGCCACCGCCTCGAGCTCCGCCGCCGGGACACCGGCCACCGCTTCGAAGCGCGCCGTCGGCGCGAGCCGGTGCCGGGAGCGGAACTGCCGCACGGCCGTGATCACGTCCTGCAGGACCGCGAACGACGCCTCGGCCTCCGCGTCGGCGTGCGCCTCCGATCGTCCGGGCCAGACGGCGAGCGCGATCGACCCTCCGCCGCCGGCGAAGCCCTGCCAGATCTCCTCGGTGATGAACGGCATCATCGGATGGAGCAGCCGCAGGGTCCGCTCGAACACCCACGCGAGGACCGCGGCCGCGTCGGCGCCGTCCCTCTCGTCGCTCCCGTCGAGCCGGCCCTTCTGCATCTCCAGGCCCCAGTCGCAGAACTCCGACCACAGGAACCGGTAGAGGGCCTGCGCGGACTCCGCGAACAGGTAGCGATCGAGCGCGCCGTCCACCTCCGCGAGGAGCGCCTCGTGCCGCGCGAGGAGCCACCGATCGACGAGCGTCCATCGTTCCCGAGGCGGGAGCTCGGGCGTCCCTCCCGGATAGGCGCGGAAGATCAGCCGCGCCGCGTTCCAGATCTTGTTCGCGAAGTTGCGCCCGCCCTCGATCGACTCCACGGAGAGCGGGATGTCCTGCTGGCCGCCGGTCGCCGCCCGCGCGAGGGAGAACCGGAGCGCGTCGGCGCCGAACCGGTCGATCATCTCCATCGGGTCGATCACGTTGCCCAGCGACTTCGACATCTTGCGACCGTGCGCGTCGCGGACGAGACCGTGGATCACCGCGTGACGGAACGGAACGTCGTCCACGAGCGACAGCCCGGACATCACCATCCGGGCGACCCAGAGGTACAGGATCTCGTAGCCGGTGACCAGGACGGCGTTCGGGTAGAACGTGCGCAGGTCCTCGGTGTCGTCCGGCCACCCCAGCGTGGAGAAGGGCCAGAGCTGGGAGGAGAACCAGGTGTCCAGGACGTCCGGATCCTGCTCCAGCGCCGCCGATCCGCAGGTCGCGCACGCCTCCGGGTCCTCGCGTGCGACCGTCACGTGCCCGTCCGGGCAGTACCAGGCCGGGATGCGATGTCCCCACCAGAGCTGGCGCGAGATGTTCCAATCGCGCAGGTTCTCCATCCACGCCACGTACGGCTTCGTCCATCGCTCGGGCCAGAACGTCAGGCGGCCGTCGAGCGCGACCTCTCGGGCGGGCTCCTTCAGCCGATCGACCGCCACGAACCACTGCAGCCCCGAGATCCATGGCTCGATCTCGCTGTGGCACCGGTAGCAGTGGCCGACCGCGTGGAGGTACGGCCGCTCCTCGCTCACGATCGCGTCGAGCCTCGCCAGCGCTTCCCGCACGGCCGAGCGAGCGTCGTAGCGGTTCAAGCCGTAGAACTCCTCGGCGGCGACCTCGTTGATCGAGGCGTCCGGGCCGAAGATGTTCATCAGCGGGAGGCCGGTGCGCTGCGCGATCTCGAAGTCGTTGGGATCGTGGGCCGGCGTCACCTTGACCGCGCCGGTCCCGAAGTCGCGGTCCACGAGCGCGTCGGCCACGATCGGGATGTCGCGGCCGTCGAACGGATGGCGCACCGTCCTGCCCACGAGGTCGCGGTACCGCTCGTCGTCGGGGTTCACGGCGATCCCGGTGTCCCCGAGCATCGTCTCGAGGCGCGTCGTGGCCACGGCGATCGCACCGCTCCCGTCGCTCAGCTCGTACCGGAACGTGACCAGCTCACCCTCGACGTCTTCGTGAACGACCTCGGAGTCGGACAGGCCCGTCTGGTCCGTCGGACACCAATTGACCAGACGCTCGCCCCGGTAGATCAGCCCGGCGTCGTACCAACGGACGAACGCCTCGCGGACCGCACGCGAGAGCCCCTCGTCCATCGTGAACCGCTCCCGCGACCAGTCACACGAACAGCCGAGGCGCTTGATCTGCTCGACGATCTGGCCCCCGTAGGACTCCTTCCAGGCCCAGACCCGCTCGACGAACGCGTCTCGTCCGAGCGCCAGCCGGTCGATGCCCTCCTTGCGGAGCTCCCGCTCGACGACCACCTGCGTCGCGATGCCTGCGTGATCCATCCCCGGGAGCCAGAGCGCCTCGTAGCCCTGCATGCGCGCGCGTCGGATCAGCAGATCCTGGAGGGTGTCCCCCAACGCGTGCCCGACGTGGAGGCGTCCGGTCACGTTGGGCGGTGGGATCACGATGCAGTACGGCTCCTTCCCCGACGCGGGGTCCGCTCGGAAGATCCCCCGCTCGAGCCATGCGGCAGCCCAACGCGGCTCGACCTCGGACGGGTCATACTGAGGCGGCATCTCTGGCCGGTGGGCCTGCTCGGACACGCGGGCAGTGTACGGAGCGCAGCCTTCGACCGGCCCTTGGACGAAGGAGGAGCGGATGTCGGAGCGAGGTTCGAGCGGCTGGGCCGGCTGGGTCGTGTTCGCCGGCGTGATGATGATCGTGATGGGGATCTGGCAGGTGTTCGTCGCGCTCGCCGCGCTCTTCCGCGACTCGTTCTTCGTCGCGACCCCCAACTACCTGTTCGAGTTCGACGTCACGACGTGGGGATGGATCCACCTGATCATCGGGACCCTCGTGGCGCTCGCCGGGTTCTCGCTCTCGACCGGGGCCGTCTGGGCACGCACCGTGGGCGTCCTGGTCGCCGCGGGGGCGGCGACCACGAACTTCCTGTTCATCCCGTACCAGCCGGTGTGGTCGATCACGATCATCACGGCCTGCGTGTTCGTGATCTACGCGTTGATCGTCCACGGGCGAGACGCGGCGGTCGAAGCATGAGCCGCCGCCCCCGTCCCCGCGCCCTCTCGGACGAGGACCTGACCCAGGTCCTCGCGCTGATGAAGGGATCCGACACCGTGGAGCTCAAGGTGACCGTACCCGAGGCGGAGCACCGGGCCACGATCCTGGCGCTCGACATGGACGCGCTCGACGCGCAGATCCGGCAGGTCTTCTTCTTCGATACCCCCGACCTGGCGCTGCAGGCCGCGGGCGTCGCGGTCCGCGCACGACGCGTGCAGGGGAAGCGGGCCGACACGGTGGTGAAGCTCCGGCCGGTCGTCCCCGACGAGGTCCCCGAGGATCTCAGGCGGTCGCCGACCTTCGGCATCGAGGTCGACATGATGCCCGGCGGGTTCGTGTGCTCCGGCTCGCTCAAGGGGGTGTCGACGAACGAGGAGGTCCGCGGCGCCGTCCGCGGAGAGGGAACGATCCGCAAGCTGTTCTCGAAGGAGCAGCGCGACCTCTACCGGGAACGGGCCCCCGAGGGGCTCGGGCTGGACGACCTGAGCATCCTCGGACCCTTGTTCGTGCTGAAGGTTCGGTGGTTCCCGGCGGAGCTCAACCGCAAGATCGTGGCGGAGCTCTGGTTCTACCCGGATGGGACCCGGATCCTCGAGCTGTCCACGAAGTGCCTGCCCGGCGAGGCCTTCCAGGTGGCGGTCGAGGCGCGGGCGTTCCTTCGGGGGCACGGAGTGGCCCCCTCGGGCACGCAGCAGACCAAGACGAAGAAGGCGCTCACGTTCTTCGCGAAGGAGCTTCAGGCAGCGTCGGCCGGCGGCGGGTGAGCGGCGAACCATCGTGAGGCGTTCAGGAACGTCGCGGCGACGATCACGCGCGAAGCGATGAAGAGCCACGCGAGGAACACGGTCGCGATCCCCAGCGAGCCGTAGAGATCGTCCACGCGCGCGAGCTTGCCGGCGAGGTAGACGGAGGTGACGAGGGCGACCACCCGCACGCTCACCCCCAAGACGACGGCGCCAGGGATCAGGGCGGTCCATGGGACGTCCTCCGGCCGAGGCAGGTAGACCGCGCCCGCCAACCAGATCCCCGAGAAGAGCGCGATCAGCACGGTCGAGGCAAGGACGTCCGTCCCGAACGAACCGGCGTACAGGGACCCGCCGAGCAACTGCGACCCGAACAGCAGCGTGGCGAACCCGAGGAAGAACGCCGACCCCTTCCACGTTCCCCGCGCCTGCCGGATCGGGAGGTCCCAGGCCGCGGTGTTGATGACCGCGAGAGCGCGGACGAGCCCACGCCCGGACCACAGCGCCAACCCGCCTCCGAGCACGAGCAGGAAGATCCTCCCGCGACCCGAGTCCTCGACGGCTTGCGCCACCATCGCCACCAACGCCGAGGACAGGCCGGCGCTCTTGGCGAGCTGGTCGGGCGGCTGATCGCTGTAGTCCGATGCGTAGCCGAGGAGCGAGACGATCATGAGCGCGTACGGCAGGAGCCAGAGGAACAGCTTGAACGCGAGACCACCGGCCAGCATCCCCCCGAACCGTCGCTTGTCGCGATCGTAGGCCTCGAGGATCCAGCGGACCGTCGGGTAGCGACCCGACGCGGTCTCGATCCCCGTCGTCGCCTGACGGCGGAGCGTATCCGCGCGCCCACGGAGCTGCTCGGCGCGCTGGCGGACCCGGCGCGGCGCCCGCTCCCCCTCGCCGGCCGGCCGAGCGGAGCCCTGCTCGTCGGCCGGCGGTTCGCCGGCGCGCTCACCGCGGGCGGGCTCGCCGGCGGCGGGTGAGCTCACGGGACCGGCTGGGTCTCCACCCGCCCCCGGACCCCACGCGCCACCTGGTAGACGACCAACTCGTAGAGGGCGACGACCACGACCAGCGCGAGCAGCCACCCGAACGAGAGGTCGATCAGCATCACGAGCGCGACCAGCACCGCGGCGCCGGCGATCAGCAACGCGTCGCGATGTGCTCCGATGAACGTGGCGGCCGCGGACGGCGCCGCACCTGTCCCGGCGACCGCCCCCGAGAGGGCAGGGCCGAGCCCGGCGGCCCACCCGCGGAGCGACCGCGCCCACGGGTACGGGCCCGTGAGGAGCGCGGCGGCGATCGTCACCAACAGGATGACGAGCATCCATCCGGTGTATCGCCGGAGGCTCCCCAGCAGCGTGTTCACCAGGACCCCGACGGCCGGATGCTCGTCGCCGCCCGCCTGCGCGATCACGCGGTCGCCGAGCCGCAGCGCCAACCTCCGCTCGATCACCAGCACGACCGTGGCCGCGACCGCGAGCTGCAGGATCGTCCGCCGCTTGGTGGGCGAGATCCAGATCGCCGAGACCAGGAGCACCACAAGGAGCAGCGCCAGCAGGATGACCCCTCGTTCGAAGAGACGCACGCCGTCCTGGATCGCCTGCAGCTCGTTCGAGTCGTACACAGGGATCTGCCCGATGTCATCGGGCAGATCGCGGCCGAGCGCGGTTTCGAGCGCCGCGACGGCCTGCTGCGGGACCATGTCGGCGGTGATCGTCGGCAGGACGACGTCGCGCCCGACCAGGTCCGTCGCGAGGGCCTGGATCTCTCCCAGCGCGAGGTTCACGAGCGGGAGCAGGTTCAGCAGGACCTTGCCGTCCTGGATCGAGATCGTGGAGTCCTCGTTCCCGTCGAGGACGGCCATGAGCTGCGCGTGGACGAAACGGTTCGCCGCGACCCAGAAGCGCTGGAACGCCTCCGACGCGAACACCTTCTGGACCTGCTCCTCGACGAAGCTCTGCAGCGAGTCCGTGAGCGGGCCCGCCAGGAAGGACGCGCGGTCCGGCAGCGCCTCCGCGATCACGGGTT
>DATBLY010000110.1:0-16218 GCA_036555125.1 Actinomycetota bacterium | reverse complement strand
GTAGACATCCCGCTGCAGGCGTACTTCCGCATCAACGCGGAGAACATGGGCCAGTTCGAGCGGACGCTGATCATCGCGGACGAGGGCAGCTACGTGCACTACGTCGAGGGCTGCTCGGCGCCGATCTACTCGAGCGACTCGCTGCACTCCGCGGTCGTCGAGATCATCGCGAAGAAGGGCGCCCGGGTCCGCTACACGACGATCCAGAACTGGTCGACGAACGTCTACAACCTGGTCACGAAGCGCGCCGCCGCGTACGAGGACTCGGTGATGGAGTGGGTCGACGGGAACATCGGCTCCAAGGTCACGATGAAGTACCCCTCGATCTACCTGCTGGGCAAGGGAGCGCGGGGCGAGGTCCTGTCGGTCGCGTTCGCCGGCAAGGGGATGCACACCGACGCCGGTGGCAAGGCGATCCACGCCGCGCCGTACACGACCAGCGTGATCACCTCGAAGTCCGTGTCGAAGGACGGGGGTCGCACCGGCTACCGGGGGCTCGTCCGGGTGGAGCCCGACGCGCATCACGCGCGGTCGAACGTCCGCTGCGATGCGCTGATCCTCGACGAGGAGAGCCGCTCCGACACCTATCCGTACATCGAGGTCGAGGACGAGACGGCCGCGCTCGGCCACGAGGCGACGGTCTCGAAGGTCGGGGAGGACCAGCTCTTCTACCTGATGAGTCGCGGCCTCTCCGAGGTGGAGGCGACCGCGATGATCGTCAACGGGTTCATCGAGCCGATCACGCGAGAGCTCCCGATGGAGTACGCGGTTGAGCTGAACCGCCTGATCGAGCTGCAGATGGAGGGCTCGGTCGGCTGACCGAGCTTCGGGCATGAGCGACACCGTCATGACCACCCGCTTCGACGAGCGTGCGTTGGCCGAGCTGCCCGAGGTCGCGGGGTTCACTGGCGACGTACGGCTCCGCGCGCTGCGGGCGTTCGACGCACTGCCGATCCCGTCGCAGGAAACGGAGGAGTGGCGCTACACGGACCTGTCCGGCTTCGAGCTGGACTTCGACCCCTTCACACCGGGCGGCGGGCCGGAGGCGATGACCCGTCACGGCGTCCTCCAGGCGGTCGGCGCCACCGGTGAGCGCGCGGGCCTGCAGGTCCAGCGCAACTCCGAGGTGATCTCGACGCGGGCCGCGACCGATCTCGCCGGGCGAGGCGTGGTCTTCGCGGACCTGGATGCGGCGAGCGCGCTGCATCCGGAGCTCGTGGAGCCTCACCTGCACGCCCTGGTGCCGACGGACCGGAGCAAGTTCGTCGCGTTGCACGGCGCCTTCCGCACGGGCGGGACGTTCCTCTACGTTCCCGACGGCGTGGAGGTCGGCCTGCCCTTGCAGACCCTCACCTACCTCGACGCCGACGGCGCCGCGATCTTCCCCCACACGCTGATCGTGGTCGGCGCGAACGCGTCCGTGACGTTCATCGACCGGTTCGTCTCGCCGGATCTCACCCGGGCCCTTTCCGATGCCGTGACGGAGATCGTCGTCGGGGAAGGAGCGCGCGTCCGCTACGCGTCGATCCAGGACTGGGGACGCGGGGTCACCCACCTCGGGGTGCAGCGGGCGCGGGTCGGTCGCGACGCCGAGATCCGCACGCTCTCGCTCGGCTTCGGAGCCGACCTGTCGCGGTCCGAGACCGAGACGGTGCTCGCCGAGCCCGGGGGGTTCAGCGAGATGCTCGGGGTGTTCTTCGCCGACGGCGATCAGCACTTCGACCATCGCACCGAGCAGGATCACGTCGCGCCCCACTGCACGAGCGACCTGCTGTACAAGGGCGCCCTCCGCGATCGGAGCCGCGCCGTCTACAGCGGTTGGATCCACGTGCGCCCCGACGCGCAGAAGACCGACGCGATGCAGACCAGCCGCAACGTCGTGCTGTCCGAGCACGCGAAGGCCGACGCGATCCCGAACCTGGAGATCGAGGCGAACGACGTCCGGTGCGGGCACGCCGCGAGCGTCGGACCGGTCGACGAGGAGGCGATCTTCTACCTGGAGAGCCGCGGGATCCCGCGGGCCGATGCGGAGCGCCTGATCGTGACGGGCTTCTTCCAGGAGGTCCTCGACCGGGTGACGCTCGCGGAGGTCCGCGAGGGGGCGGAGTCGGCGATCGCCTCGGAGCTGGCCGGGGGCACGCGTTGATGGCGTTGGTGCGGGTGTGCGGCGTCGGCGACGTGCCCGAGGGCGAAGCCCGGCGATTCCCGGTCGGCGGCAAGCTGGTCGCGCTCGCGAACCTGGGTGCGTCCGGCTACCGGGCGGTCGACGCGATCTGCTCCCACGCGCACTACTTCTTGGACGAGGGCGAGGTCGACGTCGACGACGAGACGATCGAGTGCCCGAAGCACGGGTCGACGTTCGACCTGAACACCGGCGCGGTCCGGACCCTGCCGGCCACCGCCCCGGTCGGGGCCTACGTGGTCCGGACCGTCGGCGACGACATCCTGATCGAGGTGTGAGATGAGCGAGCGGAACGGGGCGGCCACGCTCCAGATCGAAGGCCTCCACGCGGAGGTCGAGGGCAAGGAGATCCTGAAGGGGATCGACCTCACGGTGAAGCAGGGCGAGACGCATGCCCTGATGGGTCCGAACGGGTCCGGCAAGTCGACGCTGTCGAACGTGATCATGGGCCGCCCCGGCTACCTGATCACGGCCGGAAGGATCCTCCTCAACGGGGAGGACGTGACCGCGCTCACGCCGGACGAGCGGGCCAAGCGCGGGCTCTTCCTGGCCATGCAGTACCCGACCGAGGTCCCCGGCGTCTCCGTCGTGAACTTCCTTCGGACCGCCTACCAGGCGGTCAAGGGCGAGCCGATGAGCGCCCTCGCGTTCCGCAAACACATGAAGGAGAAGATGGAGCTGCTGGGCGTCGAGGACTCGATGGTCCAGCGGTACGTGAACCAGGGGTTCTCGGGCGGGGAGAAGAAGAAGAACGAGGTGCTGCAGCTCGCGGTGCTCGAGCCGAAGATCGCGATCCTCGACGAGACCGACTCCGGCCTCGACATCGACTCGTTGAAGGCGGTGGCGACCGGCGTCGATCAGCTCGTCGGACCGGACCTGGGGGTCCTGCTCATCACGCACTACCAGCGGATGCTCAACTACATCGCGCCCGAGCACGTCCACGTGATGATGGCGGGTCGTATCGTGAGGTCCGGCGGGCCCGAGCTCGCCACCGAGCTCGAGGCGAAGGGCTACGAGGGATTCCGGGAGGAGCTCGGGCTCGAGAAGGGCTCGGCGGACGACGCGGGGGAGTGAGGCGGCGAGGATGAGCGGGCACGTGGGCGGCCTGGACGTCGAGCGGATCCGCGAGGACTTCCCGATCCTCGGCCGGGTCGTGGGTGACAAGCCGCTCGTGTACCTCGATAGCGCGGCCACCTCCCAGAAGCCCCGCCAGGTGATCGAGGCCGAGGCCGACTTCTACGCCCATCACAACGCGAACGCGCACCGGGGCATCTACCAGCTCGGCGAGGAGGCGACGGAGCGGTTCGAAGGCGCCAGGGTGAAGATCGCCACGTTCTTCGGAGCCCCGGAACCCGAGACGATCGTCTTCACGCGCGGGACCACGGAGTCCATCAATCTCGTGGCACAGGGCTGGGGGCGTAGGTTCCTCGGCGAGGGCGACGAGGTGCTGCTGACCGACCTGGAGCACCACTCGAACATCGTCCCGTGGCAGATGACCGCCGCCGTGACGGGTGCCGTGCTCCGGTTCATCCCCCTCACCGACGACGGCTTGCTCGATCTCTCGGACCTGGGGTCGTTGCTGACGGAGCGCACGAAGGTCCTGGCCGTCAGCGGCATGTCCAACGCGCTGGGGACGATCACGCCCCTCCGGCAGCTGATCGACGCGGCGCACGCCGTCGGGGCGATCGTCGTGGTGGACGCGGCGCAGATGGCCCCTCATCACGCGATCGACGTCGCGGGGCTCGATTGCGACTTCCTGGCGTTCAGCGGGCACAAGATGCTCGGACCCACGGCCTCGGGCGGTCTCTACGGCAGGGGGGAGCTGCTGGAGGCGATGGATCCGATGCTGGGCGGTGGCGAGATGATCCACGAGGTCTTCCACGACCACAGCACGTACAAGCCGATCCCATACAAGTTCGAGGCCGGGACGATGCAGATCGCCCAACAGGTCGGGCTCGGCGCCGCGATCGACTACCTCCAGTCGCTCGGGATGGACCGGGTGCGGGCGCACGAAGAGGAGATCACGCGCTACGCGCTCGATCAGCTGCTCGAGGCCGGCGCCACGGTCTACGGACCGAAGGACGCCTCGATCCGCGGGGGAGCGGTGTCGTTCTGGTACAAGGACGTCCACCCGCACGACCTGGCGACGATCCTGAACGAGGAGGGGGTCGCCATCCGCGCCGGGCACCACTGCGCGCAGCTCGTGATGCGCCGGTTCGACGTGCCGGCGACGGCGCGGGCATCGTTCTACGTGTACAACACGAAGGACGAGGTCGACCTGCTGGTCGACGCCTTGGAGAAGGCGGAGGGGATCTTCGCGGGGTAGGCCTCGGCCGGCCCGCGGACGACGGAGGGAAGCGTGGCGCTCGACGACATCTACAAGGAAGTCATCCTCGACCACTACAAGAACCCCCGGAACAAGCGCGAGCTGCCGGGGGCGGAGCTGTCGTGCACCCGGAACAACCCGCTCTGCGGCGACGAGATCACGGTCCTGGTCCACCTGGAGGGCGACCGGATCGGCGACGTCGCGTTCCAGGGCGCCGGGTGTTCGATCTCCCAGAGCAGCGCTTCGATGATGACCGAGGCGGTCGGCGGTCGGTCGGTGGACGACGCGCTGAGGCTCGCGGACGAGTTCCGGAACATGATGGCGGGCGAGGTCGAGCCGGTCGAGGATCGGCTGGGTGACCTCGTCGCCCTGAAGGGCGTCGTGAAGTACCCGATCCGCATCAAGTGCGCCGTGCTGGCGTGGGACGTCCTGCAGGAGGCCCTGGACGGCGCCGGGAGCGCGAGCGGCAGCGTGCCGCACGCCGTCGGGTAGTCCGTCTCAGACTACCGGTCGCGTCTGCCCCCCTCGCGGTGATGGCGGCGGCCCCGGGCCCCCTCTAGGCTTCGCGCCGTGGAACGGCGCCCCTCCCTGGACTGGCTGCTCGTCCTGGTCCCCGTGGCGATCGGGCTCCGGGTGGCCGGGGGTCCCGACCTCGCGATCTTCCTGACCTCGGCCGCCGCGATCCTCCCGCTGGCCGGCCTGATCGGGCGCTCGACGGAGCAGCTCGCCCTGCACACGGGTCCGCGCGTCGGCGGGCTCGTGAACGCGACGTTCGGCAACGTCACGGAGCTGATCATCGCGGTCTTCCTGATCCTGGACGACCGGATCGAGATGGTGAAGGCCTCGCTGACCGGCTCGATCCTCGGGAACCTGCTGTTGGTCCTCGGCCTCTCGCTCCTGCTCGGCGGCCTGAAGCACGAGAGGCAATCGTTCAACGCGCGCTCGGCCTCCGTCCACGCGACGTCGCTCGCGCTGGCGGTGACGGGTCTGCTGATGCCGGCGCTGTTCGCGCTGGGCGCGGGTGGGGCCACGTTCGCCGAGCGGGAGGTCGTGAGCGGCGTGGTAGCCGGGGTCCTGATCCTGCTCTACGCGGCGGCGCTGATCTTCACGCTCGTCACGCACGAGCACCTGTTCCGCACGCCGGCCGAGGGTGAACGTCCCGTCTGGTCACGCAACCGCGCGCTCGTCGTGTTGCTCGCGGCCACCGCGCTCGTCGCGCTGATGTCAGAGTCCCTGGTCAGCTCGCTGGAACCCGCGCTCGAGACGCTCGGGCTGTCGGAGTTCTTCGTCGGGTTGATCCTGATCCCGGTGATCGGCAACGCCGCCGAGCACTCGTCGGCGGTGATGTTCGCGCTGCGCAACCAGGTGGATGTCACCCTAGAGATCGCGATCGGCTCCTCGACGCAGATCGCGCTCTTCGTGGCGCCGGTCCTGGTATTCATCAGCCTGCTCGTCGGCCATCCGATGGACTTCGTGTTCAGCACGTTCGAGGTGGCCGCGGTCGGGCTCTCCGCCCTGCTGATGACGCTGATCTCGCTCGACGGCGAGAGCAACTGGCTCGAGGGAGCCCAGCTGACGGGCGCGTACGTCATCATGGCGGTCTCCTTCTTCTTCGTGGAGCGCCTGTGAGACGAGCCCTGGTCGCCGCCGGTTCGATCGTGCTGTTCGCCGCGCTCGCGTGCCCGGCCCGGGCCCAGGGGTCGGAGTCGATCCGCCGCTACGACGCCGCGATCGAGATCCGTCCCGACGGCACGATCCGGGTCGTGGAGACCATCGACTACGACTTCGCTTCTACGACCGATCACCACGGCATCTACCGGGACGTCCCGACCCGGCTCGCGTACGACGACCGGTACGATCGCGTCTACCCGATCGACGTCGTCCGGGTGAGCGCGACCGGTGGCGCCTCCGCCGCGTACGCGATCGAAGACGCCGGGGGCGGGAAGACGCGCCTCCGGATCGGGGATGCCGACCGCACGGTAACCGGTCGGATCACCTACACGATCGAGTACGTGGTCCGCGGCGCGCTGAACGGCTTCCGCGATCACGACGAGCTGTACTGGAACGCGATCGGCGACGACTGGAACGTGCCGATCCAGCGGGCGACCGCGACGGTGGCGGGACCGGAGCCGATCACGCGGGTCGCGTGCTTCGTTGGGTACGTCGGCTCGACCGAGCCCTGTCGGCGCGCCGGGGTGGACGGGTCGGGGGTCGCGTCGTTCTCGTCGCGCGACCTCTACCCGTACGAGGCCATGACGATCGTGGTGGCGCTGCCGAAGGGGGCGGTCCCCGAGCCGGAGCCGATCCTCGACGAGCGGTGGTCCTTCGGCCGGGCGTTCCAGGTGACCCCGGCGACCGGCTCGGCCGCCGGAGCCGCGCTCCTGCTCGGGGTCGGCGCGTTCGGGTTCCTGGCGTGGCGGCGAGGTCGGGACCGCCGGTTCGTGGGCTCGCCTGTCGACCAGGTGATGGGCAACCCGGACGGTCGCGAGCAGGCGGTGCCCGCGTTCGAGGGTGACGCGTCGGCGCCCGTGGAGTTCGCACCGCCGGACGACCTGCGGCCGGGACAGGTCGGGACGTTGATCGACGAGCGCGCGAACACCCTCGACGTCACCGCGACGATCGTGGACCTGGCCGGCCGCGGCTTCCTGATGATCCGGGAGTTGCCGAAGGAGGGGTGGTTCGCCAAGCCGGACTGGGAGCTCGTCCGTCTCGAGAAGGACGACGGCGAGCTCCTTGCCTACGAGCGGTCGCTCCTGGACGGCCTGTTCCGCGACGGGAGCGAGGTGACGCTCTCCTCGCTCCGCACGACGTTCGCGCAGCGCCTCGAGAAGGTCGAGGACGCGCTCTACCGAGACGCGGTGAAGCGCGGGTGGTTCCGGCGCCGTCCGGACGAGGTTCGGGGCTTCTGGTACCTGATCGGCGTCGGGATCTTCCTGCTGGCCCTCGCCCTGACGTTCGTCCTGGCGTTGTGGACGCACCTGGGATCGGTGGGCATCGCGGCGGTCGTCGTGGGGATCGTCTTCATCGTCGGCGCCTCGCGCATGCCCGCCCGGACCGCGAAAGGCACGGCGGCGCTCCGGCGGGTCCGCGGGTTCCGCACGGTGATCGAGACCGCCGACACGCACCTGTCCCGATGGGCGGAGCAGGAGAACGTCTTCACCCGCTTCCTGCCGTACGCGATCGTCTTCGGGTGCACCGAGAAGTGGGCGAAGGCCTTCGAACAGATCGGCGCGCCGCCCCAGGACACCTCCTGGTACGTCTCGTCCCGGCCGTTCGCGTTCGCCGACTTCGGCCACGCGATGGACGGGTTCACCGTCGCGACCAGCGGGACGATCGCCTCGACCCCCTCGGGTTCGGGCTCGAGCGGGTTCTCGGGGGGCGGGGGCTTCTCGGGTGGCGGCGGGGGCGGCGGGGGCGGCGGCTCCTGGTGACGCGCCGGGCGGCCGAGACGCCGCCCCTATCATGACCGGCCAGATGCGCATCGTGTTCTCCGAGGACGGCCGGGACTTCCAGCGTCGCGACTGGTCGGACCTGGTGACCGCGGACCCGGCGGGCACCTTCTTCCACACCCCGGACTACCTGAAGCTGTACTGGGAGGAGTTCGGCGAACGACCGGAGCACCTGCTGCTCGCCTTCGCCGAGCACGACGAGCGGCAGGTGGCGGCGGTGGCGTTCGAACGGATCGGGCGGACGCTCCGCTTCCTGGGTGGGACCGAGGTCACCGACTACCTCGGACCCGTCGGCGAACCGGCCATGCAGCCACGGGTCACGAAGGAGCTGTGGGCGGCGCTCGCCGGCCGCGACGACTGGGACGAGGCCGACCTCCGCGGGCTCCCCGAAGACCGGGCGTGGCTCGGGCTGCTCCGCTCGTCGGCGCTCGAGCGAGGCCTCGGCGTGCGGGAGATGGAGGATCAGAACGGGGTCGCGCCCTACCTGGAGCTTCCAGGGACGTGGGAGGCGTACCTCGCGGGGCTCCCCGCGAAGCTCCGTCACGAGATCCGCCGCAAGGCGAAGAAGCTCGAGGCCGACGCCGGGCCGTTCTCGATCGTCACGGCCACCTCGGAGACCCTGATCCCGCTGCTCGACCGCTTCGTCGAGCTGCATCGGATGAGCGAGGGCCCGAAGGGCGTGTTCATGCAGCCGGGCATGGAGATCTTCTTCCGGCGATTGGGCGAGGCGTTCCTGCCCGACGGCATCTTCGCGCTGAGCTTCATCGAGGTGGGAGGGGAGCGCGCGGCCGGAACGATCGGGTTCCGCTTCGGCCGGACGTTCTCCCTGTACAACTCCGCCTTCGACCGTGCCTGGCAGCAGCTGGCGCCGGGGATGGTGCTGGTCGGGGAGGACATCCGCCTGGCGATCGCCGACGGCTGCGAGGCGTTCGACCTGCTGAAGGGCGACTACGCATACAAGTACCGGTTCGGTGCGCGCCCGCGCGCGATCCGTCGCCTCGTGGTCACGCGCTGACCGCGTGCCCGGGTCTCAGGCGTCCGCGATCGTCGCCCCGGCGATCTCGGAGCCGTCCGGGCCCACGATCGTGAGGTGGTCGTACGGCTCCAGGCTGCTGGCGGTGACGATCCACGTGGCGGCGTCCCCGTCGTCGGCGAACCGGAGCTCGCCCACCTCGATCGTCCGGCCGTCCGGAGCTTCGAGCATCGCCGTCGCCGTACCGGACCATCCGGGCGCGCGGATCAGGACCACGCCCCATGACTGCCCCTGGTGCGAGTCGTACAGGACCACGCTGCCCTCGACCTCGGGGCGCTCGTCGGATCGGATCTCTCCGACCCGGAACTCCTTGCCCCCCAGGGATTCCAGGAGGTTCTGATAACTGCTGGCGTCGGCCTGCGCCAGGTCGGCCCTGCGGTCCGCGGCGACCGCGAGCCCGATCGACGTCGCGAGGATGGCGACCGCCGCCGCGATGCCCGCGACGGCCGCCCAGCGCGGCCGGTTACGGGGAGCGGCCGTTCCGTCTCGCCACTCGTCGTCGAGCACCGTCAGCACGCGGTCGCGGAGCGCTCCCGGCGGCTCACGATCGTGCGCCGCGCGGGCGAAGCTCGCGAGGCCCTCGCCGAGCCCGATCGACTCCGCCCGACAGGCCGCGCAGCCCCGCACGTGCGCGCGGACCTCGCGGTCGACGTCCGGGTCGAGGGTGCCGAGCAGGTGCTCCGGCAGGAGGTCTCGGACCTCGTCACAGGTCACGGCGTTCCTCCGCCATCGCCTCGCGGAGCCGGAGCAGGGCGCTGCGGATCCGGGTCTTGGCCGTGCCGACCGGGATACCTTCGAGCTCTGCGACCTCGGCGCTGGTCTTCCCCCCGAAGTAGGCCAGCTCCAGCGCGGCCCGCTGCTCGGGGCTCAGGCGCGCCATCGCTCGGCGGGCCCGATCGGCCAGATCCGCCGTCTCGGCGAGCGCATCGGGACCGGGGGCGTCGTCCGCCTCCTCCGGGACCCCGAGCGCATGGAGCGACCGGGACTCGAGCACGCGCCGCCGGAGCGCGTCGATCGCGAGGGAGCGAGCCACCAGGAGGACCCACGTCTCGAGCTTCCCGCGGGCGCTGTCGAATCGGTCCGCGTTGCGCCAGAGCTTGACGAACGTGTCCTGCACCAGATCCTGAGCCGCCGCATCGTTGCCGAGCATCACGATCCCCAGTCCGTACACACGAGACGCGAAACGGTCGTAGAGCACGCCGGCCGCCCGAGGGTCGCGTCGAGCGAACGCGCCCATCAGGGCGGCGTCCGACTCCGGTTCACGCGATCGCATGCGCAGCACGGTATACCCGTGGGTGTACGGGCGACGGGGCGGGGCGGCTTGCCGGGGAGAGATCCGGGGCGGTCGGCTCAGACGTAGGCGCGCATCGTCCGCAGGACGAGCTCGGCGAGCTCGACGTCCCCGCCCAGGACGAGGATCCCGGCGTCGAGGACCTCGTCGACCGGCAGGCGCCGCGCCGCGACCAGGGCGAGCTGGGGCGCGCGGCCGAGGACCCAGCCGTCGGCCTTGCGGTCGGGATCCGGGATCTCTCCAGCTCCGAGGCCCCACCGCCACAGCCCCTCCCCGGCGCCGGTCACGTCGACCTCGATCGTCCGACCCCGGAGGTCGAGGCCCGCCTCACCGAGCGCCCAGGGGAGCATCCGGACGGCCATGTCGATCGTCAGGTGGATCGGCCAGTGCTGGTACTCGGGCCCGAGCCCGTTCGTCGCGCGCATGTCCTCGCCGTGGACCCACCATTCCACGACCCGGGACTGCACGAGGTAGCGCGCCGCGATCTCCCCGGAGAGCCAGGGGAAGCGGCGGGTCCGCCACTCCTCGTCCGACAGGAGCGCGGCGAACGCGAGCTGCGACTCCGCGGCCCGTCCCCAGGTGGTGAGCACGTCGCGGTACGGGAGCCCGGAACGCCGGTTCACGAGGAACGCGTTCAACCCGTCGACGGTGAACGAAGCGTCGCCGAGGCCGGCGCGGTACTCGTCGAGCTCGCTCGCGGGATCGCCCTTCAGGAGCTGGGCGGCCGCGGTGTCCTGGCCCGCGAGGTGGGCCATCACGTCGCGGTTCCACCAGCCGGGGACCGCGCTCGGCCGTTCCCACGTCTCGGGATCGGCGAACTGGATCATCCGACCGAGGCGCTGACGCTCGGCGTGGGCGATGCCGATCAGCTGCGTGCGGTCGAGGCTCACGGCGGGGAATCGTAGCATCGGCCCGTGCGCGTCCTGGTTGCGCCGGACAAGTTCCGCGGCACGCTCACCGCGATCCAGGCGGCGGCGGCGCTCGCCGAGGGGTGGCGTCGGTCGCGTCCGCGGGACGAGGTCGAGACGTGTCCCGTCGCCGACGGCGGTGAGGGGACGATGTGGGCCTTGCTGGCGGCCCTCGGGGGGCGGGCGGTGGCCGCCGGCGCGCGCGGACCCCTCGGGGAGCGGATCGGCGCGTCCGTCGGCCTGGCCGAGCCGGGCGGGACGCGGCTCGCGATCGTCGAGAGCGCATCGGCCTCGGGTCTCGCGCTGCTGCCCGAGACGGCTCGCGACGCCCTGCGTGCGGGGACGGCCGGCACGGGCGACCTGATCCGCGCCGCGCTCGACCTGGCCCCGGAACGGATCCTGCTCTGCGTCGGTGGGACGGCGTCCACGGACGGGGGAGCGGGGATGGCGATGGCCCTGGGGGCGCGCCTCGCACGGGCCGACGGGACGTCGATCGGCGCCGGCGGCTCCGGGCTCCTCGAGCTGGCGGCCGTCGACGTGTCGTCGCTGGATCCGCGGTTGCGCGCGGTCGACCTCGATGTCTGCGTCGATGTCGACAACCCCCTGACGGGACCGACCGGGGCAGGTGCGGCCTTCGGGCCCCAGAAGGGCGCGTCGCCCGCCGACGTGGTCCTGCTCGACCGCGCGCTCGGGCACCTGGCGGCCGTGGTGCATCGGGACCTGGGGGTCGATCTGCGCGGAAGGCCGGGCTCAGGGGCGGGCGGCGGGCTCGCCTTCGGGACCGCGGTGTTCCTCGGCGGCCGGATCCGCTCCGGCGCCGGGCTCGTGAGCGAGGTCCTCGGCCTGGAGGCGCGGGTGCGTCGCGCCGACGTCGTGATCACCGGCGAGGGCCGGTTCGACCGGGGCACGCTCCGGGGGAAGGCGCCCGCAGAGGTGCTGCGTCTGGCGCGCGAGGCCGGGGCGGAGCCGGTCGTGGTCTGCGGGGAAGCGGAGCCCGGCGTGCGCGAGCTCGTCCCCGGGCTCGGCCGCGTGGTATCCCTGACCGACCGGTTCGGAGCCGCGGCGGCATCGGCCGATGCGGCCGCCCGGCTGACGGACCTCGGCGCGGAGATCGCCGCGACGATCGCGGAGGAGAGGGGAACGGACGCGGGATGAGCGGAGCGATCGATCGGTTCCTGGAGGCGGCGCGGGCCCACGGCGTGGAGCCGCAGGTCCGGCGGTTCCCCGAGGGCACGAAGACGGCGCAGGATGCCGCCCGGGCGATCGGGTGCGACGTGGGGCAGATCGTGAAGTCGCTCGTGTTCATGGCCGACGGGCGGGCGCTGATGGCCTACACGAGCGGGGCGAACCGGGTGGACGTCGGACGGCTGGCCGCGCTGGTCGGCGCCGGCGACGTCCGCCGCGCGACGCCAGAGGAGGCGCGGACCGCGACGGGGTTCGCCGTGGGGGGGACCCCGCCCTTCGGGCACCCCGAGCGCCTCCCGGCCGTGATCGACCACGATCTCCTGGGGTGGAACGAGGTCTGGGCGGCCGCCGGCACCCCGGACGCGGTCTTCCCGCTCACGCCGGCCGAGCTGCTCCGCGTGAGCGGCGCGCGCGAGGTGGACCTGGCCGAGCGTCCCGACGAAGACCCGGCGGTCAAGCCCGGGGAAGCGGGCGCCGACCGGTAAGATGAGAAGACCCGACGCCCGGAGGATCAGATGATCACGCTCACCGAGACGGCAGCCGGCAAGGTCAAGGAGCTCCTCCAGGAGGAGGGCCGTGACGACATCGCCTTGCGGATCGCCGTGCAGCCGGGCGGGTGCTCGGGGCTCCGCTACGCGATGTACCTGGACGACCAGGTGTCCGAGAAGGACCAGACCGCCGAGCAGTTCGGCGTGCGTCTCGTGGTGGACAAGATGAGCGTGCCGTACCTCACGCAGGCGACGGTCGATTTCGTCGACTCGCTCGAGCAGTCGGGGTTCACGATCGACAACCCGGCCGCCCAGGGCGGCTGCGCCTGCGGTCACTCGTTCCACTGAGCCCCGACCGGCGGCTCCGCTCCATCGCGGTCGCCACGACGCGATCGTGCGTCCGGCCGGCCCGACGGCCGACCGGCTCAGGCGCAGGCGTCGAGGCCGGCGCGGAACATCGACGCGAGCTCCGCGATGCCCTCCGCGTCGATCACGAGCGGCGGGGAGACCGCGATCGCCCCGTCGACGAGCGGGCGGACGAGCAACCCGGCGTCACGGCAGGCCATGCCGACCTTGGCGGGGAGCGTGGGGTCCTGCGCCAGGAGCTCCTGACGGACGTTCACGGCGGCGAGGAGCCCGACCCCCCCGCGGACCTCCTCGACCAGCGCGTGTGCCTCGAGGGGACGCAGGGCGTCGAGCAAGGGGCCCTCCAGCTCCCGCGCGCGACCGCAGAGGTCCTCGCGCTCCATGATGTCGAGGTTCGCGAGGGCCGCCGCGGCCGCGGCCGCGTGTCCGCTGTAGGTGTAGCCGTGCCGCCACACGCCGGCGCCCGGCGCCCAGAAGGGCTCGGCGACCCATGGGGCCGCCACGACCGCGCCCATCGGTAGGTACCCGCTCGTGATCCCCTTCGCGCACGTCATCAGGTCGGGCTCGAGACCGAACCGGTTCGAGGCGAACCAGTCGCCGCACCGGCCGAACCCCGTGATGACCTCGTCGGCCACGAAGAGCACGCCGTGCTCGCGGCAGGTCGCGCGCACCGCCTCCAGGTATCCGGCCGGGGGCGGGAAGACGCCGCCGGCGCCCAGGACCGGCTCGCAGAAGAACGCGGCCGTCCGGCCGGGTCCCGCGTCCTCGATCGCGGCGGCGAGCGCGCCGGGGTCGTCCCACGGGACCTCGATCACGTCCTCGATCAGCGGACCGTGCCCGGTGGCGTTCGCCGGGATGCCCGCGAGCGACGACCCTGCCGCGTGCATCCCGTGGTACGCCTTCTCGCGCCGGATCAGCACGGTCCGGTCGGGCTCGCCCTTCAGCTGCCAGTAGCGCCGTGCCATCTTCGTGGCGGTGTCGATCGAATCCGAGCCGCCGCTCGTCAGGAAGACCTCGGCGTCGGGGACCGGCGCCAGCGCGCTGACCCGATCCGCGAGCGCCTCGGCCGGACCGTTCGTCAGGTCGCCGAACGTGGAGTAGGCCGGGAGGCGGCGCATCTGCGCGGCGGCCGCGTCGGCGATCTCGTCGCGACCCCAGCCGACGTTGCAGTACCAGAGCGACGCCGTGCCGTCGAGGTAGCGACGGCCGTCGGCGTCGAAGACCCAGATGCCCTCGCCGCGGACGAGCTCGATCGCCCCCTTGGACGCGACCGACGCCATGTCCGCGAACGGATGCCACAGGTGTCCCACGACGCGCACGCTACCAGCGGCGCGGGGCCGAACGCCGACCGCCGATCGGGACTCAGTCGGGGTCGTAGGCGAGGTTCGGCCGGAGCCAGCGCTCGGCCTCGGCGACGCTCTCGCCGAGCCGGCGAGCGTAGTCCTCCAGCTGATCCTTGCCGAGCCGCCCGACGTTGAAGTACCGGGCCTGCGGATGCGCGAGGTAGAGGCCGGAGACGGCCGCGACCGGGGTCATGGCGAACGACTCCGTCAGGTCGATGCCGATCCGGGGCGCGTCGAGGAGGTCGAAGAGCCGCCGCTTCAGGCTGTGGTCGGGACAGGCCGGGTAGCCGAACGCCGGGCGGATCCCTCGGAACCGCTCGGCGATCAGGTCGTCGTTCGGGCGGCGCTCGGTCTCGTACCCCCAGTCGAAGCGCGCCCGCTCGTGGAGGTGCTCGGCGAACGCCTCGGCGAGCCGGTCGGCGAGGGCCTTCGCCATGATCGCGCGGTAGTCGTCGTGCTCGGCCTCGAACCGTTTCGCGAGGTCGTCCGCCCCGAAGGCGGCCACGGCGAACGCCCCGACGTGATCGTCCAGGCCCGACCCGAGCGGGGCGACGTAGTCGGCGAGCGAGCGGTTCGGCGCCTCGCCGCCCTTGTCCACCTGCTGGCGGAGCATCGGGAAGACCACGCCGTTCGGCAGGACGAGGTCGTCGCCCTCGGCGTGCGCCGGCCAGAAGCCGTAGACGCCGCGCGGGGCGATCGACGCGTCCTCGGCGATCCGGCCGAGCAGCTCCTGCGCGTCGGCGAAGAGCTCGCGCGCGGCGGCTCCGTGCCGCGGGTGATCCAGGACCTGCGGGTACCGGCCCTTCAGCTCCCACGCCGTGAAGAAGAAGGTCCAGTCGATGTACGGCAGGAGGGCCTCGACCGGGACCTCGACGACGCGCGCCCCCGTGAAGGAGGGGATCGGCAGATCCTCCGCCCGCCACTCGATCGGGGTTCGGTTCTCCACGGCGCGGCGGTACGGGAGCAGCGGGGTCTTCTCCCGCTCCTCGTGCTGCGCGCGCAGCCGTGCCTGCTCCGCGCGGTTGCGCTCGTCCAGGGACGAGCGGCGTCCGTCGTCCAGCAGGTCCGACACCACCCCGACCACCCGCGACGCGTCGATCACGTGGACGGTCGGCTGCCCGTACGCGGGCGCGATCCGCACCGCGGTGTGTGCGCGCGACGTGGTCGCGCCGCCGATCAGGAGCGGGAGGGCCAGCCCGCGCCGCTCCATCTCCTTGGCGACGTTCACCATCTCGTCGAGCGACGGGGTGATCAGCCCCGACAACCCCACGATGTCGCAGCCCTGCTCGACCGCGGTATCGAGGATCAGGTCGGCCGGCGCCATCACGCCGAGGTCGATCACCTCGTAGTTGTTGCAGCCGAGCACGACGCCGACGATGTTCTTGCCGATGTCGTGCACGTCGCCCTTGACGGTGCAGAGCACGATCTTGCCGTTGGCGCGCTCGCCCGCCGGCCCGAGCCGGAGCTTCTCCTCCTCCATGAAGGGCTCGAGGTGCGCGACGGCCTTCTTCATCGCGCGCGCGCTCTTCACGACCTGGGGCAGGAACATCTTGCCGGCGCCGAACAGGTCGCCGACGACCTTCATCCCGTCCATCAGGGGCCCCTCGATGACGTCGAGCGGACGCTCGTAGCCGAGGCGCGCCTCCT
>DATBLY010000074.1:0-4004 GCA_036555125.1 Actinomycetota bacterium | reverse complement strand
GCGATGTTCCACGATCGGCAGGAGGCGGGGCGGGTGCTCGCCGAGCGCGTCTCGGCGCTGGGTCCGAGCGATCCGGTCGTGCTGGGGATCGCGCGCGGGGGCGTCGTGGTCGCGGCCGAGGTCGCGCGCGCGCTGGGAGCGCCCCTGGACGTGAGCGTGGTCCGCAAGCTGGGGGTGCCGTGGCACACGGAGCTCGGCTTCGGGGCCCTCGGTGAGGACGGCGTCGCCGTGCTGAACGACGCGCTGATCCATGACGCCGGCCTGTCGCCCGAGGACATCGACGACGTCGCGCGGGTGGAGCGGGCGGAGCTCGAGCGGCGCGTGCGCCGCTACCGCGGCGACCGGCCCCCGGCGGAGCTGCGAGGCCGAACCGCGATCGTCGTGGACGACGGGATCGCGACGGGCTCCACGATCCGCGCGGCCCTCGAGGCCGTCCGCCGGCGCGGCCCGGACCGGTTGATCCTCGCGGTGCCGGTCGCGCCGCCGCGGACCGTGCGCGCCCTGCGGGTCGAGGTCGACGACCTCGTCGTCGTCGAGTCGGTCGAGCCGTTCTTCGCCGTCGGGCAGTTCTACGAGGAGTTCCCGCAGACCTCGGACGACGAGGTGACGGAGCTGCTCGCCGCCGCGCCCGCGCCGGTCGCCGGCGCCGCTCCCGGAGGCACGCGCGCCGTGGAGATCCCCGTCGGACGGGTCTCGATCGTCGGGGACCTCACGCTGCCGCCCGATCCCGTGGGGGTGGTCCTGTTCGCCCACGGCAGCGGGAGCAGCCGGTTCAGCCCCCGCAACCGCGCGGTCGCGGAGCGCCTGCGCGCGGACGGCCTGGGCACGCTCCTGCTCGACCTGCTCACGCCCGACGAGGAGCGCGACCGCGCCAACGTGTTCGACGTGGAGCTGTTGGCCGACCGCCTCGAGGCCGCCGCCCGAGCCGTCGCGGACGACCCGCGGACCGCCGGGCTGCCGATCGCGTACTTCGGCGCCAGCACCGGCGCCGCCGCCGCGCTCGTCGCCGCCGCCGACCCGTCGGTCCCGGTCGAGGCGGTCGTCAGCCGGGGCGGCCGGCCCGACCTGGCCGGCGTCGTGCTCGGGGCCGTGGAGGCGCCCACCCTCCTGATCGTCGGGGGCGCCGACCCCGTGGTCCTGGACCTGAACCGCGACGCGGCCTCGGCCCTGCGGTGCGAGCACCGGGTCGAGGTGATCCCCGGCGCGACGCACCTGTTCGAGGAGCCCGGCGCCCTGGAGCGGGTGGCCGACCTTGCCTCCGGCTGGTTCGTCCGCCATCTCAGCGCCGCCCCGGTGGGAGCCGGAACAGATCCCGCGTAGCCTGGGTTGCAACCCTGAACGTGTCGGTGGGATGCGCCATCCTGCCGGCGACCGATCGCATCCGAGGGGGACGACCGTGGGGCTGCTGGGGTTCGAAGGCGAGAACGCGCGCGAGAAGGTCACCGTCCTGCTGACGATGTGCTTCGCCCTCGCGATGGTGATGCTCGACAACACCGTCGTGAACGTGGCGTTGCCGAAGATCAGCGAGGAGCTCGGCGCGGGGGTCTCCGGACTGCAGTGGATCGTGGACGGCTACGTGCTCGCGCTCGCGTCGTTGCTCCTCACCGGCGGCATCATCGGGGACCGCTACGGACGGAAGAAGACGTTCCTGGCGGGCCTCGCGATCTTCACGCTCGCGTCCCTGGGGTGCGGCGTGTCGTCCAGCACCGAGATGCTGATCGTCTTCCGCGCGATCCAGGGGGTCGGCGCGGCCCTCCTGCTCCCGGGGACGCTCTCGATCATCACGGTCACGTTCCCGCCGCACGAGCGCGCGAAGGCGATCGGCCTGTGGGCCGGCATGTCCGGCCTGGCGCTCGCCCTGGGCCCGACGGTCGGCGGGTTGATGGTCGAGCACCTGGGCTGGCAGTCGATCTTCTTCCTGAACGTGCCGATCGGCGTGATCGCGCTGTTCGTCGCGATGCGGACCGTGACGGAGTCCGTCAGCGAGGAGGAGCGCCAGCTCGACATCCCCGGCCTGGTGCTCGGGACGGCGGGGCTGTTCAGCGTCACGTACGCCCTGATCGAGGCGAACCAGCTGGGCTGGGGCGACCCGATCATCGTCTCGACGCTGGTCGGCGGGGTGATCCTGATCGGCGCGCTCCTGTGGTGGGAGCTGCGCGCGAAGCACCCGATGATGCCCCTGCGGTTCTTCAGGATCCCCGCGTTCTCGGCCGGCAACACGGTGGCGTTCTCGGTCTCGCTCGGGATGTTCGCGACGTTCTTCTTCCTGTCGCTGTACATGCAGCTGATCCGCGGCTACACGCCGTTCCAGGCCGGGGTCCGGTTCCTGCCGATGACGCTGATGATCATCGTGACCGCGCCGCTCGCGGGGAAGTACGCGTCCACGCACGGCTCGCGCGCGCCCATGACGTACGGGCTGCTGCTCGCGGGTGGGGGCCTGCTGTTCTTCGGGACGCAGCTCGAGGTGGATACCTCTTATTGGGTGATGCTGCCCGTGTTCATCATCATGGGCCACGGCATGGCCTCGGTGATGGCGCCGATGACCGCCGCGGTGATGAACGCGGTCGGGCCCCAGCGCGCGGGCCTCGGCTCGGCGATGACGAACACCAGCCGCGAGGTCGGCGGCGTCTTCGGGATCGCGCTCCTCGGCACGATCCTGACGACGAAGCTCAAGTCCTCGCTCACGCCGGCGCTCTCCGGCCTGGGCCTGTCGAGCGCGCAGCAGCAGGCGATCGCGACGGCCGGGGGGCACGGCACGCTCGACCCGTCGGTCCTGCAGGGCCTCACGCCCGCGCAGGCCGGGGGCGTCGTCCACGCCTACGGCCAGGCGTTCATGGACGGGTTCCACGTGGCGCTGTTCGTGGGCGGGCTGGTCCTGGTCGTCGCCGCGGTCGTGGCCAACCGGTTCATCCCGGGGCGCCACGCCGAGCGCGTGATGGCGCCCGGCGACGAGCACCACGCGATGGCCCCGGCCGAGGCCTAGGCGGGCCCCCGAGGCATCGTCCGGACCAGGAGCATCTCGGCCTCCTCGAGGCGGCCGAGGATCTCCTCGAGGTCCGCATCCTCCACGTCGGCGCCCAGCCGCCCGAGGATCTCGACGACGAGCTCCAGGGACCCGCGGGCCGAGGAGAGGTCCCGCCGGCACCCGGCGAGCTCGGTCAGCGCCCGCTCGTACGTGAACGGGATCGGGCGGTCCGGCACCTCGACGCGAGCCTGCACGGGAGCATCCTGGACCCCGGCCGGCGGCCGGCCCACCCCCGTCGAGCGTAGGAAAAGCACGCCGTTCGACGCATCTGCCGGCGCGGCCGCGGACGGTAGCGTGCATCCAGGCCCCCTCGGGGCTCTCTCGGCTCGGCCGGGAGCGGAGGACCGGACGTGAAGACGACGAAGCACCTCGTGCTCGCGGTGATCCTCATCGTGGGCCTCACGGGCGTCGCCTACGCCTACCCGCAGCCGCCCCCGAACCCCGAGGTCTCGACCCGGTTGACCCTGTCCGCCAACAAGTCGACCGTCCGGGCCAACACGCCGGTGACCTTCTCCGGACAGCTCTCCGCATCCAAGTCGAAGTGCTACAAGAACCTGCCGATCAGCATCTACCGCAACGGGGTCCTGGTGGGCAGCGCCACGACCGGGTCGACCGGACGGTTCAGCGTCGTCCTGACGGTCTCCTCCACGGCCACCTACACGGCGAAGTTCGACGGGGCCATCGTCGGGCTGCATCCCGACGTGAAGATCTGCAACGCCAGCGTCTCGCGGGGGGTCAAGATCACGATCTGCCGGTCCCACCTCGGCTACCGCCCCGGGTCGGCCGCGAGGACCGGCTGTCACTGAGGCGTCCCGGCTGAGCTGACCCCGTGGCACGATCGACGCTCGATCCCCCGAACGCCGGATCGGCCGAGTTCTGGGAGGCGGCACGCGAGGCGCGGCCGACCGCGCCCCGCCGGCGCCGCCGTCACGTCCTGCGATGGAGCCTCCTCGCGCTCGGCGCGCTCCTCCTGCTCCTG
>DATBLY010000067.1:0-10412 GCA_036555125.1 Actinomycetota bacterium | reverse complement strand
TCCCCGGCGATCGCCAGGACCTCCCCGCGCCGGACCTCGAAGCTCACGCCGTCGACCGCCCGCGAGATCACGGCCTTCTTGCCGAACAAGCCCTCGAAGACCCCCACGCGTCCGGCGAAGGACACGTGCAGGTCGCGGATCTCGAGCACGACGTCGCCGACCGGCCGCGGCTCGGCGGTTCGCGCCTCGGCGCTCACGTGGCCACCCCCTCGGGGGTCCGGGTCGTCCGCCGCGGGTCGACCAACAGGCACGCCGCCCGCCGCCCGGGGCCGGCCGCGTACAGCTCGGGCTCGACCGTCGGGCAGTCGTCGAACGCGACCGGACACCGCGGGTGGAACGAGCAACCGGCCGGGACGTTGGCGGGGTCCGGAGGATCGCCGCCGAGCCCCGACGGCTTGCCGCGGAACCGGCTGTCGCCGATCTCGGGGAACGCCGCGGCGAGCGCCACGGTGTACGGGTGCTTCGGGTCGTGGAAGACCTCGACCCCCGGACCCTCCTCGACCACCTTGCCCGCGTACATGATCGCCAGCCGATCGGAGACCTCCACCAACACCGAGAGGTCGTGGGTGATGAAGATCATCGAGAGCCCCAGCTCCCGCTGCAGGTCCTTCATCAGCCGCAGCACCTGGGCCTGGACCATCACGTCGAGGGCGGTCGTCGGCTCGTCCGCGATCACGAGGGACGGGTTGCACGCGAGCGCCATCGCGATCATCACGCGCTGCTTCTGTCCGCCGGAGAGCTCGTGCGGGAAGTCGTCCATCCGGCGCCGGGGCAGGCCGACCTGCTCGAGGAGGGCGCCGACCCTCGCCTGCGCTTCCCGTTCGCTGCCCTGCTGGTGCACGAGGATCGCCTCGGAGATCTGATCGCCGATCTTGCGGACCGGGTTCATCGCGTGCATCGCGCCCTGGAAGACGATCGAGGCGCCGGTCCACCGGACGGCCCGCAGGCGGCCCGGCCGCATCGCCAGGATGTCTTCCCCGTCGAGCAGGATCGTCCCCTCGACCTTGGCGGTCGACGGGAGCAGGCGCAGGATCGCCGCCGCGATCGTCGACTTGCCGCAGCCCGACTCGCCGGCGAGGCCGAGGACCTCGCCCTTCGCGACGTCGAGGTCGACACCCCGGACGGCCGGCACGCCGCCGCCGCGCGTCTGGTACGTGATGCGGACGTCGCGGAGCTCCAGGACGCTCATCGTTCTCGGATCTTGGGGTTGATGATCTCGTCCATGGCGAACCCGCACATCGTGAAGCCCAGCACGACCAGGACGATGCACACGCCCGGGGAGCCGATCCACCACCACGCGCCCAGCGTGGTCGCGCCGGCCTGGAACGCGTTCTCCAGGATCGACCCCCACGAGACGGCTGTGGGATCGCCGAGACCGAGGAAGGACAACGCGGTCTCCGACAGGATCGCGATCGCGATCACCAGGATCGTGTTCGCGAAGATCACCGGCATCACGTTCGGCAGGATGTGACGGCTCATCATGTGCCAGTCCCCGGCCCCGAGCGCCCGCGATCGCTCCACGTACGAACGCTCGCGGACGGAGAGCGCCTGTGAGCGCACCAGCCGTGCGGTCCCCGGCCAGGAGGTCAGGCCGATCACCAAGATGGTCGTCGTGAGCGAAGGTCCCATGATCGACGCGAGCACGATCGCGAGCGCCAGCCACGGGATGACCAGGCCGAAGTCCGTGAACCGCATCAACACGGTGTCCGTCGCCCCCCCCCGGTATCCGGCGACGATCCCGACCACGGCCCCGATCAGCATCGTCATCGCGGCCGCGACGAGCCCGACCAAGAGCGAGATCTTCGTCCCCTGGATCACGAGCGTGAGGACCGAGAGACCGAAGTTATCCGTCCCGAGCGGGTACTCGCGCGACGGCGGCGCCAGCACCGGGCCGCTCGTCATCGTTGGGTCGACGCCGCTCGCGTCCGCGTAGATCGCGTAGATGGCGACGCCCGCGAAGAAGATCAGGATCACGAGGCCGATCATGCCCATCTTGTTCCGGCGGTACTGCCTCCAGAAGCGGCCGAAGGCCCGGCGGCGTCGGGTCCAGCGGATCGCGCGCGGGCTGCGGAGCTCCGGGAGCTCCTCGGGTGTGACGTCGCCCGCGAGGTTCGGATCGCCACCGGGCGTGATCGGGGGAGCGTGCATCTACGCCTCCCGGACCCGCGGGTCGAAGTAGCCGTAGATCAGGTCGGCGAGGAGGTTCATGAAGATCACGGCCGCGCTCGCGAACAGGAAGCAGACCTGCAGCATCGGGTAGTCCTGGGCGTTCAGCGCGTCGTACGTCAGCCCGCCCAGGCCCTTGTAGCTGAAGACGACCTCGACCGTGATCGCGCCGCCCAACACGAACCCGAAGGAGAGGGCGATCAAGGTGATCGTCGGCAGCAGCGCGTTGCGCACGGCGTGCTTGTTCAGGACGTTCTTCTCGCGGACGCCCTTCGCGCGGGCCGTCTGGATGTAGTCCTCGCCGAGGACGTCGAGCAGGGACGACCGCATCACCAGGTAGTACTCACCCAGGTACGCGAGCGTGAGCGTGAGCGCCGGTAGGAACAGGTGGTTCAGCACGTCGGCGATCGCCGCGAACCCGGTGTAGTCGGCACCTACCGTGACTCGACCGCTGTTCGGGAACCAGCCGAGCGTCGTCGAGAACAATAGGATCAGCAGCATCCCCAGCCAGAACTCCGGCATCGAGTACAGGACGAGGGACACCCCCATCGAGGCGTTGTCGAACGACTTGCCGCGTCGCCAGCCCCCACGGATCCCCATCCAGATCCCGATCACGGTGGAGAAGATCGTCGAGACTCCGACCAGGAGCAGGGTCGGCCACATGAACTCGAAGAACACGGCCAGGGCCGACTCGTCGGGGCGCACGATGATCGACCGGCCGAAGTCGAGGCGGAGGATGTCGCCCAGGTAGTCGACGAATTGGGCCGGGAGCGGCTTGTCGAGGCCGTACTGCTCCAGCAGTTCCTGCTGCTCCTGCTTGTCGATCTTCAGACCCGAGCCACGGGTCAGGTTCTTCACCGGGTCGGACGGGAGGATCCGGAACAGGAAGAAGTTGAAGACCAGGACGAAGAACAGGGTCAGGAGCGCCTGCAGGAGCTTCCGCAGGACGTAGCCTCGCCTCCCCACCTGCCCCCTTCCTCGGCTCAGGCCGCGGAACGACCCGTCAGGCGAGATCCTCGTCGGACCGACGGCGCCGCATCAGCACCACGGCCAGGATCACGACGGCTACGGCGGCCAAGATCCCCAGCCAGACCCCTGCGGAGATGCCACCGCCGCTCGTGGTCGAGGAGCCGCCGCCCGCGATCGGCCGGATGTTCAGGTACGAGTGGAGCCCGTACTGGTACAGGATCGACCCTCCGTTGCCTTCCGCGTCCGGGGCGGGCTGCGGCACGAATCCCTCCCACCGATCGGAGCGGTAGGCCTGCAGGTCGCTGTCGTTCCACAGGACGATCTGGAACACGTCGTCGTACCAGACCTGCTGCATCTGCTGGATGATCCGCTGCCGATCCTCGGGCGAGCGAGCGCTCTGCTGCTGCTTGTAGAGCTTGTCGTACTCGGGGTTCGACCAGCAGGTGTCGCTCCAGACGCCGCACTGGTTCGTCGTGAACGTCGACAGGATGAAGTCGGGGTCGGGGTCAGGACCCCAGCCCCACATCTGGACGTCGTAGTCGTTGGCGTACCAGACGTCGGTCATCTTCGCGGTCGTCAGCACCTGAGGGTCGGCCGAGATCCCGATCTGCCCGAGCCAGCCCGAGATGAGCTCCGCGGCCTTCACGCGGTCCTGGTTGTCGTTCGGTAGGACGAACTTCCACTCGAGGTTCTCGCCGCCGCCTGGCATGTTCCGGACGCCGTCGCCATCCGAGTCCGCGTAGCCGGCGTCGTCGAGCAACCGGTTCGCGCCGTCGATGTCCCACGTGATCTCGTCGGCTCCCGGATCCCAGCGCCAGAACGCCTGCGTCGGGCTGATCATCGTGTCACCAGGATTGCCATAGCCCTTCAGGACGCGGTCCACCAGCTGGTCCTTGTTGATCGCCATCGCGACCGCCGTCCGAACCGTGAGGTCCTTCACGGCCGGCTGCGGGTCGGCGAGCGAGTTCGGCTGGTGGCAGTACTTCTGGACGAAGCACTGGTTGAACGAGAAGTGCGAGTAGGCGAGGCCGGCGCCGACGTTCCGCGTGATGTTCGGGTCGCCCGCGAGCGAGTCGAACAGGTCGGCCGGGATCTGCTCGGCGAAATCGATCGTGCCCTGCTTCAGCGCCTGGACCATCGTCTCCGTGTTCTGGAAGAACTGGAAGATCACGCGGTCGACCGTCGGCTCACCCGCGTACGAGTTCGGGACCTTCTCGAGGGTCATCGACTCGCCCTTCCGCCAGTCGGTCAGCGTGAAGGGTCCCGCGACCACCGGGTTCGGGTAGTTGTCGAACGCCTTGATCGCCGTCTTGTCGCCGAGCTCTCCCCAGATGTGCTCGGGCAGGATCGAGATCCAGGGCGGCACGAACGGCGCCACGCTCGGCCGGGTCGTCTTCCACACGAGCGTCGTGTCGTCCGGCGCCGTGATCGAGTCGACGTACGGCAGGTAGTTCGTGAAGTTCGAGAAGTGCTCGTCCAGGATCAGGTTGTAGGTGAAGGCGATGTCTGCAGCCGTGATCGGCTCGCCGTCGGTCCACGTGTAACCGTCACGGATCTTGATCGTGTAGGTGAGCCCGTCGTCGGAGATCCCCCCGTTGTCGGTGGTAGGGAGCTCGGCGGCAAGGCTCTGCTCGTCGGCGGTCGCGACGAGCGAGTCCTTGTCGAAGTTGAACAGGAGCGGGTACATCATCGAGAACGCCTCGTACTCCTGCGTGAGGATCCCCTTCAGCGGGTTCATCGTGTTCGGTGGCTGCGTGTAGCCGACGATGAGGGTGGTGGGCTCGTCCGCTCCGTCGCTCGCGTCCTGCGCGAACGCGGTGCCGGCCAGGACGGCGGTGGCCAGGACACCGATCACCGTGATCGCGGCCACCGTGCGGGGCTTGATCCTCACGTTGCGCCTCCTCGTGTCGTGGGCCCTCGCCTGGGAGTACGAGGCTCATCGCGCCGACGGTTCGCGGCGCGACGCGCGGGCCGTCTCCCTCCGGGAGGACCCCGGCCCACGCGGGCACGCGGCTCCGGCCCCCCGGACCGAGCGGTGGTTGTATAGCACGGGGGCGGCGGCCGGCGATAGGTGCCGGTCAGCCCCGGAGCTCGGGGAGGTCGATCTCCTCGAAGTCGTGCTCGCATGGATTCCCCGCGGCGACCCACATGCGCCTGGCGTCGACGTCCGCGATCATCGAGAACATCACCGCGGAGGCCTCGTCGCCCTCGTCGGGGTCGGGATGCAGGCAGATCGCCTGGGGCGCCGAGCGATGATCCCGCATGACCTCCATCAGGTCCTCGGGCGAGGCCGGGTGCTCGGCGAGCAGCTCACGCAGGCGACCGAGCCGGGCGCGGCTGCCCTCGGATGCCTCCGGCGCGAGCTCGGCCAGCTCGCGATCCACGTAGTGGTTCGTATGCGGTCCCGGCGCGTCGATGACGGCGTGTCGGCGGCCGGACGTCTCGACGGTGAACGCGTCGCCACCGGCGAACGCGTACACGTGACCGTAGCCCCCCGCACGGCCGGCCATCGCGGCGCGCGCGATCGCGTCCGCGCGATCGCGCGCCTCGAGCGCGCTGCGTGACACCAGCACGCGGGGGACGCCGAAGCCGTCGTCCGACGCCGTGAGCGACCCGATCCCCTGCGCACCGCCGTGCGCGTTCATCCCCACCGCCGGCAGGCAGGCCACGACGGTCGGCGATGCGACGGCCACGCGTCCGCTCTGGGGGACGTCGACCACGACGGCGACGTTGCCGAGATCGCCGGCCAGCCAGTGCTCGTTGTGCGCGAGGAGCGTCCCATCCGGCGTCCGCACCGACAGGCTGGAGCACCGCTCCGTGATCGGCGGGCGGACCGGCGGCTCGGCCGGCGCTTCGCCGGATGGCTCGGCCGGCGCCTTCAGGTACCCCTCCTTCCGCTGCAGGAACGCGAGCTCGCCCTCCGGGGACTCGAGCAGAGGCTCGAGCTCCTCGAACGCGTTGATCGAGAACAGCTCGAGGATCGGAACCATCGCCCCGATCGACATCCCCTTCAGGACGTCCATCGATTCGGGGAACGCCGTCTCCGCGGCCACGAGGTAGGGGGTGAGGAGGTCCTGCAGCTCCTGCGAGGTGATGCCGCGCCGCTCCAGGTAGCGATGGTAGAAGGTCACCGACGCCTGCAGGAGATCCTCGAGCTCCTTGCCGATCTGGACGCCTCGGGCGAACCCGTCTCCCTCGGCCCGCACGACGCGGATCTCACCCACGTTGGGCACCCCGGGTCATTCGATGGCCGCTACGCAGCATGCTCGTCGGCATCATCCCGTGAGGCTCAGCCCGATGCCAGCACGCGGGCCTCCACCTCCCGGATGAACGGCGTCTTGCCGGCGTTGTACGCCTGGATGTCTCGAGGGTGCGCCGCCGCGAGCTCGCGCTTCAGGCGCTCGTACGCCGCGGTCAGCTCGGGATCGGCGCGGAGGGCGTCCCGGAAGGCGAGGTGGCGTCGTTCCCATCCGCTGCCGGCGGGACAGACGTGGATCTGGAACGCGCGCCCCCCGTCGACGTCCCGGGAGAAGTACTCGTGCTCGTCGTCCCACGGGTCCAGCAGCCATCGGTAGCCCAGCCCTCGTAGCGGATCGACGTACGCGGATCGAGGCACCATCGCCGTCAGGGAGAGTTGGATGTCGATCGTGGGCTTCGCGGCGAGCCCCGGGACCGAGGTCGACCCCACGTGCTCGATCCGGGTCACGAGCTCCGACGGGAGGGCCGAGCGGATCCGCTCGGCTTCGGCGTCGAATCGCGACGGCCACGCGGGGTCGTGGTCGGAGATCGCGTACGCGCGGCTCCGCCCCTCGGTGGCGCCCGGACGTGCCTTGGTGCCGCGGATGTGGGCGATCAGCGACAGCGCGTCGAACAGCGATTGCTGCTCCGGGTCGGTCCCGGCGGTCTCTTCCGGGTGCCACTGCACGCCCAGCATCCAGGGCGCGTCGGGATCGTCGGGATCGTTCGGGAGCTCGATCGCCTCGACCAGGCCGTCGGGCGCATGCCCGGTCACGAGCAAGCCGTCGCCGATCCGGTCCACGCCTTGGTGGTGATGGGATGAGCAGGTGAGCGGGCGGTGCGACTTCGTGCTGGCCGACAGGCGACTCCCGGCGACGGGCGTCACGTCGTGCAGCGTCACCGTGTCCTCCAAGGGAACGCCGTGCTCCACGAGGCCGTCGATCGCGGGCAGGTGCTGGTGGAGCGTCCCACCGAACGCCACGTTCATGACCTGCATCCCCCGGCAGACGCACAGCGTCGGCATCGCCCGGCGATGGGCCTCGCGGAGCAGCGCGATCTCGAGCTCGTCGCGGTCGGGCTCGATCCCGTAGAGGTGCTCGGCGTCCGGTCCTGCCCCGTAGCGGGACGGATCCACGTCGCCGCCGCCGACCAGGAGCAGGCCGTCGAACGGTTCGAGGACCTCCTGCGGGTCTCCGGGCTCGCCCGGCGACACGATCAGGGGCCGCGCGTGGGCACGTCGCAGCGCATCGAGGTAGGGCGCGGGAACCCCGTATCCACCGTCCGGCCATCGCGTGACCCGTCCCGGGCCCAGGTGGTAGCCGACGACCGCGATCAACGGGCGGTACGGGCTCATGGCGTGGCATCCGTCGTCATCGGGAGCCGAGTCTAGGGCGCGGTCCGACGCGCCGTGTTGACGGGTTTTGTCAGACAAACTAGCCTTCGCGCCGGATGAAGCGTCGGCTCTCCTTCGCGGTGCGGGATCAGCTCGCCGGTCGGATCGCGTCCGGCGAGATCGAGGCCGGGAGCCGCCTGCCTCCCGAGCCGCAGCTGGCCGCCGACCTGGGCGTCTCTCGGGCCACGCTGCGCGAGGCGCTCCGCTCGCTCGAGGAGGACGGCCTGGTCACGCGGACGCGGGGCGCCGGCACGTACGCGACGAGCCGCCCTCGCCTGCGCAACAACCTGGACATCAACTTCGGGGTCTCCGAGGCGATCCGTGCCGCCGGGATGCGCCCGGGGACGGCATCGACCGCCGTGCGGACGGCGGCGGCTTCGCCGGAGGAGGCCCGGGCCTTGGACCTGGTGGCCGGCGACACGGTCGTCGTGCTCGAGCGGGTGCGGACGGCCGACGACCGGCCGGTGGTCTGGTCGCGGGACGTCGTGCGGGCCACCCTGCTGCCGGCGGGCGCCCTGGAGCCGGCGGGCGACGTCTCGGTCTACGACGTCCTGGCGCGCAACGACGTGGCCGTCCAGCACGGCGTCGTCACGGTCGAGCCCCAGGTCGCGGACAAGGCGCTCGCGAAGCGCCTGCGGATCGAACCTGGGGCCTTGATCCTGTACCTGCGTCAGGTCGACTACGACGCGTCCGGCGAGCCCGTGCTCCTGTCGCACGAGCATCACGTCGCGGACGCGTTCGAGTTCAGCGTGGTCCGTCGCGGACCGGGAGGGGGGGCGAGATGAACATCGGCAAGGCGATGCGGATGAAGCGCGTGATCGACCCGGCGGGGGTGTCGATCATCTGCGCCCTGGATCACGGCATGACGTCCCCGACGTTCCTGGAGCCACTCGCGGACATCACGTCGCGCGCGGCGGAGACCGTGGCCGGCGGCGCGAACGTGATCATGATGAGCAAGGGCATGATCCGGATCGCGTATCCGGCCTTCGCGCGCGAGACCTCGCTCGCGATGCTGCTCTCCGCGTCGGCGAACCCCGACGGGTCCCGTCCGGAGATCGTCCAGATCGGCGAGGTCGAGGAGGCGCTGCGCCTGGGTGCCGACGCGGTCGTGCTCTTCACGGCCCTCGGTGGCGAGACCGAGCCCGGGATGATGGACATCCTCGCCGCGGTCGGCCGCGAGTGCGAGGCGCTCGGCATGCCGTTCATCGCGGAGGCGGAGTTCCCCACGACGTACGCATCCGTGGAGGAGCTCAAGGACCAGTACGGGTTCGAGTACCTGCGGCGGAACGTGCGTCTGTGCGCCGAGCTCGGCGCCGACATCGTCAAGACGAACTGGCCCGGCGACGCGGACTCGTTCGGGAAGCTGGTCGAGGCGACCTCGGGGATCCCGGTGGTCCTGGCCGGCGGCTCGCGCCTGGAGGACCTCGAGCTGCTGACCCGGATGGAGCAGGCGATGGCTGCCGGTGCCGTCGGGTGCTCCGTCGGCCGGAACATCTTCATGCATGCCTCGCCGGAGGCGATCTCCCGCGCGCTCGCCCGGGTGATCCGCGAGCGATGGTCCGCCGAGAAGGCCTACGCCGCACTGCAGGAGGAGCTATCCGCATGAGGGCCGCCCGGATGACCGACGTCAACGCCGTCGAGGTCGGCGACGTCGAGGAGCCGAAGCTCGATCCGCGCGGCGCGATCCTCAAGGTCGAGGCGTGCGGGATCTGCGGGACCGACGCGCGGACGTTCTTCAACGGGGATCCGAAGGCGCCGGCGCCTTGGATCCTCGGGCACGAGCCGGTCGGGACGCTCCTCGAGGTCGGCCCGGAGGCGGACCTGCCGCCGGGCGTGGCGGAAGGCGACCGGGTGTTCCTCGGCTCGATCCTCACGTGCGGCGAATGCCGCTGGTGCACCGAGGGCTTCCAGAACCTGTGCGAACACCACCTGCTGTACGGCTACGACCCGTTCCCCGGCGCGTACGCGGAGCTCGCCGGCGTCCCGCCGATCGCCACGAAGAACCTGATCCCGCTGCCCGAGGATCTCCCCTCGGATCTCGCCACCGTCGCGGATCCGTTCGCATGCGCCCTGAACGGGATCGAGCAGCTCGACGTGCAGCTCGGCGACACGGTGATGATCCTCGGGACCGGCCCGATCGGGTGTTGGCAGGCCGTGATGGCCCGCGACCGGGGTGCGAGCCGGGTGTGGATGACGGATGTGAGCCAGGAGCGGCTCGACCTGGCGCTCGGCGTCGTGGGGCGGTTCATCGACGACGCGTGGGTGGCCGGCGAGGACAACGGCGTGGAGGGCGTGCTGTCACGGACCGGCGGCGTGGGCGTGGAGCGCGTGTGCGTCGCGGCGCCGGCGAAGCCGGCGCAGCAGGCGGCCCTGGAGATGGCGGCCAAGCGCGCGAGGGTCGTGTACTTCGCCGGGCTGCCGAAGCACGACCCCGTGAGCCCGCTCGACATGAACGAGCTCCACTACAAGGAGCTCGCGATCCTGGGGGCATACGGCGCGACGCACCGCCAGTACCGGATCACGATGGACTACCTGAACCGCCGCCGCCTGGACCTGGAGGGCGTCGTCACGCACCGGTTCTCCCTGGAGCACATCGCCGAGGCGTTCGAGACGATCCGGTCGGGGACCGGCCTGAAGATGGTCATCC
>DATBLY010000064.1:0-3368 GCA_036555125.1 Actinomycetota bacterium | reverse complement strand
GCCCCTCGTCCACAAGCTCAGGGAGCTCAACAAGCGGGTGATCGGTGTCGGGATCAAGGGATCCACGTCTGCTCTGCTCCCGCCCGCCTGCGACGAGTTCCTCTTCTACGAGACGCTCGAAGGCGTCGACGTGCCGGAGCCCTCGCGCGGCCGCTCCGGATCGCGTGACGGTCGCGCCGGCTCGGCGAAGACGGCCCCCGCGGAGCCGCGGTCGGACGAGGAGCCGGACGACACCGAAGCGGCGGCTCGCCCTGGCAACGCCGACGAGCTGGCCGTCCTGATCGCGAGGACGGTGGCGGGCCTGGAGCAGACGACCGGGGGCGCCGTGCTCGCCTCGTCGGTCAAGCGCGCCCTCCTGCGCAAGGACCCGACCTTCAGCGAGACGGACTACGGCTTCCGGGCCTTCGGGGAGCTCCTGCGCCACCTGGCCGACCGGAACGTGATCGAGCTCGCCGAGGGCGCGGCGAGGGGCGACCCGCTCGTCTCGCTCCCCCAGCGCGGCGGGGAGACGGAGGGGTTCGACCTGCTGCGACGGGTCGTGACCGACCTGCAGGCCCGCGACGGGGAGGTCTTCCTCTCCGGGCTGAAGACGCAGCTCCGCAAGATCCAGCCCGACTTCAGCGAGAAGCGCTACGGATACCGGGGGTTCCTGCAGTTCTGTCGCGCGGCCGAGGCGAACGGCGTCGTCGGCCTCGAGTGGAACGAGGACGCCGGCGACTACGTCCTGCGCGCGGCCTGATCCGTCGCGTCGCGATCGCCACGTTGGCCGTCGCGATCGTGCCGGTCGTCGGGGCGACGGCCGCGCGGGCCGCCGCGCCCGGTGACGCTGACGCTGCGGAGGCACCTCGTGGCCAAGGGTCGGGTGACCGTCGCCGACGGCTTCTCGGGATGCGCCTCGGGCGTCACCGTCAAGGTGCAGCGCCGGCGCCACGGGAAGTGGCGCACGGTCGGTTCCGACCTGACGAGCGTGAACGGCCGGTACGCCCGAGTCGATCCCGGACCGGGCGGGGCGCTACCGGGCCCTCATCCCCAAGTCGTCGCCGAACGGTGGGCTGGACGTCTGCCGCCGCGCGGCGTCGAGCATCGGGATCCACCGGCACTGAGCCGAGCCGCCGGGACCGTCCCGCGCGCGGACCCTCCCACGGGGACGGTCCCGGCCGACCGGCCATCGCGAGCAGCTGGGTGCGTACTACGGCCCGTTGCTCGGCGATCCGCTGATCTGACCTCCGTCGTCGGACCAACCGGCGACGCCGGCCCACGGGTCGTGATCCACCTCGAGCGCCTCCTGCGGGGGGCGCTCGTCGACGGGCACGTGGCGGAGGTTGACGCGGATCCGGTACCACGCCGTGAAGCGCCCGCGCATCGCGTCGACCAGCACGTCCGAGGGCTCGAGGTGGGCGGCCGCCCGCGGGTGCTTCGCCCGCCAGCGCTCGAGCCCTTCGCGCGCCTCGGCTTCGGTCTCGGCCCGCGCGATCTCGATCAGCGGCATGCGTGAGCGCCGCCGCCCGGTGGGTCCGACGGCCTTGCCGGGCGCCGGGGGGGGAACGACGCCCTCGGGCTCGGCCGGCCCCGTCGACGTCCGGCGCTTCGACGGCTGCACCCGCGCCGGCTCGTTCGCCTGCTTCTCGTAGTTGGGCGGCCAGGGCGCGTCGGCGAACCCGGCTTCCTCGTGCTGCTCGGCGAGGTCGAGGAGCGCCTCGAGGGAGCCGACCGCCTCGTCGATCCCCGCCGAGGGATCGCCGATCCGCGCGTACCGCTCGGGGACGGTCTCGATCGTGAAGGCGGCGGGATCGCAGTCGGGGACCTCGTCCCACGTGAGCGGCGCCGAGACGCGCGCGTCCGCCGTCGGCCGCACCGAGTACGCCGATGCCACCGTCCGGTCCTTCGCGTTCTGGTTGTAGTCGATGAAGACCCCGTGCCGCTCCTCCTTCCACCAGCGGCTCGTGGCGATGTCGGGCGCGCGGCGCTCGACCTCGCGCGCCAGCGCGAGCGCGGCACGCCGCACCTCCGTGAAGGTCCAGCGGGGCTCGATCCGCGCGTAGACGTGGATCCCGCGCGAGCCCGACGTCTTCGGCCATCCGACGAGACCGAAGCCGTCGAGCACGTCCTTCACGGTCATCGCGACGTCGCGGATCTGCGGCCACCCGATCCCGGGGACGGGGTCGAGGTCAACCCGGAGCTCGTCCGGATGGTCGAGGTCGTCCGCACGCACCGGATGGGGGTTCAGATCGATGCACCCGAGGTTCACGATCCACACGAGCTGCGCGACGTCGCGCACGACGATCTCGTGCGCCGTCCGCCCCGAGGGGAACCGGAGCTCGACCACCTCGATCCAGTCGGGGCGTGAGGAAGGTGCGCGCTTCTGGAAGAAGAACGGCTCGGCGGCGCCGTCGACGTACCGCTTGAGGGCCATCGGTCGCCCGTCGATGCCACGGAGCACGCCGTCGGCGACGGCGAGGTAGTACCGCGCCAGGTCGAGCTTCGTGTGCCCGGTCCCGGGGAAGAACACCTTCTGCGGGTTGCTGATCGCGACCTGACGCCCGGCAACCTCGAGGATCTCCTTGGGAGACGCCATCCGTGCACCTTACGCACGCTGACCGATCCCCGTCGCTGCGGTAGCGTCGAGGGACGCGTCACCGACAGGAGGCGGACGACGATGGAGTACCGGACGCTCGGCGGCACCGGCCTGCGGGTCAGCACCCACTGCCTCGGCACGATGATGTTCGGCGCCTGGGGAGACCCGGACCCGGACAACGGCGTCGGCATCATCCAGCGCGCCCTGGACGCCGGGATCAACTTCGTGGACACGGCCGACGTCTACTCGGCGGGCGAGTCCGAGCGGATCGTGGGTCGGGCGTTGCGCGGACGTCGGGATGAGGTCGTCCTGGCCACGAAGGTGCACGGCGAGATGGGCCCCGGCCCGAACGACCGCGGGAACTCGCGGACCTGGATCGTGCGCGCGATCGACGCCAGCCTCGCCCGACTGGAAACCGACCACGTCGACCTCTACCAGGTGCACCGCCCCGAGGCCGACACCGACATCGAGGAGACGCTCGGCGCGCTCACCGACCTGCAGCGCCAGGGCAAGATCCGCTACTTCGGCTGCTCGACGTTCCCGGGCTGGCAGATCGTCGAGTCGCACTGGGTGGCAGAACGTCGCGGGCTCTCCCGCTTCCGGACCGAGCAGCCGCCGTACTCGATCCTCGTGCGCGGGATCGAGCACGACGTCCTGCCGGTGGCGCAGCGGTACGGGATGGGGGTGCTGACGTGGAGCCCGCTCGACCGCGGGTGGCTCACCGGTCGGTACCGGCGGGACCGCTTCGACGACGCGCCCGAGTCGCGGGCCACGCGGACGAAGGAGCGCGGCG
>DATBLY010000063.1:0-34756 GCA_036555125.1 Actinomycetota bacterium | reverse complement strand
CCCGTACCGGTCGCGCTGCCGCAGCCGTTCGAGCCGCACGTGTCCGGTTCCCTCGGAGCTCATGACCCCGAACGATATCCCGTCGGCTCAGGCCCCCAGCGCATCCCGCCAGATCGCCGGCGGTCGTCGCCCGAACCGGATCTCGCTCGCGCCGAGCCAGGTCGCGAGCTCGCGGAGCGAGCGCGCGACCGGACCCCCCGAGTCCGCCGGGGCGTCCGGCTCGGCATGGACGGCGTGGACGTGCAGCACGCCCGCCTTCCGGTCGTACCGCGGGTCGATCCGCCCGATCAGCCGGTCGCCGTGCAGGATCGGCAGCACGAAGTACCCGTACTCACGTTTGTCCTTCGGCACGTAGATCTCGAGCCGGAACCGGAACCCGAACAGTCGCTCGGTCCGGTCGCGGTCCGAGATCAGGTCGTCGAACGGCGACAGCAGGACCGTGCGCGGCCGGAACGGCCGCGTCAGGACGTCGGCGTGCGCGTACCACTCCCCCGGGTATCCCTCCACCGTCGCCGGCACGGCGACCCCGTCGCGGACGAGCCGTCGGAGCGCGGGCTCCCAGCCGGCCGGGCGCTCGCCGTCCATCGCGAAGCCGAACCGGCCGACCCGCTCGACGCCGCGAGCGCGGAGCTGTCGAGCGAGGAGCGTGCGGACGCGTTCGGCGGCCGGATGGCGCGGCTGATCCGGCGGCAGGCGTCGCCCCGCGAGGTCCCACAGCCGCTGGCCGCCGTCGCGGCCGACGATCATCACCTCGCCCTTCGCCCACAGGACCTCGAGCATCATCGCCGTGTTCTTCCCCTGGTCGTTCCAGCCGCCGGTGTGCCAGCCGTCCGCGACGCGATCCTCCAGATCGCGCGTCCGCAGCGGCCCGCGCTCCCGGAGCTCGCGCAGGACGTAGCGCCGGAAGCTCGCGTTCGCGTCCAGCCACCGCCGGACGTACCGTCGGCGGCCGTCGGCGGCACCGGGGTACCGGCGCATCGTCTCCCGATGGATCCACAGGTCCTCGGTCGGCACGATGTGCGCTCGGTACTCGAAGAGCGAACGCTCGTCCCACAGGAGCCGCTCCAGCTCGCCGATCCGGAAGCGCGGCCCGAGCCGGCTGAACAGGACGAGGTGCTCGGTCCGCGCCACGACGGCGGTCGGATCCATCTGGAGCTCGCCGAGGTCGCGCACGACCTCGGTGACGGACGTAGGCCGCGGCGCCGAGAGGCGCTGCCCGAGGATCGACAACCGCCGCGCGTCGCGGTTCGAGAGGGAGAGCGTCGTCATCGGACGCGCACGCTACACGGAGGCGCCGACGCTCGGGCGGACCCGTCGGAGGCCAGCCCGATGGTCCGTCACGGAGATCCGGTGATCGCGGCTGCGAACGACTCGAAGTTCTCGACGTAGCGGCGCGCGTCCTCGTCGCTCATCACGAACGAGGTGGTCCAGCTCTCCCACTTCGAGCCCGGCGACTTGAAGACCCCGCGGTTCAGCTGCCAGAGCCACGCGAGCTGCGGGACGCGGTCGTCGATCTGCCACAGGTCCCGGTACTCGTGGATCGGCTCGCGGCGCCAGTCGATCGAGCCCTTGGCCCCGAGCGTCTTCAGCGACGCGGGCAGGCGGTAGCGCGCGATCACGTCGTCGCAGCCGCGCAGGATCGCGTCGAGCTCGTCGAGCCGCCGGTAGGCGTCGGGGGTCAGGACCTCGGTCAGGTTCACCTTCGCCGCGGCCATCGTGAGCGGGTTCCCGTTGAACGTCCCCACCTGGTCCAGGTCACCCGAGATCACCATGCTCATGGCCTCCTCGGTCCCGCCGATCGCGCCGCACGGGATCCCGGCCCCCAGCGCCTTCGCGAGGCAGATCAGGTCCGGCACCACGCCGAACGCCTCCACCGCGCCACCCGACGCGAGCGTGAACCCGGTCTTCACCTCGTCGAAGGCGAGGAGCGCGCCGTGCCGCGCGGTGATCTCCTTCAAGCGCGCCAGGTAGCCGGCGTCGGGGAGCACCAGCCCGCAGTTCGTCATCGCGGGCTCGACGATCATCCCCGCGATCCGCCCCTCGTGCTCCGCGAACGCGCGCTCCGCCGCCTCCGCGTCGTTGAACGGGACGTTGATCACCAGGTCGACGAACGCGCGCGGGAGACCCTTCGTCTGCGGGATCGAGTTGGGATGCTCGCG
Source organism: Actinomycetota bacterium (assembly GCA_036555125.1). Lineage (GTDB taxonomy): Bacteria > Actinomycetota > UBA4738 > UBA4738 > HRBIN12 > DATBLY01. The sequence goes on along the minus strand of DATBLY010000063.1, from coordinate 32,597 downwards.
CGGGCCGGCCTCGGCCTCGGGCGGGAAGACGCTGACCATGAGCGAATCGTGGTGCCCGTGGTACGTCCCCTCGATCTTGAGGATCAGGTCGCGGCCGGTGAGCGCCCGCATGATCCGCACGGCGTCCAGGGTGGACTCCGTCCCCGAGTTCCCGAAGCGCCAGTACGGAAGGCGGTAGCGCTCGGCGAGGTTCTCGGCCACCGCCAGGGCATCCTCGGTCGGCTGCGCGAAGTGCGTGCCGAGCTCGACGCGGCGCTGGACCGCCTCGACGATCTTCGGGTGGGCGTGCCCCATCACCATCACGCCGTAGCCGTTGTGGAAGTCGACGTACTCGTTGCCGTCGATGTCCCAGACGTGCGATCCCTTCCCGTGGCTCACGTAGATCGGGTGCGGCGGCCACGACTGCCAGCTCGACGAGACGCCGCCGGGCAGGCGGTGCTTCGCGACCTCGCGGTGCGCGAGGCTCCTCGCGTGCTTCGCGTCGAGCTTCTCGGTCTCCTCCTTCGTCAGCCGCTCCACCAGGTCCAGGTCGATCTGGACGGTCTCGGTCTCGGTCGTGCTCACGCGTGCTCCTTCCCGGCGTCGATCAGGTCGTCGAGGATGTCGGCGTAGCGGGCCACCGCGAGCGACAGGTGGCCGTGTTCGGGGTGCAGCTCGGCGCGCGCTCCGCAGATGCGCGCGGCGAGCCACTCCCCGTGGGCGAACGGGACGGCGTGATCGCGGCCGCCGTGCCACACGGTCACGGGCACCGCGATGTCGTCGAGCTCGAACCCCCATGCGTCGGTGAGCGCCACGTCGTCGTCGAACCATCCCCAGATACCGGCTCGAACGCCGTCGTGCAGCAGCTCGGTCGCGAACGCGCCGAACCCCCCTCGGAGGGCGTCGGCATCGACGTCGGAGATCAGCCCGCCCAGCTCCTCGGCCATCGCGCGCGGCTCGGTCGCCAGGATCCGCTCGGCCATCGGGCGGATGTAGGCTTCCAGCTCGTCCGGACCGGCGAGCGTGGCCGCGAACTCCTCGACGTTCTCCTCGGCCATCCCGTCGAGGAACGCGAGGCCGTCGGCCCCCCATGGGGCGACGGAGGCCACGGTCGCGCACGCGAGCACCCGCTCCGGCAGCCGCGCCGCGCACGCCAACGCGTGCGGACCTCCGCCCGAGCGCCCGGTGACGTAGAACCGATCCGCCCCGAGGTGGTCGGCGACCGCGGCGACGTCGGCCGCGCAGTCCGCCACCGAGCGCCGCGGGGTCCGGGTCGAGGCGGCGTAGCCGGGTCGCGAGTAGGTCACGGTGCGCAGGTCGCGGGCCGCGCCCGCCTCGACGAACGCCTCGTACAGCCGCCCCGCCGACGGGGTCCCGTGATGCGAGACCAGGAGCGTCCCGTCGTCGGGGCCGGACACCGTGAACTCCAGGCAACGGCCGTCGGGCAGGCGGAGCTCGGAGGGTGGGAACCCCATCGTCCGAGCCTACGCGGCGATCGCGGCCGCGAACCCCTCGAAGTTCTCCACGTACCGGGCGGCGTCATCCTCGGAGGTCGCCACGCAGGTCGTCCAGGTCTCCTGCTTCGACCAGGGGGACTTGAAGACACCGCGGTTCTGCTGGAAGAGCCACGCGAGGTAGGTGATCCGCTCGTCGATCGCCACCGCGTCCCGGTACTCCTTCACCGGCGTCGCGGAGTAGATCACCGAGCCCTTCGCGCCGAGCCCGGCGACGTACGCGGGGAGCGCGTAGCGCTCGATCACCGCCGTGCACCCCTCCTCCAGGACCCGATGGATCCGGTTCAGGTGCTCGTACACATCGGGCGTCAGGACCTCGGTCAGGGCGGCGCGGCTCGCCGCCATCGTCAGCGGGTTGCCGTTGAACGTGCCGGCCATGTCGTACTCGGCGTCGACGACCTTCTGGTACAGCTCGCGCGTCGCGCCGATCGCGCCGCAGGGCAGCCCACCGCCGATCGCCTTGGCCAGGCACACGACGTCGGGCGTCACGCCGAACGCTTCCACGGCGCCGCCGTACGCGATCGTGGCCCCGGTCTTCACCTCGTCGAACGCGAGGTACGCGCCGTGGCGGTGCGCCAGGTCCTTCAGCCCCTGAAGGTAGCCGGGGTCCGGCAGGATCACGCCGCAGTTCATCATCGCCGGCTCGACGATCATGCCCGCGACGGTGCCCTCGTGCTCGGCGAACGCGCGCTCCGCCTCCACGAGGTCGTTGAACGGGACCACCCGGACGAGCGCCGCGAAGGCGTCGGGGATCCCCATCGCCTGGGGTACGGTCACGGGATGCTCGCGCGGACCGATCAGCGCCGGGTCGGGCGCCACCGAGAACATCAACGCGTCGTGGTGCCCGTGGTAGGTCCCCTCGATCTTGATGATCAGGTCCCGGCCGGTGTTCGCGCGCATCAGGCGCGCGGCCTCGAGCGTCGCCTCGGTCCCCGAGTTACAGAAGCGCCACAGCGGCAGGCCGAACCGATCGACGAGGTTCTCCCCCACCGCGTCGAGGTCCTTCGTGGGCTGGGCGAAGTGCGTGCCCCGTCGCGCCTGACGCTCGATCGCCTCGACGATCTTCGGATGGGCGTGGCCGACCACCATCGCGCCGTAGCCGAGGTGGAAGTCGCGGTACTCGTTGCCGTCGATGTCCCAGATGCGCGCGCCCTCGCCGCGGTCGATGTAGATGGTGTGCGGCGGCGAGTCCTGCCAGCTGGAGGCGACCCCGCCGGCGACGGTGCGCCCGGCGACCTCCCGGTAGGCGATCGATGCGCGGTGCTTCGGCTGGAGCTTCGCTTCCTCGTCCCGGATCAGCGCGTCGATGCGCTCCAGGTCCAACGCGATCGTCTCCCTGACGACCATGGGGTACCGCCCTCCTCGCGGAACCGCCGGTCCCCACGGGGCCACCCGCGAGCATCTGTTTGAACGGCGGTTCAAACGTAGCGGGATGATACCCCAGGTGCTCGCCTCGAGGGAAGCGCCGGCGTTGAACGCGACTCAGGAGGGTGATCGAGACTCAGGAGGGTGACCGAGGGGACTCGAACCCCCGACCTCCGGGACCACAACCCGGCGCTCTAACCAGCTGAGCTACGGCCACCACGAGCGAACTCCACGATACCAACGGCCTGGTCGGGACCGGGGCCACGACCGGGGCCGGACCCCCGCCGCGTCCCGGAGGGACACGCGCCGTCGACCCGCTGTCGGCGGCGACACCGAGGAACGCTGCGAGATCGGGATCGAGCTGCTGATCCGGGGCTCGAGACGTAGCGGCTCCTCCTCAGGGCTGAGCGACGCGAGATCCGGTCTCCATCGCGTTGCTACACTGCGGCGGGCCTCTAGCTCAATCTGGCAGAGCAACGGACTCTTAATCCGCAGGTTCCGGGTTCGAGTCCCGGGGGGCCCACCGGCAAACCCGCAGGTAGAAGGCTCGTCAGGCGATGTCGAGGCCGAGCTCGTTCCCGCTCCTCCCGTCTACCTCCCGTCTGGAACATGACATCATCACGCATCGGGCCGTCAGTTCTGCAGCCAGGAATGGCAAGGGCCGCCGCCTGTCCTTCCTCCTCGTAATACGGCTCGAAGATCACGACCTCGTCGCCCGGGGTCGAGCACCCCGAGCATCGAGGCGATCATCGCCTCGGTCGAACCGCACGTGACGCAGACCTCGGTCTCGGGGTCGACCGTCATCCGTAGTCGCGCCCGTACTTCTCGGCGATCGACTCGCGGAGCACCGGGACCCCCCACACGTGACCGGGTACTGGTTGTGGTCCTCGGCGGTCGCGCGCCGCGCCGCCTCCTTGACCTCCGCCGGCGCCGGGAAGTCCGGGAACCCCTGACCGAGGTTGATGGCCCCGTGGAGGTGCGCGAGCCGCGTCATGTCGCGGATCTCCGACTCAGTGAACGACGAGGCCTTGCGCGAGGCGTGGAGGTCCGACAGACACGCCGCGTCCGCTAGACGTCGTGGAGCATGAACAACTCGACCGGGCCGCTCTCCCATGCGTCGAAGTCGTCGTCCTCGGTGGCGGCCGCCAGCGCAGGCCGCGCGGCGGTGAGGTCGTCGTCCGACCGCCAGATCGCGAGACCGACGAGCGCGTCGGACCGCTCGTCCTTGAACGTGTGCGCCTCGATCGCGCCCTGCCCGCGCGCCGCGACGCCGAACCGGTGCATCGAGTCGATCAGATCCTGCTCGTGCTCCGGCTTGGGACGGTGGATCGCGAGGTGGTAGAGCATCGCTTCCCCTTCCTGTGTGGCGACGACGTGGCGGCTCATGCAGGGTAGAGCGTCGCGGTGAACGATCCGTCTGTCCCCGAGGACACGCACCGAGCTGCGCCGACGATCGATGCTCGATCGTGCCCTCGAGCTTGCTCGCGCGCCACACGCCCTTGAGCGACTTCGCCGCGACGATCTTCAGCCGGACCGAGGATGTCCCTTCACGCCCTCGTCACGGCCGTACCTCGCGAGATCGGGGCTACCCCAGCCATGGGCGGGGCCTCGCGTACAGCTCCGGATCGACGGTCAAGCTGCTCCACAACTTTGCTTCCTCGATCCGGGCGAGCACGTTCTTCGTGTGCCGGAACGTGAGGTTCCGACCCGAGCGCCGCTGCGGCAAGAGGGTCTAGATGCCAACTCCAAGTCACATGTTGGCCATGAGCTCCATGACCTTGGCGTTGTCGTCGGTCACCATGACGGCGCGCGAGTTCGTCGCCAGGTACACGGCGCGAACGTTCACGCCCGCGTCGGCGAGCTGCCGCGCCATCGCCCCCATCGTGCCCGGCTGATCCGCGCCCGGGACCGGGTCGCCGAGGATCGCATCCGCCTCGCCCTCGACCTTGATGCCGGCGTCCTCGAGCGCCTTGCGGGCCGCCGCCGCGTCCTGAACGCAGACGTGGATGATGCCCCGGCCCTCCGAGCCGATCCCGAGCAACCCCTCGATGTTGATCCCCGCGGCGCCGAGCGCTTCGCCGATGCTGGCGAGCCCGCCCGGGCGATCCTCCACGGTGATCGTGAGATCCGTGGCCATGGCGCCTCCTCTCCCTCGGTGGCACCGGCATACGCTCGTTCGGGCTCCGCGGTCAAGTCGAGGGATCGGCTTCAGCCTCCCGAGCTCGGCGTCTCCCCGCTCAGGACGCCGGTGGGCAGGGCTCGGCGAAGTCGATCCGGACGATCCACGTGTGGATGGCGTCGGAAGGGGTTATGCCTCCGGGGAGACGCCGTCGACGTTGGGAGGATCGATGAGAGAGCCACTGATCCCGATCAGCGACATCCCGCCGGAGGGCGCCGTCACCGCCGATCTCCTCGGGCGAGAGGTGCTGGTCACGCTCCTGAACGGGAAACCGCGGGCGTACCTCAACGTCTGCATGCACCACGGGGGTCCGCTGACCCTGGAAGGCGACACGTTCACGTGCGGATGGCACGCCTCGACCTTCGACGCACGAACCGGCAAGGCCCTCTCTGGACCGGTCCGGCCCGACGCGAGGCTGATCATGCTCCCCACGCGTGTCGAGGACGGAGTCCTGACCTACGTCTACGAGGAGTGACGACGCGATGGGGGACGAGGAAGCGCGCGAACGGGCTCGAGCGATCGCCGAGGAGGCGGGGCGAGCGGCCGAGGAGCACGCGAGGGCGGAAGCGGAGCGGATGAAGGCAGAGATGCTCACCGGACCCATGAGGCTGGAGATGCTCAGGCAGCTCGGGCTGATCTACGGTGGCTTGATCCTCATCGGCGTGTACATGGTGCAGCCGTTCCTCACGGCACCATCGCTCGACGCGACCGCCGTGGTCAGCATCGTCGCGTTCTCGGTGGCGATCCCGCTCCTGGCGGCGCTCGTCATGGTCAACCGGCAGGAGACCTTCCGACGCCGCAGGACGCCGTCCGTGACGGTCACCGTGGCGCAGGTGATCGCCCAGGCGGCAGCCCTCGTCGGGATCGTCGCCGGGTTCTGGCACGTCACGTGGATCGCCGGGGTGACCTTCCTCGCCGCCGCGTTCGCCGCGATCCTGATCCACTCGGCCGGCTTCTGGCGCCTCGAAGGAACGCCGCAGCAGCCCACGCCCTGAGCCGATCGTGGGCATCTCCCAGCGGCAGGTCGCCGAGCGCGCAGGCGTCGACCCCACGTACGTGGGTCGGCTCGTCGACCTCGGCGCTCTCGTACCGGCACGGGACGCCACCTTCTCGGAGGGGGACGCCCGGCGCGCTCGGCTCTTCCGGGGGCTCGAACGGTCGGGTCTCCCGATCGAGACGGTGCTCGAGGCGCTCGATCGCGGCGAGCTGTCCTTCGCGTTCCTCGACGTTCCCGTGTACGACCGATTCGCGGCCCTGAGCCGGAAGTCCTTCCGGGAGGTGAGCGCGCAGGAGGCCATCCCGCTCGAGCTCCTCCTGGTCGTGCGCGAGGCGATCGGCTTCGCTCACGCAGCCCCAGACGATCGGATGCGGGACGACGAGCTCCGCGTCGTGCCGATCCTCAAGCTACAGCTCACGAGGGGGTTGGATCCGGGCGTGATCGGACAGTGGCTCCGGGTCTGCGGGGACACCCTGCGACGGCTCACGGAGACGGAGGCGGACTGGTGGCGCACCGAGGTCCAGCTGCCGAGCCTCGCATCGGGCCTGAGCGAAGTCGAGATGTTGGAGGCGGCCGCCGAGTGGGGACAGGAGTTCGCGTCGCCGATGGACCAGGCGCTGCTGGCGATCTACCACGCGAACCAGGAGCACACGTGGACCGAGAACCTGCTCGGAGAGGTGGAGGACGCGTTGGATCGCGCCGGGCTGTGGGATCGCGTGTCCACGACCCCTGCGATCGGCTTCCTCGACATCAGCGGGTACACCCGACTCACGGAGGAGCGAGGTGACCGAGCCGCGGCCGAGCTGGTGACGCGTCTCGCCACGTTGGTGCAACGGCCGTCGGATCGGCACGGCGGCAAGATCGTGAAGCTGCTGGGCGACGGGGTCATGCTTCACTTCCGCGACCCGGGCAACGCCGTGGCCGCTGCGCTGGAGATGCTCGAGGCCCTCTCTGCGGCCTCGATGCCGCCTGCGCACATCGGCGTGGACACCGGGCCCGTGGTCTTCCAGGGGGGCGACTACTTCGGTCGAACGGTGAACGTCGCCGCCAGGATCACGGAGCGCGCCCAGCCCGGACAGGTGCTCGTGAGCCAGGAGGTCGTGGACCGCGTCGGGTCGGGGGACGTCGCCTTCACGGTGGTCGGATCGTTCGCCCTGAAGGGCGTCTCTCAGCCCGTGCGCCTCCACCTGGCGCGTCGACGGGCCTGACCGCTGCCGCCCACGAGTGGACGCACCGGTTCGGCCCGATGTGATGCATGTCACACGCGGATGCGGAAGGTCGTCGCGGTCGATGGAGGTTGCAGCCCGTGAGACGTGGAACCCGATGGCTGACGGGAGGAGGCCGACGATGGACGAGTCACGGGGGACGAAGCGGAACTACGGCCGCAACTGGAAGAAGTGGCTGTTGATCTACGTGGCGGCGGGTGCGGTGGTGTACGGCGTCGTGTACCTGATCCTCCAGAGCGGGAGCGGCGGCGGGATCTACTGAGCGCCGAGCTCCGCGACCCAGTCGCTGAGCCGCGGCAGGTGCTCCGCGTAGTGCTGGGGTCCGGCCTTGCGGATCCAACGATCCGCCTCGGCCGACCCCTCCGGGAGGGCGGTCCACGCGTGAAGCATGCGGTTGCGCGCCGCGATCCCTTGGGCCCGGACGTCGGAGAACGCGACGTCGCGCATCGCGTCGTAGAACGCGGCGTTCATCGCGTCGATGTCGATCTCCTCGGGCCGGTAGGTGCCCGCTCGGATGCGTTCGAGGACGGCCCCCGCTTCGGCGAGCCAGCTCCCGACGTGCGCGACGAGGTCCTTCGCCGACCATCCCTCGGCGAAGTAGCCGGGCTCGGCGACCCGCTCCGGCGGCAGCGTGTCGACGAGCCGATGCAGCTCCGTCCAGAGGCGCTGCTCCTCGGCGATCAGCTCCGGATCCGGCGGGTGCGTCATGGCCTCAGTATGACGACGACGCGCGTGTAGGCTGCGCGGATGCAGTGGGTCGCGCTACCCGCGGGCATCCTGATCCTGGTCTGGGCGTTGCTCGACGTGTTCCGGACCCTGGTCATGCCGCGGGCGGCGCGCGGGCGGTTCCGCCTGAGCCGGATCCTGTTCCTCGTGCTGTGGCGCCCGTGGCGCTGGGTCGCGCTGCGTCGCCGGACCGTCGAGGCCCGGGAGCGGATCCTGGCCGTGGCGGCCCCCTTCTTCTTCTTCCTCTTGCTGGTGGGCTGGGCGACCCTGCTCGTGCTCGGGTTCGGGCTGATCCTGTGGAGCACCGCCTTCACGCACGGCGTGGACGGGAGCGACGGCTCGTTCGGCTCCGCCCTGTACTTCAGCGGGTCCTCGTTGTTCACGATCGGGTTCGGAGACGTCGTCGCCACGGGATGGACGCGGGCGGTGGTCGTGATCGCCGGTGCGGCGGGCCTCGGGCTCGTCGCGGTCGTGATCGGCTACCTCCCGGTGCTCTACCAGGCGTTCAACCGACGCGAGGTCGGGGTGCTCCTGCTGGACGCGCGGGCCGGGTCGCCGCCGTCCGGGCCGGAGCTGCTCCACCGGATGGGAGGCGCCGGGGTCGCCTCCTCGTTGCCGGAGCTCTTCGCGGAGTGGGAGCGGTGGGTCGCCGACGTGCTGGAGACCCACATGTCCTACCCGCTGCTCGCGCTGTTCCGTTCGCCCCACGACCAGACGTCGTGGGTCACGTCCCTCGGCTCCGTGCTCGACGCGGCGACGCTCGTCATCACGTCGGTCGACGGCGAGCCCGACGGGCACGCCAAGCTCCTGTACGGGACGGCGGTCCACGCCGTGGAAGACCTCTTCTACTACTTCCGGCTCACGGAACGGGAGGCGGTGATCCAGCGCGACGAGTTCGAGGACGTGCTGCGCGACATGAAGGCCGAGGGCTACTCGGTCCGGCCGGTGGACGACGCGTTCGAGCGCTTCACGGCCAAGCGGGCCCCGTACGCCCCGCGGCTGGATGCGATCGCGGTGATGCTGGCCGCGCCACCGGCGCTGTGGATCGGCGACCGTTCCTTCCTCGGAGCGCGGACGGCCCACTGAGCGGTAGCATCCGGCCGTGGCCGTGATCCCCCTGCCCGAGGCGGCTCGGGCGCTGATCGAGAGCGACGCCGTCGCGCACGTCGTCACGCTCGACGAGGACGGTGGCCCGCAGGTCACCGCCGCCTGGGTCGGGCTCGAGGGGGACGAGATCGTCCTGGCGACGCTCCCCGATCAACGGAAGCTCCGGAACCTCCGCCGGGACCCGCGCATCGCCCTGTCGATCCCATCGACCACCACCAACGCCTGGGGGCTGCTCGAGTACCTGGTCGTGTACGGGACGGCGCGCGTGACCGAAGGGGGCGCCGCCGAGGTCCTCCAGCGGCTCGCGCACACCTACATCGGGCCGGACGCCGTGTTCCCGCCGATGCCCGACCCGCCGCCGGGGTTCGTCACCCGGGTCACGCCCGAGCGCCTCGGAGGCGTCGGGCCCTGGAACCCGCCCCGCGGCTAGCGGCGTCGCGTCCCCGGGCGGGGCAACGATCCGGACGCGGTGCCGGTCATTCACCCACCACGTCGCGCCTGCCGAAGAGCGCGATCCCCGCCAGGGCCGCCAGCAACCCGAGCCCCACGAGCCACGCGGCCGCGGTCAGATCCGGCTCGGCCGCGGGCGCGGGCGTGATGTGCAGCAGCGGCGAGGTGTCCATGAACCAGTGGTTCGAGTCGAAGACCGCCGCGATCGTCTCGACGAAGAACGACCACACGACCAGCCCGTACGCGAACCCGATCGCCGCGCGCGGCCACCGTCCGAACACGAGCGCGCTGACGCCGAGGACGAAGACGGCCGGAGGGGCGACGTTCAGCCCCGCCACGAGCAGATCCCCGAACCCGATGCCGGTGTCCTGGCTCGAGGCACCGACCCAGGCCGCCAGACCGGCGACGGCGCTGGCCGCGACCACGAGGCCGGCGCCGAGAGCGAGGCGGAAGCCGAGCCATCGCCACCGCGCGACGGGACGGACGAGCAGGTTCTCCAGGTGCCCGGACGCCTCCTCGTTCCGGGCCGCCGCGATCTGTCCGGCCACCGCGATCGCCACCAGGCCGGCCGCGAACAGGAACACGAACCCCACGTAGGACGCCGCGCCGGCGCGGGTCGCGCCGAGCCGTTCGATGGCGCGCTCGATGCCGGGCGAGCCGCGCAGGCCGCTGCCCGCGGCCTGCGCGACCAGACCGAAGACGAGGCCGGTCGCCGCGAACGCCCCGAGCCACGCGGCGATCGCCGGGCGGGAAAGGCGCAGCGTGAGGCCGGCCTGTCCCCCGAGCAAGAGGGTGCGCGAGCGAGGCGCCTCCTCCCGGGCGAGGGCGCCCGTCCCGAGGTCCCGCCGGCCCGCGATCAGGGTCGCCGAGCCCACCAGGGCGCCGACGAGGACGACGATCGGGACGAACGCGAGCGGGCTCGACCCGGTGAGCGGTCGGAGCTCCTCGATCCAGCCGAGCGGGCTGGCCCACCGCAGCCAGCCGAGCGCCGCGTCGGAGTCCGCGACCATCCGGATCAGGTACGAGCCCGCGAGCACGCCCGCCCCGATCAGGTTCGCGTCGTGCCGCGTCGCGGCGAGCTGGCCGACGAACATGCCGATCGCCATGAACATCGCCGCGGCCGCCGCGATCGCGGCCGCGAAGAACAGGGACGCCCCGACCCCGATCCCCACCTTCGAGCCACCGCCCGCGGCGGCGGTGAGCACCGCGGTCGGCAGCCACAGCGCCACGACCCCCACGCCCAGCCCGATCGCCGCCTGCCCCGCCGCGCGCCCCCGCGTCGTCCGTCCGGAGAGGAACAGCTCCCACCGGCCGGCGTCCTCCTCCCCGCGGAGGAGGCGCGTCGCGATCAGGAGCCCCCAGATCGCGGCGAGGATGACCGCGAACATGCCCGACTTGTAGGCCGTGTAGCCCGCCACGGTGTCGATCCGATGGATCGGGCCGAACAGCGCCTCGAACCCCGCGTTCCCCTCGAGGGAGCGAGCGACCAGCGCCCGGGATGCGGCCGTCGGGAAGGCGGAAGTGTACGTGGTCGCCGAGGCCGCGATCGTCGCCCCGAAGACCAGACCCCAGAGGGCTCCCGGCCGTCCGGCCCGCCTGGCCGTCGTGACCGCCACGACCCTCGACGCCCGGCGGTCTCCGTAGGTGTCGCGGCCCCTACCCACCATCGATCCTCGCCTCCGAGGAGACGCCGTCCGCCCCGTAGTGGGACAGGAACAGCTCCTCGAGCGACGGCTCTCGGCTCGTGAGGTGCCGGACCCCCGCGCTCGACAGGAGAGCCAGGAGCGGCTCGATCGATCCGGTCACCTCGCAGCGGAGCCGCGAGCCCTCGACCTGGACGGCGCTCACGCCCGGGACGCGGGAGAGATCGGGCACGGTGCCGTCGAGCTCGGCCTCGACCTGCAGCGCGGAGAGGTGCCGCATCTCCGCGAGCGTCCCGATCTCGACCAGACGACCGGAGCGAAGGATCGCGATCCGGTCGCAGAGCGCCTCGACCTCCGCCAGGATGTGCGAGGAGAGGAACACCGTCTGTCCCCGGTCCCTCGCCTCCGCGACGCACTCGCGGAACGCCCGCTCCATGAGCGGATCGAGCCCGGCGGTCGGCTCGTCCATGATCAGGACCTCGGCCCGCGACATGAGCGCGGCGATCAGGACCACCTTCTGACGGTTGCCCTTCGAGTACGTCCGGACCTTCCGCGTCGGATCGAACTCGAACCGCTCGATCAGCGCGTCCCGGTAGGCCGCGTCGAGCCGACCGTGGACCCGTCCGAGGAGGTGCAGCGTCTCGCTCCCCGTGAGCGAGGGCCACAGGCTCGCTTCGCCCGGCACGTACCCCACGCGACGGTGGACGGACACGGGCTCGTCCTGACAGTCGATCCCGAGGATCTCGGCCCGACCCGCCGACGGCCGGATCAGCCCCAGGAGCAGGCGGATCGTCGTCGTCTTGCCGGCGCCGTTCGGCCCGAGGTAGCCGAGCACCTCGCCGGGCGGCACGTCCAGGTTCAACCCGACGAGGGCCTCGGTGGTGCCGTACAGCTTCGAGAGGTCGTGGGTGCTGATGGCCGCGTCCATGAGCGCTCCGATCCGTTCGGGAAGCTCGCAGACAACCTAGCCCAGCGGGCCCCGATACGGCCGTGAGCGCCGGGCGGCGCGCTACGGCCGGATCATCACGGGCGTGCCCAGCGGCACCCGCTCGAGCTGGCGCATCTGCGGGTTGTACACACGGACGCACCCATGGGAGACCATCTGCCCCCGATCGAACGGGTCGGCGGTGCCGTGGATCGCCATCCGTCCGCCCCCGGGCCAGTTCAGCAGGACGTCGGAGAAGCCGGACAGCCCGAGCGCGAACACCCCGTACGGACCGGCCGGGTCGGCCTGCGGTACCTGGGCCCACACGTAGAACCGCCCCGTCGCCGTCGGCGTCGACGCGGTTCCGATCCCGACGCTGAACCGGTGGACGATCCTCCCGTTGCGCGAGTGGACGAGGAGGCGGTCGGAGAGATCCACGACGATCTTCTCGCGCACCCGCCGGATGCTGACGTCGGACTTCTGCACCCATCCGCTCGCGCCGTTCGGTCGCACGGGCACGAGGATCCTCAGCCAGGCCTCGCCTGTCCCGTCGCGCACGGCGTCGGTCACCAGGAACGAGAGCTCCTGACCCACGGGGTTGACCGGGTCGAACACGAACGTCTTGCCGGCCTGGACGTCCGGCTTGCGCCACACGTCCAGGCGCGGGAGCAGGGCGGTGGCCACGTACGTGCCGGCGGGCAGGACCGGGACGTTCGTCCCCGAGGCGCCCAGGACGACGGGCCCGCCGAGCTCGGCCGCGGGAGCCGGCGACGGCGGGCGCCACGCCTGGACCACCTCCTGCGTGCAGCCGGCCGTCAGCGCGGCGAACAGCACCAGGACGACGCGCGCTCCCCGGGCCCTCACGGCGGCATCTTCGCACCGGCCCCCCGTCTTGGCGACGGCCGTTCGGCCGATACGGCGGCGCATCGGACCGGCGGGCCGGTCCGTCGATGGGACCGGGTCGACCGGCCCCGGCATGCAGGAAGACCGCCCGAGGGGTTCGGGCGGTCTTCCGGGTCCTGCGGGCTAGGCGTCCTGGGTCACGCGCTCCGGCGTGACCACCGTCGGCGCCGCCGCCTGCTTGGCCGCCGCGCGCTTCGCGTGACGGAAGCCGAAGATGGCCAGGATGCCGAGGACGATCCCCGCCGCCACCATCACGTAGCCGGCATACAGGGCGATCGTGGCGACCGTCCACCAGCCGTAGGCGTTGAGCAGGATCGCGCGGAGCGTCTCGCCCTTGAACAGCGTGTCGGCCTTCGCCTGGAGCTCGGCCGCCGTGTCCGGGTCGAGGCCCTCCTCACGGGCCGCGGCGCTCGTCTCCGAGTACGTCGCCCCCTCGTTCACACCCTCGAGGTGCCCGGCGATGTAATCGCTGAACGCCTTCGCCTGCTCGCCGTTCACGACCTGCTGACCGGCGAAATCGCCGACCGCCGCCTGCTCTTCCGGCGACATGGCCTCGTACGGCGGGAACGTGACGTTCTGTGGCTCCAGCCGATCCGTCACGTTGTCCTGGGCGAAGTTCCCGCCGAAGATCGCGAGCCCGCCCAGGACGATCAGCACGACCGCGACCACCGCGGCCGCCGAGCTGACCATCTGGTCCCACACCTTGCGGTCCATCGTCGTCCCCCTTCCCGGGATCATGTTTCCGATGCGTGCAGGATGGCGGAGGTCCCGAGGGCTGGGAGGGGTCCCGTGGCTCGGTTCGGACGGGACCTTGCCCAGCTCCCCCGGGCCGTTCGACCTATCCTCACGTTGGCGCCCGACCCGAGGATGGCGGACATGAGCGACAGAGGCCTGCCCCAGCCGGTCGACGCGGTCCTGCGCGACGGCTCGACCGTCCTGATCAGGCCCGCCCGGGACGACGACCGCGTCCGCGTCGAGGACTACCTGATCGGGCTCTCCCCGACGAGCCGGCAGCTGCGGTTCTTCTCCCCCTCGATCGACGTCGGCTCGGTCGCTGAGAAGGCCGTACACGTGGATCCGGCCGAACACGTCACGCTCCTCGCGCTGACCGGAGGCGACGAGGGGGAGGTCGTCGGGGGTGCGCAGTACTTCCGCACGGATCGCTCCCTGGCCGAGATCGGCATGAGCGTGGCCGACCGGCTACAGGGGCGCGGCCTCGGCTCGATCATGCTGGGCCATCTCGCCGCCGTCGCCCGGGACCAGGGGATCGAGACCTTCGTCGCCGAGGTCCTGCCCGAGAACCACCCGATGATCGGCGTGTTCCGTGAGAGCGGGTTCGCGCCGCAGATCCGTGCGAAGGCCGGGACCATCGAGGTCACCTTCCCGACGACGCTCACGGAGGACGCCGGCCGGCATTTCGAGGATCGCGAGACCCGGGCGTCCGCGGAGGCGATCCGCGTGTTCATGGAGCCGTCGGCGGTCGCCGTGATCGGCGCTTCGCGCGATCCGGGGTCCATCGGGGGACGCCTGGCCCGCAACCTGCTGACCTCCGGCTTCACCGGGGTCGTCTACCCCGTGAACCCGAGCGCCCCCGCCGTGCAGGGAGTGACCGCCTACCCGTCGATCCGCGAGGTCCCCGGCCCGGTCGACATCGCCTTCATCGCGGTGCCGGCACCGCTGGTCCCCGACGTGGCTCGCGCGTGCGGCGAGCACGGCGTGCGCGGGCTCGTCGTGATCTCGGCGGGCTTCGCCGAGACGGGGGGCGAAGGCCCCGCGCTCCAACAGGAGCTCGTGGCGATCTGTCGCGCCTACGGGATGCGCATCATCGGCCCGAACTGCATGGGGATCGTGAACACCGATCCCGCCGTCGGGTTGAACGGCACGTTCTCGACGAGCGCACCCCTCGAGGGACGAGTCGGCTTCCTCTCCCAGAGCGGAGCCGTGGGGCTGGCCGTGATCGCGCACACCGCGCGGCTCGGGATGGGGCTCTCGAGCTTCCTCTCGGTCGGGAACAAGGCCG
Organism: Actinomycetota bacterium; assembly: GCA_036555125.1. GTDB lineage: Bacteria > Actinomycetota > UBA4738 > UBA4738 > HRBIN12 > DATBLY01. Next base: position 17,563 of record DATBLY010000063.1, on the reverse strand, counting down.
ACCTGTCGGGCAACGACGTGTTGAGCTTCTGGTCCGAGGACCCGCGCACCGACGTGATCCTGCTGTACCTCGAATCCTTCGGGAACCCGGTGCGGTTCGCCCACCTCGCGCAGCGGATCGGCCGGGCGAAGCCGATCGTCGCGGTCAAGAGCGGACGGAGCGAGGCGGGGCGGCGCGCCGCCGCATCGCACACGGCGGCGATGCTCGCATCGGATCGGACGCTCGGCTCCCTCTTCCGCCAGAACGGCGTCATCCGGACGGACACGCTGGAGGAGATGCTCGACGTGGCTGCCCTCCTGACGGCGCAGCCCGCCCCCAAGGGCAACCGCGTTGGGATCGTGACGAACGCCGGGGGCCTGGCGGTGCAGTGCGCGGACGCGGCCGAGGCGCGCGGGCTGGCGATCCCGGAGTTCACCGCCGAGACCCGAGCGGCCCTCGGTCGGATCCTGCCGCCGGAGGCGGCGACCGCCAACCCCGTCGACATGATCGCCTCGGCGAAGGGCTCCGACTACACGGAGGCGATCCGGGTCGTGGCGGGTTCCGGGGAGGTCGACGCGGTGATCGTGATCTTCATCCCGCCGCTCGAGTCGCTCGTCCCGGACGTCGCGGAAGGGATCGCCGAGGCGGCCCGCTCCCTGGGCGGCGAGCTCCCGATCCTGTCGGCGTTCATGACGGCCGACGGGATCCCCGAGTCGTTCCGCGAGGCCGGGTCGCGGATCCCGACCTACCCGTACCCGGAGCAGGCGGCGATCGCACTGTCACGCGCCGCCGAGTACGGCCGCTGGCGCGAGCGCCCGCCCGGACACCTGCCGACGCTGCCCGATCTCCGCCCCGTGGAGGCCGCCGGCATCCTGTCCGAGGCCCTCGCCCGCGGGGCGGAGTGGCTCGACCCGTCGGAGGTCGAGCGGCTGCTGCGCTGCTACGGGATCCGCGTCCCCCGGAGCGAGCGGGCCGACGATCCGGCCTCCGCGGGCGTGGCGGCCGAGCGGCTCCAGGGCCAGGTGGTCCTCAAGGCGGTCGGGCCGGTCCACAAGACGGACGTCGGCGCCGTGCGACTCGGCCTGCGGGGACGCGACGAGGTCGTCGCCGAGGCGACCGCCATGGCGGAGCGGCTCGACCGGGCCGGCAGCCCGCCGGAGGCCTTCCTCATCCAGGAGCAGGTCGACGACGGCCCCGAGTTGCTGGTCGGGGTGGCGGTCGACCCCCGGTTCGGCCCGGTCGTCGCGTGCGGCGCCGGCGGGGTGGCCGCGGAGCTGCTCCGCGACGTCGAGGTGCGCGTGGCGCCCCTGACGGATCTGGATGCCCGCGACATGGTCCGCTCGCTCTCCACCTTCCCGTTGCTCGACGGCTACCGGGGGGCCCCGCGGGCGGACGTGGCGGCGCTCGAGGACGTGATCCTGCGGGTCGGGCGGATGGCCGAGGCGCATCCCGAGATCGTCGAGATGGACTGCAACCCCGTCATCGTGCTCACGGACCGGGCCGTCGTCGTCGACGCCCGCGTCCGGATCGAGTCCGCGAGCGGCGCCCCGGCCGGCGCGTAGCCGACCCCTTCCGGGCTGCACTACCCTCAAGCCGGGATGCCTGAGGTGACGGACGAGGCCGAGTCCGATCGGCGGCTGATCGAGGCCGGGATGGTCCTGGCCGCCGAGCTCTCGCTGGATGCGGTCCTGCGGCGGATCGTCGAGATCGCCGTGGATCTGACCGACGCGACCTACGGCGCGCTCGGCGTCCTCACCCACGACGGCAGAGCGATCGAGGAGTTCGTCACGGTGGGGCTCTCGGACGAGGAGCGAGCCGCCATCGGGGACCCGCCCGTGGGACACGGCTTGCTCGGGGTGCTGATCACCGAGGGGCTCCCCCTCCGGATCCCGAGCATCGCCGACGACCCCCGTTCCGTCGGGTTCCCGCCCAACCATCCCCCGATGCGTTCGCTGCTCGGAGCGCCGGTGGTCGGCCGCGGGCGCGTCTTCGGCAACATCTACCTCACGGACAAGCAGGGCGCGGACGCGTTCGACGACGAAGACGAACGCGTGCTGATGGTCCTCGCCACGCAGGCCGCCGTGGCCGTCGAGAACGCCCGCCTTCACGACGAGGCCGAGCGGGCGGCGGTCGAGCTGCGTCGCCTCGAGATGATGGACGAACGGGAGCGGATCGCGAAGGAGCTCCACGACGGCGTGATCCAATCGCTCTTCGCGGTCGGGATGAGCCTGCAGGGCCTCGCGTCGATCTCGACCGAGCCCGAGACGGTCCGGCGGCTCGAATCCGCCGTGGAGGACGTGGACCACGCGATCCGCGACCTCCGCAACTACATCTTCGGGCTGCGCCCGGGGATCCTCGCCGACCGGCAGCTGGATCAGGCCCTGCAGGAGCTCGGCCGCGAGTTCTCCGAGCGCTCCGGCGTCGTCACGATCGTGGACGTGGACGAGGACGCCGCGAGCTACCTGGCCTCTCAGGCGGCAGACATCGTGCAGATCGTGCGGGAGGCCCTGTCCAACATCGGGCGCCACGCCGACGCGACGACGTGCCGCGTGCGCCTGGTCCGCGACCCGGCCGGGGGCGTCCTGCTGGAGGTGGACGACGACGGGGGCGGGTTCGATCCCTCGACCCTGTCGGCCGGCATGGGCCTCGCGAACCTCCGCGAGCGCGCGGGATCGCTCGGCGGCACCCTCGAGATCGTGAGCGGTGACGACGAGGGAACGACCGTGCGCGTCTTCCTCCCCGGATGAGGGACGGGCGACCGCCCACGCGGCCGCCTGTCGCCCCGGGTCACTGCACGACCAGCGCGGTCACCATCCCGTACATCCCATGCGGCCCCTCCACGTGCGGAAGGATGTGGCAGTGGAACGCCCACGCTCCCGGGTAGATGGCGTGCACGAGCACGTCGAACCGCTGTCCCGGCGCGACCATGAGCGTGTCGGCCATGTACGGGTTCTGGAGCGGGAACCCGTCCTCCGCCACCACCTCGAAGTGGTAGCCGTGCAGGTGCATCGGATGGATCATCGCGCCGTCGTTCGCGATGTGGACCAGGACCCAGTCGCCCCGGTTCGCGACGATCGGCGTCGTGGCCGGGAACGACTTGCCGTTCAGCACGTAGCCGAGCGGGCCGTCCCCCAGGAACAGCGTCTCCTCGCTCGTCGCCTGCACCGTGCCCGTGACCGACGTCGCGCCGGTGGTCGGATCGACGGTCAGCTCCGGGTACGTCCAGCGGTCGTTCGGCGGCTGGACGTAGATCGCGCCGTACAGCCCCTTGCCGACCTGCTCCGTCGAGTTGAAGTGCGAGTGGTACACGTACATCCCCGGCGGGTCCTTGATCGTGAACTCGTACACCCAGTACTCGCCCGGCATCGCCGGCGGCTGCGTGATGAAGGGGACGCCGTCCATCTCGTTCGGGACGGTCATCCCGTGGAAGTGCAGGACGAACGGCTGATCCATCTGGTTCTGCACGACGATCCGCACCCGGTCGCCCAGGTTCACGCGGATCACGGGGCCGGGGATCTGCTCGTTGAACGCCATCGCGTCGACGAACTGCCCCTTCGACACCTCCCACTTCACGTTCCACGCGGTGAGGCTGAAGACCTTCACGTCGCCGTCCATCTCCGGCTCGAGCGGCTGGTTGCCCTGCGTCGCGGTCTGATCGCCGGCCAGGAAGTCCTTGACGCCCTGCTCGTGGCCCTGGGCCATCTCGGCGGCCGTCATGTTCGCGTGCGACGCGCCCGTGGCGCCGGTCGCACCGGACGCACCGGCCGCGCTCGTCACGTCGGCGGAGGCCGTCACGGTCGCCGTCATCCCGAGGTCCACGTGGCCCGAGACCGAACAGTACGCGTCGTACGTGCCCGCATCCAAGGCGGGCACGTCGAGGGTCCCGGTCGCTCCGGCGGCGATCTCGCCCGTGTCGTACGTCTCGCCGCCGACATCGATGGCGAACGTGTGCGGCGAGGGGCCGTGGTTCATCACCGAGAACGTCAGGTCGGCGCCCACCGGGACCGTGATCGCCGACGGGTCGATCGCGAAGTCCGAGAGCATGACCTCGACCGTCGCCGGCGCCGCCGCGGCCTGCTCCCCCTCCGCGCCGGCCGTGGCGTCGTCTCCGGTGCAGCCGGCCGCGACCAGAGCCAGGGCCGCGACCAGCGCGAGCGTGGCCCCTCGGATCGATCGGGTCATGTGCGTGCTCCTTCCCGTGCGTCTTCCGCGTCGTCAGCCGGATCGGGTCGGCCGGATCGGGTCGGAGGGAGTCTGCGGACCGGGCTCACGGTCGGACGGGGCCGCTGGTCCCCCCCCGGCCGGGACGTTGGCCCCCTCTCGCATCGCCCACCGACACCCACACTCGGTGCCATGTTCGCGCGATACTTCGTGGAGATCCCCCTGTCGACGGAGCGGGTCGAGCACCTGCTGACGCTCGAGCCCGATTCGTGGTTGCCGGGCCTGGCCGAGCACGCGAACCGGCGCGGGGACGAGCTGCTCGCCGACGTGGGCTTCGGGGAGAAGATCCGGGTGGCCCGCGAGGTCGCGATCACGGTCGGAGCACCGGTCCGCGCGGGAACGAAGACCCTGCTGCCGCTCCGCTGGGTGCCGTCGGGGGGCGCCGGGTTGTTCCCGTCCCTCGATGCCGACCTCGAGATCGCCCCGCTCGGACCGGGCCGGGTCCAGCTCGCGATGAGCGCGCGCTACGCGCCGCCGCTCAAGGCCGTCGGACGGGTGATCGACCGGGTCGTCCTGTTCCGCGTGGCCGAGGCCACCCTGAAGGACTTCCTCGACGGCGTCGCGGAGGCCGTGATGGCGCTCGAGCACGCCGGCGCCCCGATCGGCGAGGCCTCGAAGCTCACCTCGTGAGGTGCCGCCCGCGCCGCGGGCCGCCGGGCGCCCGACGGGCTACCATCGCAGGCCGATGGCGACGAAGAAGCAGCCGCCGCTCCGCGTGATGCTGGTGGACGACCACGAGGTCGTCCGCAACGGGATCCGCGCGATGCTCCAGGCCGAGGACGACATCCACGTCACGACCGAGGCGGGCACGGTCCGCGAGGCGATCGACGAGGCGGACCGGACCCGGCCCGACGTCGTGGTGATGGACGTGCGGCTCGCCGACGGCAGCGGCATCGAGGCCACGCGGGAGATCCGCGCGAACCACCCCGATACGAAGGTCCTGATGCTGACCTCGTTCGCCGACGACGAGGCGCTCTTCGCGTCGATCATGGCGGGCGCGTCCGGCTACGTGCTGAAGCAGGTGCGCTCCGGGGACCTGGTGCGCGCGATCCGCGCCGTCGGGGCCGGGGAGAGCCTGCTCGACCCCTCGGTGACCAACGCCGTCCTGGACCGGCTCCGCAGGGGCAAGCACCTGCTGAAGGACGAGCGCCTGGCGCGTCTGTCGCCGCAGGAGGAGCGCATCCTCACGCTCGTCGCGGACGGTCGCACGAACAAGGAGATCGGCGAGGAGCTCCACCTCGCCGAGAAGACGGTCAAGAACTACGTGTCGAGCATCCTGTCCAAGCTCGAGGTGGCTCGCCGCGCCGAGGCCGCCGCCTACCTGGCCCGTCACACCACGACGCCGGGATCCGTCGAGTAGGCCCGCTCCGCCTCACGTCGCCCGGCGTCGCACCCAGGCCTTCCGACCCTCCTCGGCCGCGAGGAGCAGGAACGGTGTCACGGCCACCGGGATCCAGAGCTCGGCCGTGATCGGGCCGTTGCCCAGCACCCCCGACAGCCCGGGGAGGTAGAGGAACCCGAGCAGCAGGAGCAGCTCCGCGCCGACCGCCGCGAGCAGCAGCCGGTTCGCGAGCGGACCGATGGAGCGGAGCGAGGCCGGATCGCTCCGGCAGGCGAAGGCGTTCGCCATCTGCATGCAGACGATCGCGGCGAAGACCATGGCCGAGAGCACCTCGAGGTCGGAGCCGGCCGGCAGGGACGAGCCGGGCCTCCAGCCGTACGCGATCGCCGCGCCGATCGGGACCATCGCCATCGAGAGCACCGCCTCGATCGGACCGAGGAACCCGAACGCCCGCGCGAGCACGTGGTGCGAGAGCAGGTGCTCGTTCCGGCGGCGCGGGGGGCGATCCATGACGCCGGCCTCGGGGCGCTCCGCGCCGAGCGCGAGCGCGGGCAGCAGGTCGGTCCCGATGTCGAGGGCGAGGACCTGCAGCACGGAGATCATCAGCGGGATCCGGCCGGCCGAGAGCGCCCACACCACGAACGGTGTCAGCTCCGCGACGTTGTCGGTCAGGTGATAGGTCAGGAACCTGCGGATGTTGTCGAACGCCGCCCGCCCCTCCTCCACCGCATCGACGATGTGCGCGAAGCTGTCGTCCAGCAGGATCAGGTCGGCGGCCTCACGGGCCACGTCCGTGCCGGACGCCCCCATCGCCACGCCGATGTCCGCCTGCCGCAGGGCGGGGGCGTCGTTCACGCCGTCGCCGGTCATCGCGACGATCGAGCCGCCTGCCTGCAGGGCCCGGGCGATCCGGAGCTTCTGCTCCGGCGCCACCCGAGCGAGCACCTCGACCGCGGGGTCCGCGATCAGCCGGCGGAGCTCGTCGTCGTCCTCGGGCAGGTCCGCGCCGAGGACGACCTCGCCCGCCCGCAGCCCGACGGCGTCGGCGACGGTCCGCGCCGTCTCCGGATGGTCCCCGCTGATCATCACGACCCGGATGCCCGCGCGCCGACACGCGTCGACGGCGGGGGCGACCTCGGGTCGTACCGGATCCTCGAGGCCGACGAGCCCGAGGAACCCGAGGTCACGTTCAACGTCGGCGGCCGACGGCGGGACCACGGGGCCGACCTCGCGCATCGCCACGGCCATCACCCGGAGCCCGAGTCGGGCCAGCTCGTCCGCGGCCGTCGTGATGGCGTCCCGGTCAGCCGCCCCGAGCGGCGCGTCATCCGCGCCGCGACGGATCCGGCCGGTGACCTCGAGGACGGCCTCCGGCGAGCCCTTCGTGTACGCCACCGACGAGCCGTCGGGGCGCCGATGCAGGGTCGTCATCCGGCGACGCACCGAGCCGAACGGGTACTCGCGGATCCTCGGGGTCCGGCGTTCGGCCTCCTCGCGGTCGACCCCACCCTTGTGGGCGAGCAGCTGGAGGGCCCCTTCGGTGGGATCACCGACCGGGAGCCATCGGCCGTCTCGACGCTCGACGTGCGCGTTACCGCAGAGCGCGGCGGCGCGGAGCAGATCCTGGAGCTCGTCGAGCGAGGCGGGGTCGAGCGGACGATCCGCCTCGAGCAGCGTGCCGCCCCCCGCCCATCCGGAACCGGTCGCGGACACCGAACGGCTCGGCGTCCAGACACGGCGGGCCGTCATCTGGTTGGTCGTCATGGTCCCCGTCTTGTCCGAGCAGATCACCGTCGTGGCACCGAGCGTCTCCACCGCCTCCAGGTGCCGGACCAAGGCGCCAGCCTTCGCCATCCGCGTGGCGCTCATCGCGAGCGAGAGGGTGAGCGTCGGCATCAGCCCCTCGGGGACGAGCGCGACGATCACCCCCAGCGAGAACAGGAAGCCGTCCTGCGGGTCCGTGCCGATCGCGATGGTGGCCACGAAGAACACCGCACCGCAGGCGACGGCGATCGCGGCGATCGCCCTCACGGCCTGGTTCAGATCCTGGCGGAGCGGCGTCGGCCGCCGCACGACCGAGCCGGTCAGCGTGGCGATCCCGCCGATCCGGCTCCGTGAACCGGTGGCGAACACGACCGCGCGACCGGACCCCGACGAGACGTAGGTGCCTGCGAAGACGCAGCCCTCGTCACCGGATCCCGTCGCGGATCGCGAGACCGGCCGCGACTCGCCGGATAGGGTCGACTCATCCACCAGCAAGCCGTCGCTCTCGATCAGCCGGGCGTCGGCCGCGATCCGGCTCCCCTCCTGCAGCACGACGACGTCGCCACGGACCAGTTCCGTCACGGGCAGGCTCACCCGGCTGCCGTCGCGCAGCGCGACGGAGGTCGTGGGTACGAGCTCGCGGAGCGACGCCGCCGCGGTGGTGGCACGCTCTTCCTGCGCGAAGCTGAACGCGCCGTTCACGACGACCACGACGGCGATCGCGACGCCGAGCACGGGCAGGCCGGCGACGACCGCGAGCGCGGCGGCGACCCACAGCATCACGGCGAAGAAGTGCGTCAGCTGGGCGACGAACCGGCGGAGGGCGCCGGGTTGGCGCGGCGCGGGCAGCACGTTCGGCCCGTCCGCGAGGAGCCTGGCCGCCGCTTCGTCGGAGTTGAGCCCCTCCCGCCGGCTGTCGCAGGACGCGAGCGCCTCGTCGATCGCCAGCGCCGCGATCCCGTCCATCGCGTCCACGACGGCGATGCTAGCGAGGGGAGGCCACCCGGCCTCCCCTCGCCGCTCCTGCCACGCCGGCCGCGTCAGACCGTCTCGAGCGTGCGCTCGAGCGGCCTCGGCGCCGGCTCCGGCATCTCGGGAACCTCCACGTGCTCCGTCCGGATCGGGATCCGGTCGCGCTGGCGACGCCAGCGCATGTAGAGGAACACGGGGATCCCGAGCATCAGCAGGATGTACCCCTTCGCGATCGACTCGGAGCCGGTCGCGTACATCGCCCACACGGCGTACCCGAAGCCCAGGATCGCGACGATCGTGTCACGGACGAACTTCACGCCCGTGAATCGCGCGGGCTCCTTCATGAACAGGGCGATCTCGGCCGCGGCCGCGAACGCGTACGGCACCACGGTCGTCAGCGTCGCGAGCAGCAGCATGAACGTGAACTGGTCGACGAGCGAGCCGGTGTAGTTCATGAACACCAGCCCGGTGACCAGCACCGCGGCGGCGATCAAGCCGTACACGGGCGTCCGGCGCTCACCGTGCACCCGCCCGAAGAACCGCGGGAACAGCCCGTCTTCGGACGCGGCGAGCGAGATGCGCGCCGTCAACAGCGTCCAGCCGTTCAAGGCGCCGAACGCCGAGATCATCCCGACGGCCGCCACCCACTTGCCCCACGTCCCGCCGAAGATCGACGTGGCCGCGTCGGCGAACGGCGCGTTCGACGTCGACAGCGTCGCGAGCGGGATGATCCCCATCACGGCCACCGTGGCCACGATGTAGATCAGGGTCGTGATCGCCGTCCCCAGGTAGGTCGCCCGGGGGATCGTCCGCTTCGGGTCCCTCACCTCCTCGGCCGGCACGGTGGCCGACTCGAGACCGATGAACGCCCACAGCGTGAGACCGATCGCCGCGGTGATCCCCTGCAGGAGCGACAGCCCCTGTCGCCCCGCCGAGCCGGTCGCCTCGAGGAACGGCGTGAAGTGGTCGGCGTTCAGGTAGAACAGACCTATCACGCCGATCAGGGCGAGCGGCACGAACTTGAGGATCGTCGTGACGAGCTGGACCCGTCCGCCCTCGCGTACGCCCAGGACGTTCACGAGCGTCAGGAGCCAGATCGCCCCGACGGCGAGCAGGGCCATCGCCAGCTTGCTGTCCGCCAGGCCGGGCCAGATCACGGTCGTGTAGCCGACGAACGCGATCGCGAGCGCCGCGTTGCCGACCCATGCCGCGATCCAGTAGCCCCACGCGGTCTGGAAGCCGACGAAGTCCCCGAACGCGCGACGCGCGTAGACGTACGGCCCACCCGTCCTCGGGTAGGCCTTGCCCATCGTCGCGAAGACCCCGGCGAGGAGCATCGCCCCGACGCCGGTCACGACCCAGGCGAGCAGCGCGCTCGACCCGTACTGCAGTGCGACGACCGCGAGCGCCGCCGGCAGCAGGAACACCCCGGAGCCGATCATGTTGCCGATCACCATCGCGGTCGCGGTCCACAGACCCATCTCGCGCTTGAGCTCGGGACGGGCGTCGATGGTGCTCCGCTCGAGCCGCGTCATCGTCTCCCTCCCCTCCTCCACGAGGAGACCCACGTCTCCCCACAACTTCACGCTAGAGGCCCGGGGCCCACCGCCCAGAGGCGATGGGCCCGGGGGCGCCGGGACCCCGCGATGAGCGGGCGACCCGGCGCGGTCCTACGCTCGAGGTGAGGGAGGGAGGTGACGATGACGATGACCGGCTATTGGGATGACCTGTTCGCGATGGAGCGGCGCATCGACGAGTTCATGCGTTCGTTCCTGGGCACCCGGACCGTGTTCGGACGCAAGGCGTTCGTGCCTCCGATCGACATCTACGAGCGGAAGGGCGACCTCGTGGTGCGGATGGAGGCGCCAGGGTTGGACCCGGCGAAGGACATCAAGGTGACCGTCCAGGAAGGGTTGCTCGTGATCTCCGGCGAACGGCAGTTCAAGGAGGAGGTCGAGGAGAAGGACTTCTACCGGATGGAGACCTCCTACGGGACCTTCACGCGGAGCGTTCCGCTCCCGGAGGGGTTCGACGAGGACACGATCAAGGCCGAATACAAGGACGGCGTGCTCGAGGTCGTCGCCCCGCAAGCGGCGAAGGCGCTCGAGGCTCCGAAGCCCAAGGAGATCCCGGTCCGCGCTCCGAAGGCGATCAAGGCCGCGTAGCGCGAACATCCGATCCGTGGAGGCCGGCGGCGATCGCCGCCGGCCGCCGTACGTCATCGCCCGTTCGCCCGAGCAGCTCCCTCAGACGTCGAGGTACACGCGGACCTCGGTCCTTCCGTCGGGACGTTCGTCGACGCGGAGTCGGTGGAACGTCGCCCCCTTGACCGGGATCCCCTCGGGCGCCGTTCCGAGGGGCGTGAGCTCGATGCGGGCGTCCAGCTCGGTTCCGGTGAGCGCGCGCACCTCGATCCCCGCGATCGCCGCGTCCTGCGTCTCGTGCAGCGTCAGGAGCTCGTTCAGCAGGTCGACCAGGAGCTCCTCGCGATCCCCCCCGCTCGCGTGGATCCGACGCCGCCGCGGGCGGGCATGCTCGCCGAGACCGTCCGGACCGCGGACCCCGAGGACCTCCGCGAGGCCCCAGCCCGCTTGCTCGTACGCCGCCTCGATCGTCGGCCCCCACGCACGGATGCCCAGATCCGCCGGGTGTTCGAGCAGTTGGAACCCGGCTCCGACATCTCGATCGGTGGTCATCCTCGTCTCCCCCGGGGGGTGGAGCGTGACGCGGCCGGCACCGTGGGGGAAGGGCCCATCGCCCCCCGCGGCTCGGGGCTCCCCGGCCTCGGGGGCGACCACCCAGGGTGACACGATGGCGGGTGGAGTGAGGGAAGGAGGGCACGATGGATACCCGACCCCTCGAAGCCCGCGACGCAGCCGATCTCTCATTGACCGTGGTGCGCCATGGCGCCGGGATCGACGAGGCGATGGTCTCCTACGCGAAGGGGAAGATCGCGATCGCGGCCAGGGCGGCGCCCGCACCCGTGCTGTTCGGTCGGATCAAGATCACGCACGAGCCCGACCCGTCGCTCGAACGGCCGATCATCGTGTCGGTCACGCTCGACGTCGACGGCCACCCGGTTCGCGCCCACGCCGCAGCGCCGACCATCCGCGACGCGATCGATCTCGCCGAGGAGCGCACGCGACGACAGCTCGTCGATGCCCGGCACCGGATCGCGTTCCTGCGGCGGCGTCACACGGGGATCGCCGCTGCCGGCGAGTGGCGCCACGGAGACGAGCCGACCGTCCGGCCCGGGTTCTACCCACGGCCCGCGGAGGAGCGGGAGGTCGTTCGCACCAAGCGCTACGGCCTGAGCAGGTGCGCTCCCGAGGAGGCCGTGGTGCAGATGGAGATGCTCGACCACGACATCCATCTGTTCGTGGACGCGGCGACGGGCAGCGATGCGGTCGTGCGGCGCCTGCCCGGCGGCGGCTACGAGATCTCACGGGCGACCCCGGCCGGATCGGCGGAGCGGGAGCCGTCTCCGCTGCGGACGGGACCCCGGCCGCCGAGGCTGGGGTTGGGCTCCGCGGTCGAGCGCCTGAACGAGACGGACGAGCGGTCCCTGTTCTACGTGGATGCGGAGAGCGACCGTGGAGCCGTGCTCTACCGCCGATACGACGGTCACTACGGGGTGATCGAGGCGGGAGCGACCGACCGATGACGGAGGCCGTGTCGGAGCTCGAGCTCGTCGCGGAGACCCCCGTCCGCTGGAGGATCGAACCGAGGGGTGAGATGCGGGTTCCCGGCGTGATCTTCGCGTCGCGGTCGCTCCTCCCGGACGTGGCGGCGGAGCAGGCGCTCGAGCAGGTGGCCAACGTCGCCACGCTGCCCGGGATCGCCACGGCCTCCTACGCGATGCCGGACGTCCACTGGGGATACGGCTTCCCGATCGGCGGCGTCGCCGCCACCGACGTCGATCGCGATGGCGTCGTGTCGCCCGGCGGCGTGGGGTTCGACATCTCGTGCGGCGTTCGGCTGTTGGTCTCGTCCATCTCCGAGCACGAGCTCGCGCCCGAGATGGACCGGCTGATGGACGCGTTGGACCGAGCGATCCCGAGGGGCGTCGGCGTGGGAGGCATCCTGACGCTCCGCGATCGGGAGGAGGTCACCGAGGTCCTCGTCGGCGGTGCTCGCTTCGCGGTCGAACGCGGCCACGGGGTCGATCGCGATCTCGAGCGGTGCGAGGATGGCGGCGCGATCGCGGACGCCGATCCGTCGCGGGTGAGCGGTGCGGCGGTCGAGCGGGGTCGGCGCCAGCTGGGGAGCCTCGGGGGCGGGAACCACTTCCTGGAGGTCCAGGTCGTCGACGCGATCTACGATGCCGAGGTCGCGGCGGCGTTCGGGCTGACGCTCGGCCGGGTCTGCGTGATGATCCACTCCGGGTCCCGCGGCCTGGGGCATCAGATCTGCACCGACCACGTGCGGACGATGCAGGCTGCGATGCCCAGGTACGGCATCCACGTCCCGGATCGCCAGCTCGCCTGCGTTCCCGTGCAGACCCCCGAAGGGCGGGCGTACCTCGGTGCGATGTCGGCCGCCGCCAACTACGGCCGGGCGAACCGGCAGCTGCTCGCGGAGGCGGCCCGAGACGCGTTCGCCCACGCGACGGGCGATCGCCGGCTGGATCTGCTCTACGACGTTTCGCACAACCTCGCCAAGCTCGAGCGGCACGCCGTCGAGGGGAAGACGCGGCTCCTGTGCGTGCATCGCAAGGGGGCGACCCGCGCGCTCCCGCCCGGTCATCCGGATCTGCCCGAGGACCTGCGCGCGCTCGGGCAGCCCGTGCTGATCCCCGGCTCGATGGGCACGGCGTCCCACGTGCTGGTCGGCGTCCGGGGCGGCGACGCCTTCGCCTCGACCGCGCACGGCGCGGGACGGACCCTGAGCCGGCACGCGGCGCTCCGGCAGATCCGCGGGCGGGAGCTCCGGGAGCAGCTGGAGGCCTCCGGGATCGCCGTGCGCCCGCGCTCGTCGCGCGGCCTCGCGGAGGAGGCACCCTTCGCGTACAAGGACGTCGACGAGGTCGTCGCGGTCTGCGAGCGCGCCGGCCTGGCCAGGCGGGTCGCCAGGCTCCGGCCCATCGGGGTCGTGAAGGGCTGAGGGGCTGCGGGCCACCGCGCGCGGGCCGGGAGGCCCTCCTCCCGCGGGTCGGTCTCCCCTCCCGGGGCTCTCCGCGCGCTCGTACCTTCGAGGCGAGAGATCTGGAAGGCGCGTCGGAGCGCCCCCGGGACGCGACTCCGTCGGCGCGGGAAGGAGCGAACGATGAAGGCGAGCGTCGGAGATCGGATCGTCGTCCGCGGTCATCAGGTCGGCGAGCACGAGCGGACCGGCGAGATCCTCGAGGTCCACGGTCCCGACGGAGCCCCTCCCTACCTGGTCAAGTGGTCCGACGACGAACACGTCGGGCTCGTGTTCCCGGGCTCGGACGTGACGATCGAGCACCACGATGGCGACCTCCCCGTCGGCACGCGCGACGGCTGAGCCGGGGACGGATGGAGGGATGACGATGAGCGCACGACTGGTGGTCGGGGTAGACGGTTCGCAGACCGCCACGCTCGCCGTTCGGTGGGCGGCGCGGGAAGCGACGCTCCGCGGCGCGAGCCTGGAGCTCGTCTCCGCCTGGGAGATCCCCGTCACGGGCGTCGGGTTCGGGTACGGCTTCGCGCCCATCCCCGACGAGATGATCAAGGGCCTCGAACAGGGGGCCGAGGAGCTGCTGGCCGAGGCGGCCGAGGCGGCCCGGACGGAGGCACCCGAGATCCAGATCGAGACCCGCGTGGTCGAGGGCCCGGCGGCGTCCGCGCTGCTGGAGGCGTCGAAGGACGCCGACATGCTGGTCGTCGGCTCGCGCGGGATGGGCGGGTTCCGCGAGCTGTTGCTCGGCTCGGTGAGCGCCCAGTGCGCCCACCACGCCTCCTGCCCGGTGGTGATCGTGCGTCACGAGCGCGCGGCCTGAGCCGCGGCCTCGGGATCGGCCGAGGCCGTACGGGGACCCGGGACGACGTCCCGGGTCCCTCGCGTGGAGGTCCCCTCCCGCGATCCGCGCGCGACCGTCCCGGCCCCGTTCAAGTTCTGTCGAGCCATGCCGACCCCTGATGCATGAGGCTCTGGATCGCCGAATGCGAGACGTGCGGACGCACGATCGAGGTGCCCGCGTCGAGCGTCCCCTTCGACCTGACGATCGGCAGCCACGGCGCCCTCGCGCCGGACGGCAAGACCGTGCTCCTGGACTCGCGATGCCCCGGCTCGCACCAGCCGGCCCGCTGGTTCGAGGAGCCGGCCCAGACGTCCTGAGCCCCCGACCGGAGCCCCCGCGTTCCCGGGATCGTGCGAACGGCCGAGACCTTCGCCCTACGGAGATCGCGACCATCCGTCCCCCGGAATGACCGACAGGCGGCTGTCACACTGTCCGGGTCCGCCTATGGTCGACGCATGAGCGAAGCCGGCAAGCGGGATCCTCGGCGTCAGTGCTCGGCGCCCGGCTGCGTGACGGTGCTGTCGATCTACAACTCGGACCACCTGTGCTTCGCACACGCGGATCTCGTGACCCGCGCCCGCTTCGAGCGCCGCCTCCCGGCAGATCGACCCTCGCCTCTGTACCGGCAGGTGATCGACCTCCCGAGCCTGGAGCCGGCGGCGGGTTCCTCGACCTAGCGCGCGATCCGTCAGCGCATGACCTCCGCGGGTGGATCGATCGGGTGCGGGACGGCCCCCGCGTCGCTCACGGAGTCGATCTGGAACGCGACCGCCGGCCTCATGGCGTCGCGGGGCCGCAGGTAGATCGTCGTCCAGTCGTAGGGCGCGATCATGATGTGCCACGAGAGCCCCATCTCCCAGTCCCGCGTGAAGAACAGGTAGTGCGACACCTCCAGCAGGTACGGCCACACGATGGTCGGATGCCATCTCGTGGTGACGTCGATCCCGAGCTCGGGCCGCTCGGCGGCGAGCCAGGCGACGAACCGGTCCCGGAGCTCGGTCGCGCGGCCGCGCAGACCGTCCTCGCCCTCCCACACCTCGATCTCGAACGACCGACGCACCGTCAGGCCCTGTCTGGTTCCGACGATCCTCACGTGCACCGTGCCCTCGGCCCGCGGCACGATCGGGACGTAGACGACCCGCCCGCCCGACACGGCGATCGGACGCCCACTCACCCACGCGTTCGTGGCGCGCACCCTCAGGATCACCGGCGCGTCGACCGGTCGCGCGTTCCGGATCCTCACGAGGACAACGACCCGCTGCTGCGGGATCGCCACCTGGAAGTCGCTCGGGGCGACCCGGATCGAGAATGGAACCGGCGCCGCCCGACCGGTCGACGTCATCATGCCCGCGAGCAGGAGGGCGACGCACACGAGGGCCGCTCCGCGCCACCACGCCTCCCTGACGCTCATCCCGGGACGCATCGGAACCACCTCAGCTTCATCGCAGCACGCGAGCGGTCACGCCGAAGAGGCCGTTCGGACCCCCGCGCGAGGGCATCCTGTCGGAGCGAGGGCCGAAGGTCGCGATCGGGTGCCTAGAACCTCCAGCGACTCCGGCCGGTCGCCGGTTTCAGCGGCGGGGTCCTCCAGGCCGATGGATCGAGGGTGACCAACGAGCTTCCACAGCCCCCGCCTCCGTGGAGTGGCCGGCACAACGCGGCTGCGAGCGGTGTCGACCCCACCCGCGTCGAGGACGCCCTCGGACCGCGGTCCCTCCGCGAACGCGTCGCAGACCCTCGGCTCTCGCCACTGCCCGTTCCCCCGTCGGGCCCCATCGGAGGACCGACGCGACGAGGGCCTCGAGGATGGCGCAAGTTCTTCGCCATCGTCGGCATCGTCGGCGGCTTCCTCACGTTCCTGACGATCCCCGGGTGGGTTGCCCTGTCCGTGTACCGGAAGTGGGAGTCCGGTCAGCGTGAACAGCCCAACCTGCTCATCGGGTGGGGTGTGTTCTGTGTGTGCTCGCTCGCGCTGGTCGTTGCGGTAACGCTGGTGGCCCCGACCGACCGTGCTGCCGTGGAGGCGGCACCGGTGTCGGATCCGGCGGCAGCGTCACCTTCGATCGCCGGCTCCGACTCCGACGGCGAGCCCAGCCCTTCGGGATTCGTTCTCACGGAGGACGCGGAGGGGTGGCGCACCTACTCGTCGAGCTCGGTGAAACTCGCCCTGTCGCTGCCCGAGGGGTGGGAGGTGTCCGAGGCAAGCGAGCGCGTTCCCGACCTGCTCTTCTCGGCGTTCGACGCGGAAGCACACCGCGAGCTGCAAGAGGCCGGGGTCAGGCCGCAGTTCCTGGTGGCACGCAACCCGGTGGGATCCTTGACCGATGACGTCTTCCGCAAGCTCCTGCGACTCGCCTTCGTCCGAGACAAGCGGACCGTCGGCGGCGTGAGCTTGACGACCATGGCCCTCCCGGGTGGCCTCTTCCACGTGGTGCACGCCGTTCAGAGGAGTTCCATCGGCCCTGTCGACTTGACCATCTACTCCACGTTGCGCGATGACGCTGAGTACAGGCTCATCTTCGTCACGCCGAAGAAGGGCGCCCGGAGCCATTACGCCGACTTCAGGTCGATGGCGTCCAAGTTCCTCTTCACGGTCTAACCGCACCCAAGCCCCCTCGCAACGCCTCACGTCCTGCAGGTAGTCGTGCACGGTCCGCTCCGAGAGCAACTGGCCCTTCTCGTCCCGCGTCAGGCGCGTCTCAGGCTGCTCCCGAACCAACCCCCTCCCGAGCGTCTACGCTGATCAGGCGCGAGAGTGGCGGAACGGGAGACGCGCCGGACTTAGGATCCGGTGCCCGCAAGGGCGTGGGGGTTCGACTCCCCCCTCTCGCACCCTTCTGACCTGCGAACCTTCTTCTGGAGCACGGCGGCTGGATCTCGGCGAGGGCCGTCCTTGCTCGGTCAGCTTGTGAGCAGAGCGTGAGCAGAACCCCTTCGACCTGCAACGCTTCGGCGCCGAGCGGATGAACGGTCCGGTGCCGACGAGCACGAGCGGCACTCGTCACTCCCAGCCGACATGAAAGTCAGATTCGTGCGAGGCGGAGCAACCGAACGGTCCGTGTGGCGGACGAGAGCTACCTCCGAGCTATGGACCGGTATCTTCGGGATGCTGTCCTTGGCCGTCAAGGGAAGGGTGCCTCGCTACACTCCGCTGATCAAGCTGCTGATCCCTTGCTCGCCATAGAGTGATCGAACGACCATGCCGGGCGACACCTTCGCCGAGGTGCTCGAAGTAGCCAAGCAGTCGGTGTCGCTCTGCCAAGTGCGGCCCGATGAGCGCGTCGTCGTGTACACCGACGAGGGGG
>DATBLY010000030.1:0-15742 GCA_036555125.1 Actinomycetota bacterium | reverse complement strand
GGTCAGGTGGTACTCGATCAGGACCGGCGTCGAGGGCGTGACGTCGCGGCGGATGATGCCGTCGGCCTCCAGCTCCTTGAGCCGCTCGGAGAGCAGGGTGTCGGAGATCGGCGCCACGGCCTCGCGGAGCTCCGAGAACCGGGCCTTGCCGTCGAAGAGCGCCAGGACGATCTGGGTGCTCCAGCGCTTGCCGAGCAGGTCTGCCGCACGGCGGACGTGCTGACAGATCCCCTGCTCCTCGTGTGCCTCGGCCTCCCGCATCCCGTCCATCCTCGGCTCATCGACCGGATCCCACAAGCATTCCCGGAGATTCCCTGATATCCGTAGTAACTCTGGAATACCAAGGAACTATTCCGCGGTTAGTGCCTACGGAGCGCCCGGCGAGGGGCCGGGCACGGAACGAGGAGGCACGAGATGTCCCAAGCTGCTCGCGTGATCGAAGGCGTGGAGCTGCCGCCCGCCGGCACGTACGCGTTCGACCCTGCGCACACGGAGGTCGCCTTCGTCGCGCGCCACATGCTCTCGAAGGTGCGCGGCAAGTTCGAGGGCGTCACCGGCACCATCGAGATCGGCGACGGTCCGGAGGACTCGAAGGTCGAGGTCGAGCTCGACGCCGCCAGCATCACCACCGGCACGCAGATGCGGGACGATCACCTCCGCAGCGGGGACTTCCTGCTGGTCGAGGAGCACCCGACGCTCACGTTCACGAGCACCGGCGTCCGGATCACGGGGGAGCGGACGTTCGACCTGACCGGCGACCTGACGATCAAGGGGATCACGAAGCCGGTGACCCTGAAGGCCGAGTTCCTGGGCTGGGGCCCGAACCACCAGGGCACGCCGATGCTCGCGTTCGAGGCGAAGGCCACGATCGCGCGCGAGGACTGGGACATCACCTGGAACGTCGCGGTCGAGACCGGCGGCTTCCTGGTCGGCAAGAAGGTCGACATCGAGATCAACGTCGAGGCGCTCCCCGTCGAGGCGTAGAGCCCCCACGGCCCACCGACCCGGCGGCCGGCCCACCCCCCTGGGCCGGCCGCCGCCGGGTCCGGGCCGGCCGGGGGTCCGCTGGGTCACGCGATCGGACGCGGGCCGTTCGCGCCGGGCTCGTAGTCGACCAGCTCGAAGATCCGGTCGTACCGGACGACCACGTCGCCCGCGACCCACAGGTCCGACGACCAGCCGCTCGTGAGCGACGCGTAGCCCCACCGGGTGGCCGCGAACGTCCCGACGGCGGTCTCGACCTCCTCGTCGCCGCGCCGTTCGTACCGCTGGCGATCCCTCGCGAGCTCCAGCGTGAACGGCTCGAGGAACACGACGTCGAGCTCGGTGGTCCCCGCGAGCCGCCGGGTCGTGATCAGGTTCGTCGCGGGCGTCAGGTAGTCGAGGTGGGCCTCGGGTCCGAACGCGAGCTCGACCGCGACGCCGTCGCGCCATCCGGTCAGGCGGTCGTCGCGGCGCTCCAGGAGCAGCTCGTGCTCGCCGGTGTGGATGCGCACGCGAGCGATCCGCCAGTCAGCGTCGACCGCGACGTCGACGACCTCGCGGTGCCGCCCATGCTCGGTCGTGTCGACGTCGGAGAAGTAGCGCCACCCCATCGGCCCGGGCGCGCAGCGGAACGACTCCGTCCCGACCGGGCGCCCGTCGTCGCCGAGGATCGTGTAGCGGCCGGTCGGCATCAGAAGGCGGAGGGGAGCCCCAGGTCGCGCGCCAGGATCAGCCGGTGGATCTCGCTCGTGCCCTCGCCGATCTCCAGGACCTTGGCGTCGCGGTAGTAGCGCGCGACCGGCGACTCCTCCGAGAACCCGTACGCCCCGTGGATCTGCACCGCCTCGCCCGCGCATCGCACGGCGGCCTCGCTCGCGGCGAGCTTCGCGATCGACGCCTCCGCGACGTGCGGCCGGCCCTCGTCCTTCAGCCACGCGGCGCGGTAGGTGGCCAGGCGGGCGGTTTCGACCGCGACGCGCATGTCCGCGACCTTCGTCTGGATCGCCTGGTTCGCGCCGATCGGGCGGCCGAAGGCCTCGCGCTCGCCCGCGTACGCCACGGCCGCGTCCAGGCACGCCTGCGCCAGCCCCACCGCCAGGGCGGCCACGCCGATCCGGGCGTCGGTCAGGATCTCGAGGCACTGGGGGAACCCGCGCCCGCGCTCGCCGAGCAGCGCGTCGGCCGGGACGCGGCAGCCGTCGAACGCGACGCCGCGCGTGTCGCTCGCGTGCCAGCCGATCTTGCGGTACGGGGCGCCGACCGACACGCCCGGCGCGTCGGCCGGGACCACGATCGTCGACAGGCCGCCGGGGCCGCCGCCGGGCTCGGTGGCCGCGGCCACGACGTGGAACGCGGTGATCGGCGTGCCGGCGTTCGTGATGAACGCCTTCGCCCCGTCGATCACCCAGGCGTCGTCGTCCAGGCGTGCGGTCGTGCGGGCGGCGGCGGCGTCCGAGCCGCCGCCGGGCTCGGTGAGCGCGAAGGAGCCCAGGGTCTTGCCCCGCGCGAGCGGGGCGAGCCATCGCTCCTTCTGCTCCTCGGTCCCGAACCGGTCGATCATCGTCCCGGCCAGCCCGACGGCCGCGGAGAGCGTGATCCCGGCCGACTGATCGGCGCGCCCGATCTCCTCGATCGCGAGGCACATCGTGACCGCGCCCGCCTCCGACCCGCCGTAGCGCTCGGGGAAGGGCAGCCCGAACAGCCCGAGCTCGCCCATCCGCCGCACCACCTCGAGCGGGAAGCGCTCCTCCCTGTCGGCGTCGGCCGCCTGCGGGGCCACGACCTCCTCGGCGAACCCGCGGACGACGTCGCGGAACGCCGCCTGCTCGTCCGACAGGTCGAGGTTCATGCCGGACGGAACCCCTCGAGGTCGAGGATCGACCCGGCGCGCTCCGCCGCCGGCCGCAGGACGGCCTCCACCCGCATCCCGACCGCCCACGTCGCCCCGCCCAGCAGGCGATGCAGGAGGACCGTGTCCGCGCCGTCCAGCCGCACGAGGCCGAGCGGCTGCGGCTCGTCGAGCGCCCGGTCGTCGACGTCGACGCGCGCGACCGTGAACGACTCGAGCGTGCCGCCCGGCCCGCACTCGACGCCCGGTCCGAGCGCCGCGAAGCAGCGCTCGCAGAAGATGCGGGCGGGCAGGTACGTCACCCCGCACGCGTCGCAGCGCGCGCCCAGGAACGTGCCGCGCGTGCGGAGCGCCTCGAGGAACGCGGCGTTGCCCACCCCGGGGGTGTAGTGGAACGCGACCGGCATCTCCCCGCGGACCGCGCGCGCCACGTCAGGTCCCCCTCGGGCGGAAGTAGGCGATGTCCAGGATCGAGCCGGTCCGCTTCGCCGGAGGGACGAAGACCGCCTCGACGGGCATCCCGATCGACGCGTCGGCGGGGTCGACCTCCCCGAGCTTGTGCAGGAACCCCCCCGAGCTCGCGCCGTCCAGGCGGATAACGGCCGGCAGCTCCGGCGGGTCCAGCGCTCGCATGTCCCAGCTGACGTGGCAGATCGAGAACGTCTCGACGACGCCGGTCGCCGGCACCTCGGTCCAGCGGTCCGTCGGCCGGAAGCAGCGCTCGCAGAACTTGCGCGGCGGCACCAGGGTCCGCTCGCACGAGGCGCAGTACGTCGCCACGATCGTGCCCTCCCGGAGTCCCTCCAGGAACGCCCCGATCGCCTCGCCGGCGTCCCAGTCCCACGCGGCGTCCAGCCGGTCGTCGACCGCGCCGACCGCCCCTCGGAACCCCGCGTCCGATAGCGCCGTCGGGCCGAGCGTCGTCGCCGGCGGCGTCGCGCCGCCGCCGCTCGTCGCCGGGCGGTCCACGCCCATGACGACGACGGTCCCGACCTGCATCAGGTCGCCCCACGCCTGCGCGACCCCGCGCTCGGGCGTCCCCGGGACCTGGCGCGCGCCGGCCTCGCCGCGCAGCTGCCAGAAGAGCTCGGCGATCTTCATCAGCCCGGCCGCGGCGATCGGGTTGCCCACCCCGAGCAGGCCGCCGGACGGGCAGCACGGGAGGTCGCCGTCGCGCGCGGTGACGCCGTCGCGCGCGGCCTCCGGCGCCTTCCCCCGGTCGAAGAGCAGCAGCCCCTCCAGGTGGTGCAGCTCCTTGTAGTCGAACGGGTCGTACGGCTCGGCCACGTGGATCTGCTTGCGCGGCTCCGTGATGCCCGCCATGTCGTAGGCCATGCGAGCGGCGTGCTCGACGTACTCGGGATAGGCGAGGTCGCGGTTCGTCCAGTACGTGGTGTCGAGGTTCCAGCCGACACCCTCGACCCACACCGGGCGGTCGGTGACCCGCGCGGCGGCCTCCTCGCTCGCCATCACGATCGCCACGGCGCCGTCGCTGATCGGGGAGACGTCGAGGCGCTGCACCGGCCAGGCGAGCGTCTCGGACGCGAGCACGTCGTCGACCGTGATGTCCGCCTCGCCCAGGAGCGCCGCGGGGTGATCCGCCGCGTTGCGCTTGTTCTTCACGGCGACGGCCGCGATGTCGCGCTTCTCGAGGCCGTACGCGTGCATGTACCGGTGCATCTCCAGCGCGAAGATCCACAGCAGGTTCGGCCCGAGCGGCCGTTCGATGATGTGGTCGAAGATCGTCAGGAAGGCGCCCTGCGGGTGCGGCTGCGTGGACGACATCTTCTCCTCGCAGACGACCAGCACGACGTCGGCCATGCCCGAGGCGATCGTGTACCAGCCCTGGATCGGGGCGAAGACGCCGGTGCCGCCGCCGACGTAGGTCCGGATGAAGGGCCTGCCCCAGGCGCCGGCGCCGTCGGCGAGGTAGTCGCCCTTGCGGTGCACGCCGTCGAAGGCGTCCGGGGCGGTCCCGAGCGCGACCGCGTCCACGTCGGCGAGCGTGAGCTCGGCCGAATCGAGCGCGGCCTTCGACGCCTGCCACGCGAGCTCCTTGCCGGTCTCCTGCGCGCGGCGCACGAATCGGGTCATCCCGGCGCCGACCACGGCGACGCGGCGCCCGGTCATCGGGAGGCCCCGTCGCGACGCCGCCGGCTCACGACGCGGCCTCCAGGACCGCGACCGCCGCGGACGAGCTCGGCACGCCCCGCCACGACTGGGCGACGGCGCGCCTCGCGCTCCCGTCCCGCAGGCGCTCGACGCACCCCAGCACGCGCGCCAGCCCGTTGGCCTCGTGCAGGTACCCCTCGCCGAGCGCGCCGCCGGAGGGGTTCACCGCGGCCGGGGAGAGCCCTTCCAGGCCGAGCGCTTCCACGTGCTGCAGCTGCTTGTAGGCGAAGGTGTCGTCGACCTCCGCGAGATCCACGTCGGCCGGCCCGGTTCCCGCCTGCCCGAACGCGATCCGGGCCGCGCGCTCGGCGGCGACCGCCGTTCCCCAATCGCGGCTCTCGAGCGACGGCGCGTCCTGGCTCCAACCGACGCCGGCGATCCACGCGATGGGCGGGGGCGCATCCTCCTCCGCCGAGAGCACGACCACGACGCACCCGTCGGCGCTCGCCGCCGCCTGCTCGCGGGTCAGCGGGTCGAACAGGGGGGTGGGGTCCTGCACGTCGGCGAACCACGCGCGGGGGTTCGCCCGGGCGTGCTCGCGGTTGCGCTGCGCGACCGCGGCGCAGTGTTGGGGGAGGTGGCCGCTCTCGTGGAGGTACCGGCGCATCTCCAGCCCGGCCACGGCGAGCGCGGAGCACCCGAGCGGCCGGTTCAGGATCGGATCCAGCGCGAACCGGTCGACGCGCCCCTGGGCGACGACCTCCGAGGCCTTCGAGTGGGCTTCGACCGCCACCGTCCGCGCGATCCCGGAGCGGATCAGCATCACGCCGGTCGCGAGGGCGAACAGCCCGTCGGCGGCCACCGTGTGGACCGGCCGCTGCACCGCTCCGAGCTGGTCGGGGACGTACTCGTCGAAGATGCTCGTCCCCTCCTGGAGGTCCTCCGACGCGCAGACGAACGAGTCGACCTGCGTGCGGGGATCCACGCCCGCGTCCGCGTACGCGTTGCGCGCGGCGTCGAACATCAGCTCCCTCGTGGAGATGCCGGGGGTGGTGGGGGCGAAGCCCGAGAACCCGATCCCACGGATGCCCACGCGGCCGGCCATCGGGCTCCGTTCTACCATGCCCCGAGATGCCGGTCGTGTGGTCGCCGTCGCCCGAGTACGTGGAGCGCGCGAACGTGACCCGGCTGATGCGCGCCCACGGGATCGAGACGTACGAGGAGCTGCTCGCGCGCTCGATCGGGGACGTCGCCTGGTTCTGGGACGCCGTCGTGCGCGACCTCGGCCTGCCGTTCCTCGCGCCGTATGAGCGCGTGCTCGACACCTCGCGCGGCGTGCCGTGGACCACGTGGTTCGTCGGTGGCCGGACCAACCTCGCGCACGCGTGCGTCGACGTCTGGGCGGAGCGGACGCCCGACGCGAGGGCCGTGGTGTGGGAGTCCGAGGACGGCGAGGTCCGCGCGCTCTCGTACGGCGAGCTCCGCGCCATGACCGATCGCGTCGCCCACGGCCTGCGGGGGCTCGGCGTGCGTGCGCGGGACACGGTCGGGATCTTCCTGCCGATGGCGCCGGAGACGGTCGCCGCCGTGATGGCGTGTGCGAAGCTCGGCGCGATCTCGGTGCCGATCTTCAGCGGGTTCGGTCCCGACGCGGTCGCGACCCGGCTGGCCGATGCCGGCGCGCGCGTGCTGCTCACG
Source organism: Actinomycetota bacterium (assembly GCA_036555125.1). Lineage (GTDB taxonomy): Bacteria > Actinomycetota > UBA4738 > UBA4738 > HRBIN12 > DATBLY01. The sequence continues at coordinate 9,099 of DATBLY010000030.1, read as the reverse complement.
GCCGACGGCTCGCTCCGCAAGGGTCGGCCGGTCCCGATGGCCGAGGTCGCCCGCCGCGCCGCCGAGCTCGCCGGCTGCGTGGAGCGGATCGTGGTGTGGCCGCGGCTCGGTCCGGGTCCCGGGAGGCATCCCGCGACGGACGTTCCCTGGGGCGAGCTCCTGGAAACCTCGGGGGAGCCGTTCGCGACGGAGCCGCTCGACAGCGAGCACCCGCTGTTCATCGGGTACACGAGCGGGACCACCGGCCGGCCGAAGGGCGCGCTCCACGTCCACGCCGGCTTCCTGGTGAAGGTGGCGAGCGAGGTCGCGTACCAGGTCGACCTGCACCCGGACGAGACCCTGCACTGGGTGACCGACTTGGGCTGGATCATGGGTCCGTGGGAGATCGTCGGCTCCCTGGCGCTCGGGGCCACGGTCCTGCTGACCGAGGGCGCGCCGAACGTCCCCGGCCCCGAGCGGCTGTGGGCGACGGTCGAGCGGCACCGGGTCTCGACGCTCGGCGTGTCGCCGACGCTGATCCGCTCACTGATCCCTTCCGGCGTCGAGCCGGTCCGGGCGCACGACCGCTCGTCGCTGCGGATCCTCGCCTCGACGGGCGAGCCGTGGAACCCGGACCCCTGGACGTGGTTGTTCCGGGAGGTCGGCGAGGGACGCTGCCCGATCATCAACCTCTCCGGCGGGACCGAGGTGGGCGCGTGCTTCCTCTCGCCCCTGCCGATCACCGAGCTGAAGCCGACGACGCTGCGCGGCCCCGCCCTGGGGATGGACCTGCAGGTCTGGGGCCCCGACGGCCGTCCGGTCGCGCCGGGCGAGGTCGGCGAGCTCGTGTGCCGCCAGCCGTGGCCCGCGATGACGCGCGGGATCTGGGGCGACGACGAGCGCTACCTGGATGCGTACTGGCGGCGATGGCCCGACGTCTGGGTGCACGGCGACTGGGCGAGCGTCGACGAGGACGGGTTCTGGTTCCTGCACGGCCGCAGCGACGACACGCTGTCGGTCGCGGGCAAGCGCCTGGGGCCCGCGGAGGTCGAGAGCGCGCTCGCGACGCACGCCGCGGTCGCGGAGTCGGCCGCGGTCGGCGTCCCGCATCCCGTGAAGGGCGAGGCGATCTGGTGCTTCGTCGCCCTTCGCCCCGGCGTCGAACCGAGCGACGCGCTCGCGGCCGCGCTCACCGACGTCGTGGCCGAGCACCTCGGGAGGGCGTTCGCGCCCGCGCGGGTGGTCTTCGTCGGCGAGCTGCCGAAGACCCGGTCGGCCAAGATCGTCCGCCGCGCGATCCGCGCGGCGGCCCTCGGCGAGGACCCGGGCGACCTGTCCAGCCTGGAGGACCCCGCGGCCCTGGCCGCGATCCGGGAGGCGCTCGCGCCGCCCGGATGAGGGACCGCCGGTCCTCGCCGAGGGCCGGCGGCTACCGGTGGATCAGCTCGACGACGTTGCCCTCCGGGTCCAGGAACGCCTGGAGCTCGAACGGGCCGTCGGCGTCGTCCACGCCCGTGAGCTCCAGCCGGTCGGGCTCGTCCCGGCCCACGCGGCGCGCCCCGCGACGCTCGGCCTCCGCGAGGGTCGCGTCGAGGTCGTCCACCCGCACGACCAGGACGACGCCGCCCTCGCGCGCGTCCGGGTAGGACCGGCCGAATAGCTCCCGCTCGTTCACGCTGCCCGAGATCCCCGAGGTGTCGCGCCCGAAGTAGCGGTAGGGCCCGCCGACCTCGCCGTCCACGACCTCGAGGCGACCGTCCTCGACCCGCCAGTCGAACACGCCCTCGTAGAACCCGGCGAGGGCATCGGGGTCGTCCGCCAGCACGTGGAAGTGCACCACCTGGCTGCTCATCGAACCTCCTTCTCGTCGGCGCGGCGCCGAACGGCGAAGCTTCGCGCACGCGGGGGGCTTGCGGTCAAGATGGGGGTCCGTGGCAAGATGGAAGGGGAGAAGGGCCCGTCGGTCCCCTTCCTCCGGCGTCTGTTCGCCCGTTAGGGTGGTCGCTCATGGCGGACCACGACGACGGTGAATCCGATCGGCAGGCGCGCAACCGCGAGCTGCTCGAGCTGCTGAACGAGCTCCGCGTCGCCCTGGCCGGCGTGACCGTCCTGTTCGCGTTCCTGCTGACGCTGCCGTTCACGTCGCGCTTCGAGAAGCTCGACGAGCTCCAGCAGAACACGCTGATCTTCGCCTTCTTCGCGGCCGCCTCGGCCGTGATCACCCTCGTGATGCCGACCGCGTTCCACCGGATCCGCTGGCGCCACGGCGACAAGGAGGCGCTCCTGCGCACGTCGAACCGGATGGCGCTGGTGGGTCTGGTCTGCCTGTCCGTCGCGCTGACGTCGGTCGTGCTCCTGTTCACGGAGCTCTTCTTCACCGAGGCCATCGCGATCGCGATCACGGCGATCGTCGGGCTCGTGATCGCGGGGCTGTGGTTCGTGCTGCCGCTGGCCCGCCGGGCTCGCTACGGCGGCGACCGTGAGCCGCGAACCCCTCGGTGACCCCCGCGTCCTCCTAGACTGCGCGGACGATGCGGGTCGCGATCTGCCAGATGCGGTCGGGCGACGACGTCGAGGCGAACGTCGCCGAGGCCGAGCGCCTCCTGAACGAGGCGGCCAACGGCGGCGCGGATCTCGCCGCGCTCCCGGAGCTGTTCCCGTACCTGGGCCCGGCGTCCCGTCGGACCGAGGTGGCCGAGCCGGTGCCGGGTCCCGTGACCGACCGTCTCGCCGCGGTGGCGGCCGCGCGGGGGATGTGGGTGCTCGGGGGCAGCGTCCTCGAGCGGGACGGCGAGCGCGTGTTCAACACGTCGCCGCTGTTCGACCGGTCGGGGGAGCTCGTCGCCCGGTACCGGAAGATCCACCTGTTCGACGTGGAGCTGCCGGGACAGCCGCCGTTCCGGGAGTCGGCGACGTTCACGCCGGGCGATCAGCTGATCACGTTCGAGACCGACCAGGCGCGCGTCGGGCTTTCGATCTGCTACGACGTGCGGTTCCCCGAGCTCTACCGGGGGCTGATGGCGCTCGGGGCCGAGGTCCTGCTGGTCCCGGCGCAGTTCCAGTTCGAGACCGGCAAGGATCACTGGCACGTCCTGCTTCGGGCGCGCGCGATCGAGGATCAGTGCTTCGTGGTGGCGGCCGGGCAGTGGGGCGCGTTCGGCGACGGCGAGGGCGAGGGCGGACGGCGCTCGTTCGGACACAGCCTGGTCGCCGACCCCTGGGGCCGGATCCTGGTCGAGGCCCCGGAAGAGGGCTCGGGCGTGTGGTTCGCCGACCTGGACCTGGGCGAGCTCCGTCGGATCCGCCAGCGGCTGCCGGCCCTGCAGCACCGGCGGCTCGGGATGGTGTGCTGAGGTCCCGGGCGTGACGCGGCGCTCGATCGGCCACGGGCTCGAGCTGGACGACGACCGGGATCGGGTCGACGTCGACGTGGTGTTCGCGTTCCTCTCCGAGGAGGCGTACTGGGTGCCCGGTCGTTCCCGCGAGACGATCGAGCGGCTGATCCGGGAGTCGACGCGCGTCGTGGCCGCCTACGACGGCGAAGCGCTCGTCGGGTTCTGTCGCGTGGTCTCCGACGGCTCGAGCGTGGCGTGGCTCGGCGACGTCTTCGTGCTGGGGACCCACCGCGGCCGCGGGATCGCGACCGAGCTCGTGCGGGAGGCCGTCGAAGACCCGTACGTCCGCGATCTGCAGTGGTACCTGGGCACGCGCGACGCGCATGCGCTCTATCGGAGGTTCGGGTTCCGCGAGCCCGACGACGGCCGGACGATGATCCGGAACCGGTCGGCCCGGCCGGAGGCCGGCGATGGGGGCGCGTGAGACCTACTCCCGGGAGCTGGCGGCGGCGGCGGATCGCGACGCCTACCTGACGGAGCGCTCGGGCTTGCCGGGCCCACGCGGGAACCTCGAGCTGCTCGACGCCGCCGCCGACGTCGCGGAGGCGTCGGAGATCCGCCGGTGGGCGGCGATCGGTCCGGACGAGGCCGGGACGAACGAGCCGCGCGGGTTCCTGGCGATGTGCGGCGTGGCGGGCCTCGGCCGGCTGGCGGTCGAGGGTGATCGGGACGCGGTCGGCGAGCTCCGCATCCACGCGAACGACCCGCGCTGGCGCGTGCGGGAGGCCGTCGCGATCGCGCTGCAACGGATCGGCGACGCGGATCTCGACGAGCTGTTCGACGTCGCGGAGGCGTGGTCGGACGGCACGGCCAACGAGCGCCGGGCGGCGGTCGCCGCGGTGGCAGAGCCGCGGTTGCTGCGCGACCCCTCGGCGGCCGCGCGCGCCGTCACGTTGTTCGACCGGATCACGGCGTCGTTCGTCGCCGATCCCGGCGACCGCCGCGGCGACGAGCTGCGGACCCTCCGCAAGGCGCTCGGGTACGGCTGGAGCGTCGCGATCGTGGCCGACCCCGCGCACGGGAAGCCGGCCTTCGAGCGGTGGCTCGGCTCCGGCGACCCCGACGTCCGCTGGATCTGCCGCGAGAACCTGAAGAAGGCCAGGCTGTCGAGGATGGATCCCGGATGGGTGGGAAGCTGTCAGCGACGGACGGCAGGAGGCACCGATGGGGGAACGTGACGAGTTGGAGGACGAGGGGATCCCGGATCTCGGCTCCGGTCAGAGCGACGAGCAGCTCGAGACGGGCGACCCCGTCGAGGGCATGATCCCGCCGAGCGAGCGCCCGGTCGATCCGGGGTCGACGACGGCGGAGGGGCAGCGGCGCGGCCGCTCCCTGGACGAGCGCTTGGCCGAGGAGTCGCGGTACGGCGAGCGGCGGTCCTCGGACGAGCCGGGACAGGTCGTGGGTCCCTCCGGCGATCTCGTCGACGAAGAGGATGAGCTGATCGGGATGGATCTGGGTGGGCAGGACGAGAACGCGCCCGAGGATCGAGCCGTCCACGTCCGGGACGACGTCCCGGGAGGCGTCGACGCGCCCGACGACGACGGCGAGCCGGAGGGCTAGGTCTCGTCCGGCGACCGCTCAGACATCAGCCGGGGAGATCCTCGGGGATGTCGACGTCGGGCGGGACGTCGGCAACGACGGGGATCTCATCGACCCACTCCGGGTGGGACGCGGCCAGCACCCGGGCGCCGACGTCCCCGTGCAGGTGGCCGGCCTCGCCGTAGATCTCGCGCGACAGCAGCGACGGGCCCGGCCCGTCGCGATACGCCGCGCGCACGATCTGCATCCGCGTCGCGCGGAACCGGTCGATCATCGCGCGCACGACGTCGGGCGTGACGCCCGGCTGGTCGGCCATCAAGACCACGGCGGCCTCGCTCTCGTCGTCGAGGGCGTGGATCGCCGCCGCGAGGGACGTGGCCTGGCCGTCGGCGAACGACGGGTTGTAGACGATCCGACCGTCGTCGGGGAGCGTGAGCGCCGCGGCGACCTTGACGGCGTCGTGGCCGGTGACGACGATCACCTCGTCGACGCCGGCCGCGACGAGCGCGTCCACCGCGTGCTGGACGAGCGGCTTGTCGTCCAGGAGCGCCAGCTGCTTCGTGCCGCCGAACCGGGATCCGGTCCCGGCCGCCAGCACGATCCCGGAGATCACCTCAGGAAGGGGGCGACTTCGGCGTCAGCTTGAACAGGCGACGGAAGAACCCGGCGACCACGGCCCAGATCGCCGACAGGCCGAGCCCGATCCCGCCGACGGGCTTGGCGGCGGCCGGCGCGGGGGCAGGCGCGGCCTCGGCGCCCTCGGCGCCGACCGCGGCGGGCGCCTGCGCCGCCTCGATCGAGGACTCGAGGCAGTCGGCGAACTGCTGCGTGAGCTTCTTCGAGATCTCGGGCAGCAGGCCGCGTGAGAGCTGAGCGGCCGCGCCCGTGAGCGTCATGTCGGCCTGCATCTTCACGGTGGTCTTGCCGTCGACCGGCGGCTCGAGCCACGACGTCACCTTCGCGGTCGCCGCGCCCTTGCCCTTCGACTCCATGCCCTTGGCCGAGAGGGTCACCCTGTGGGCCGCGTCGTCGCGCTCCTCCATCGTGACCGTGCCGGCGAACGACAGCGAGACCGGCCCGAACTTCGCGTTCAGCTTGCCCTTCCAGTTCCGGTCGTCGACGACCTCGGTGAGCTCGGCGCCGGGCATGCAGGGCGCGATCCGCTCGACGTCCAAGAGGTAGTTCCACAGGAACTCTGGGTCGGCGGCGACGGTGAACTCGTTCTCGATCAGCACGTCGCGAGCTTACCCGCTGACCGCGAGGTACTTCGCGGGATCGGCCTCGAACGACTCCAGGCATCCCGCCGAGCAGAAGTAGTACGTCTGGCCGTCGTGCACGGTCCGGTACCGGGCGTCCGCGACGTCCACCGTCATCCCGCAGACGGGGTCGATCGCCTCGTGGCGGACCGGCACCTCGGCCGGAGCCGCCTGCTCGAGGGCGCCGGCCGCCTTCAGCTGGACGATCTCCGCCAGGATCGCGATGGCGATCTCGTCGGTGCCGACATGACCCAGATCCAGGCCCGCCGGCGCGTGCACGCGGGCCAGCGCGTCGTCCGCGACCCCGCGGTCGCGGAGGTACCCCAGCACCGAGTCGGCGCGCTTGCGCGAGGCGACCAGGCCGACGTAGGCGGCCGGGGTGGCCAGGGCCTGCTCGAGCGCGTCCTCGTCGTAGTGGCCCTGCGTCGCGACGACGACGAAGGAGCGCTCGTCCACGTCGGAGAGGTCGAGCGTCGTCACGACGCGTCCGGCCCCCGGGTGCTCGCCCGGCTCGCCGCCCTCGTCGATCGCGAGGCTCCGCCATCCGAGCCCGGCGGCGAGCGCGGCGAGCGCCTTGGCGGCCGGCGACCGTCCGATCGCGACGAGCTGTGGCTGCGGCAGGACGGGTTCCACGTAGACCTCCAGTGCGCCTTCGCTCTGGCACGCGATCGGCACGGTGACGACCCCCGCGCGCGCGTGTCCCTCGAGCTCCTCCGGCGGCCCCAGGAACAGCAGCGTCGGCTCGCCGCGCTCCATCGCCTTCAGCGCCTCGCGGACGACGGTCGGCTCGGCGCAGGCGCCGCCGAGCCACCCACGGACGTGACGGTCCGGCGTGATCAGCGCGGTCGCGCCCTCGCGCCCGGACGACGGGGCGCGACGCCACACGACGGTCGCCAGGACGAAGGGCTCGCCGCGGGCCGACAGGTCCGCGGCGAGCCGCAGGACGTCCGGCTTCACGAGGAAGAGCCCGCCTTCGCGGCCTCCAGGGCCTCCCAGACCTTCGCCGACGTGACCGGCATGTCGATGTTGCGCACGCCGGCGTGCCAGAGCGCGTCGATCACCGCGTTCACGTACGCGGCCGGCGAGCCGACCGTGGCCGACTCGCCGACGCCCTTCGCGCCGATCGGGTGGTGCGGCGACGGCGTCACCGTCTCGCCCAGCTCGAACCTCGGTGTCTCCCACGCGGTCGGGATCAGGTAGTCCATGAAGTTCGTGCCGATCGCGTTGCCGACCTCGTCGAACGTGATCAGCTCCATCGCGGCGATCGCGAAGCCCTCGGTGAGCCCGCCGTGGATCTGGCCCTCGACGATCATCGGGTTGATGCGCACCCCGCAGTCGTCGACGGCCACCATCCGCCGGACCTTCCACACGCCGGTGTCGGGGTCGACCTCGACGGCGACGACGTAGGTCCCGAACGGGAACGTCAGGTTCGGCGGGTTGTAGTAGTAGACGCCCTCCAGGCCCGCTTCCATGTCGTCCGGGTAGTCCGTGTACGCGGCGAACGCGACCTCTTGGATCGTCTTCACCTGATCGGGCGCGCCCCTCACCGAGAACTTCCCGGCGTCGTAGTCGATGTCCTCCTCGGACACCTCCAAGAGGTGCGCGGCGAGCTTCGTCGCCTTCTCACGGACGCGCCGGGCGACCATCGCGGTGGCGGCCCCCACGGTCGGCGTCGAGCGTGAGGCGTACGTGCCCAGGCCGTACGGCGTGTTGTCCGTGTCGCCGTGCATCACCTTGATGTCCTCGGGCTGGATCCCGAGCTCACCGGCGACGATCTGGGCGAACGTCGTCTCGTGCCCCTGTCCTTGGGTCTGCGAGCTGATCTTCAGGATCGCCTTGCCCGTCGGGTGGACCCGGAGCTCGGCGCCGTCGTTCATCTTGATCCCGATGATGTCGTAGTCCTTCGCCGGGCCAGCGCCGACGACCTCCGTGAAGGAGGCCATCCCGATCCCGTACAACTTGCCCTGCGCACGCGCTTCCTCCTGTTCCTTGCGCAGGTCGTCGTAGCCGATCATCTCGAGGGCCTTGTCCATGGCGGTCTCGTAGTCGCCGGAGTCGTACACGAAGCCGGTCGAGGACGTGTATGGGAACTGGTCCTTCTCGATGAAGTTCTTCCGGCGGATCTCGGCCGGATCCATCCCCAGCTCGTACGCCGCGTTCTGGACCAGCCGCTCGATCAGGTACGAGGCCTCGGTCACGCGGAACGAGCAACGGTACGCCACGCCGCCGGGCGCCTTGTTGGTGTACGCACCCTTCGCCGAGACGTAGGTCGCCGGCAGGTCGTACGAGCCGCTCACGATGTGGAACAGCCCGACCTTGAACTTCGAAGGCTGGGCGTCGGCGTAGAAGGCGCCCTCGTCGGCCAGGAGCGACGCGCGCAACCCCAGCATCGTGCCGTCGCTCTTCAACGCGAGGGACCCGCTCATGTGATAGTCGCGCGCGAACCCGGTCGAGATCAGGTTCTCCGAGCGGTCCTCGATCCATTTGACCGGGTGTCCCAACAGGAGCGACGCGGCCGTCGCGACGACGGAGCCGGGGTACACCGGCACCTTGTTCCCGAACCCGCCGCCGATGTCGGGCGACACGATCCGGATCTTCTCCTCGGGCAGGCCGGCGACCAGCGCGAACACCGTGCGGATCGCGTGCGGCGCCTGCGACGTCATGTAGATCGTCGCCTGCCCCGTGGCCGGGCTGATGTCGGCGATGCAGCCGCAGGTCTCGAGCGGCGCCGGGTGGCAGCGCGGGTAGAACGTGTCCAACGAGACGACGACGTCGGCCTGCGAGAAGGCGAGATCGGTCGCGTCCTTGTTGCCCGCCTCCCAGTCGTAGATGTGGTTGTCGGCCTGCCCCTCCTTGTCGGTGCGGATCAGCGGGGCGCCCTCCTCGAGGGCCTGCTGCGGCGTCGTGACCGGGTCGAGGGGTTCGTA
>DATBLY010000013.1:0-49711 GCA_036555125.1 Actinomycetota bacterium | reverse complement strand
ATCCCCGATCGTCCCTGGCACCTGGAGCTGCGGGAGCACCTCGCGTTCGGGGTCCTGTCGTGGGCGTGGCCCGACACCCCGTACGCGATCCTGTTCACGCAGGAGCCCGACGGCTCGCCGCGCGGGTGGTACGTGAACCTGCAGGCGGCGCTCGCGCGCGCACCCATCGGGTTCGACACCGTGGACCACGTGATCGACGTGGTGATCCCGCTCGACCGGTCGTCGTGGAGCTGGAAGGACGAGGACGAGTTGGCGGAGGCTGTTGCGCTGGGTCTATTCTCCGAGCAGGACGCCGCGTGGTTCCGTCACTGGGGCGAGCGGGGCGTCGAGCACGTCCTGCTCGGGCAGCCGCCGTTCGATCGCGACTGGGAGGGCTGGCGACCCGATCCGGCGTGGGCCCGGCCGGAGCTCCCGCACGGCTGGGACCTGACGTGACGGGTCGACTCAGCCGAGGTCCGGCATCACGTCCGCGATGAACGTCTCGAGCCTCTCCTGCCCCTCGCTCGGCCACTCCACCACCAGGTAGCGGACCCCGCAACCCGCCATCCACTCGTAGGACCGGCGGACCTCGTCCCACGGCTCGGAGATCGACAGGCTCGAGGCCCGCAGGATCGACCGAGGGTCGCGGCCGGCCTCCTCGGCCGCCCGATCCACGATCCCCATCATCGAGCGCAGCTCGTCGGCGTCGTCGGCCCAGCCGTGCCACGCGTCGGCGTGGCGCCCGGCGATCGGCAGGAGCCGTTGCCGCCCCGTCCCCCCGACCCAGATCGGCGGGTGAGGCCGCTGGATGGGGCGCGGACGGTACGTCGCGTGTTCGAGACGGACGTACCGGCCCTCGAACGTGACGTCGTCCTGGGTGAAGAGGAGCCGCATCGCCTGCACGCCCTCCTCGAGGCGGTCCATGCGCTCGCCTGCCGGCGGGAACGCGATCCCGAGCTCGCGGTGTTCCGGCTCGTTCCACGCCGCTCCGACGGCGCACTCCACGCGCCCGCCGGACAGGTGGTCCACGGTGACCACCTGAGCCGCGAGCACCGACGGCTGGCGGTGGGTCATGCCCGTGACGAGCGTCCCGATGCGGACCCGGCTCGTCTCCCGCGCGAGCCCCGCCAGCAAGGTCCACGCCTCGAGCGCCGGCCCTCCTGGGTCGCCGTACAGCGCCTTGAAGTGGTCGAAGGCCCAGACGCCCTCGAACCCGGCATCCTCGGCGAGGCGCGCTCGCGAGACGACCTCCTCCCACGAGAGCTGGTGTTGAGCGATATCCAGTCCGAACCGCATGCCGAGACCACCCTCCTCGTCGGACGCCGGGGCGCAGTAGAGACTAGGCTGCGCGGACCGACCCGAAGGGAACCTTCATGAGCGACGGCCCAGGCGGACCCACCCCGCCACCTCCACCTCCGCCACCCCCGCCCACGATGGGCGGGCCTGGGGGCGGTATCCCTCCGAAGACGCTCGGCGAGATCCTCTCGGCGGCCTTCAACGTGTACAAGGCGAACGCCGCGGGGCTGATCACGATCGTGGCGCTCGTCGTCGTGCCGCTCACGCTCGTCAGCACGCTCCTCACCCAGGTCGCGCGGGATCCCGACACCGAGGGTGGGGTGATGACCGCTCTGCTCGTGGCCGTGATCACGGTCGCGATCTCGTTGATCATCTGGTCCCTCCTGGAGGCGGCGATCGTGCGCGCCGCCGCCCAGGCGACGCTCGGCGACCCGATCGACGTCGAGACGAGCTACCGGTGGGGGTTCCGGCGCATCGGGAGCGTGATCCTGGTCTCGATCCTGGTCGGGCTCGCCGTGGTGGGCGGCCTGATCCTGCTCGTGATCCCCGGGTTGATCTTCGCGGTGATGCTGTCCGTGTCGATCCCCGCGCTGATCGTCGAGGACCGGCGGGGCTCGGACGCCCTCGGGCGCTCCTGGAACCTCGTGAGGGGGAACTTCTGGCACGTCGTGGGCGTGTTCTTCGTGGCCGGCCTGATCGCGGGCGCGATCTCGGGCATCATCGGCGCGCTGGGCGGCGACGCGTGGTTCCTGCGCTGGATCTTCACGTCGATCGGCACCATCGTCACGGCGCCGTTCACGGCGCTCGTCGCGGTGCTGCTGTACGTCGACCTGCGTGCGCGCGGCGAGGCGCTCACGGCCACCACCCTGCGGGGCGAGGTCTCCCGGCCGTGAGCGACCGCGCGGCACCGGTCGCCGCGCTCGATGTCGCCGGTCTCCGACGGAGGTTCCCCGCGCTCGCGCGCACGAGCGACGACGGCCGACCGGTGATCTTCGCCGACGCGCCCGGGGGTTCCCAGGTCCCCGACACCGTGATCGAGGCGATCGGCCGGCACCTGCGCCGCGGGATCTCGAACACCCACGGCGCGTTCGCGGCCAGCGAGGAGACGGACGCCACGATCGCGAGCGCGCGACGGGCGGCGGCCGATCTGACCGGAACCGATGCCGGCGAGGTGGTCTTCGGCCCGAACGCGACCACCCTGCTCCTGCACCTCTCGCGTTCGTTCGGCCGGACGCTCGGGCCCGGGGACGAGGTCGTCGTCACGACGCTCGACCACGACGCCAACGTCCGGCCGTGGGTGCTGGCCGCGCAGGATGCGGGCGCGACCGTCCGATGGGTCGACGTCCACGAGGACGACGTGACGCTCGACCTCGCTTCCTTCGATGCCGCCCTCACCGGGCGGACGCGCCTGGTCGCGTTCACGCTCGCGTCGAACGCCGTGGGCACGATCCCGCCGGCCGCCGAGCTGATCCGGCGCGCGCACGACGCGGGCGCGCTCGTCGCCGTCGACGGCGTCCACTACGCACAGCACCGGCTCCTCGACCGCGCCGGGCTGGATGCCGACATCCTGGCCTGCTCGCCGTACAAGTTCTTCGGCCCACACCTCGGGGTCCTCGCCGTCCGGCGGGAGCTCCTGGAGACGTGGACCCCTTACAAGCTCCGTCCGGCGCCGGAGGAGGCTCCGGAACGATGGGAGACCGGCACGCAGAACCACGAGGGTCTGGCCGGGATGGAGGCGGCGATCGACTACCTGGCCTCGCTCGGGGATGCGGGAACCGACGGGCGGGCGGCAGCCTCGAGGCGCGCGCGGCTCGTCGCCGGGTACGAGGCGATCGCCGCCCATGAACGGGAGCTCGCGACGCGGTTCCTGAACGGCCTGGCCTCGCTCGCAGGGGTCCGTCTCTACGGGATCGGCGATCCCGGTCGCGTCGACGAGCGGACGCCAACCTTCGCCGTGCGCGTCGGGGACCAGGAGCCGCTGAAGACGGCCACGGAGCTCGGACGCCGCGGGATCTACGTCTGGGACGGGCACTACTACGCGATCACGATCATGGAGCGCCTGGGCCTGCTCGGGACGGGCGGAGCCGTGCGGATCGGGTTCTGCCACTACCACACGCCCGACGACGTGGACCGCGTGCTCGATGCCCTCGCCGATCTGGCGTAGGACCATCGGGCCGGGTCACCGGCGCCCGAGCCACGCCTCCCGGTAGGATGACCCGCACCCCCGATGTCTGAAGACGGAGCATCGACATGCGCATCCTGATCCTCGGCGGCGACGGCTACCTGGGGTGGCCGACCGCGATGCGGTTCTCGAACCGCGGCCACGAGGTCCACGTGGTCGACGACTACGTGCGCCGCCGTGCCCATGCCGAGGCGGGCACGGACTCGCTCACCCCGATCGCCGCGGGGCTCCCCGAGCGCGTCGCCGCCTGGAAGGACGTCACCGGCCTCGACATCGCGTTCACCGAGGGGGACCTGTGCGACTGGGAGCTCACGCGCGGGGTCTTCGCGGAGTTCCGTCCCGACGCGGTCGTGCACTACGGCGAGCTGCCGTCCGCGCCGTACTCGATGAAGGACCGCGATCACGCCGTCTTCACCCAGACGAACAACGTCGTGAACACCCTGAACGTGCTGTGGGCGATCCGCGACGTGGTCCCCGACTGCCACCTGGTCAAGCTCGGCACGATGGGCGAGTACGGGACGCCGAACATCGACATCGAGGAAGGGTTCCTCGAGATCCACCACAACGGGCGGTCGGACTACCTGCCGTTCCCGAAGGTGCCCGGCTCGATGTACCACCTGTCGAAGGTCCACGACTCCCACAACGTCCACTTCGCGTGCCGCGTCTGGGGCGTGCGCGCCACGGACCTGAACCAGGGCGTCGTCTACGGGATCGAGACCGACGAGACGCGCCTGGACGACCGCCTGCTGACGCGCTTCGACTACGACGACGTCTTCGGGACCGCGCTGAACCGCTTCTGCGTGCAGGCGGTGATCGGGCATCCGCTCACGGTCTACGGCAAGGGCGGACAGACCCGCGGCTACCTGAACATCGTCGACACGCTCCGGTGCATCGAGCTGGCGGTGTTGCACCCGGCGGACCGCGGCGAGTTCCGCGTCTTCAACCAGTTCACCGAGCAGTTCTCGGTGCTCCAGCTGGCCGAACACGTGCAGAAGGCCGGCGCCGAGGTCGGTCTCGACGTCCGCGTCGAGGCGATCGACAACCCGCGGTTCGAGGCCGAGGAGCATTACTACAACGCAGCGCACACGAAGCTGCTCGACCTCGGGCTCGAGCCCCACCTGCTCTCGGACACGCTGATCGAGTCGATGTTCGCGCAGATCGAACGGTTCAAGGGGCGGGTGATCCCCGACCACATCCTGCCGCGCGATCGCTGGCGCCCCGGCGTCGACGCGCCGATCGCCTAGATGCTCGGCCTTCGGATCGCCGGCGGGGTCGCCGCGCTGGCGCTCTTCGTCTTCCAGGTCCGCCGCTACCGCCACCGACAGACGAGCCGGCTCAACCTGATCCTGTCCAGCGCGCTGTGCATCGGCGTGATCCTGCTCGCGATCTCCCCGTCGCTGTTCGACCCACTGTTCGGCGCGTTCGACGCGACGCCCGGGGACAACCGCCGCCTGATCTTCCTGCTGATGGTCGCGGTCGTCGTGCTCTTCTCGCTGTACCTGCGGCTCCAGTCGATCGCCGACGTCAACGAGCGGAGCATCCGCCTGCTGGTGGAGGCCCTCGGGCGGGAGCGGTTCGACTGGGACCGAGTGGCGACACTGCCCGAGGGTCCGCGCCTGGTGACGGTGTCCCCCGCGTACAACGAGGCGGAGAACGTCGGCGCCGTCGTGAAGTCGATCCCGCAGATGGTCGAGGGCTACGCCGTGGTCCCCGTGGTCGTCTCGGACGGCTCCGATGACCGCACCGCGGACGTGGCGCGCCAGGCTGGGGCCTTCGTGGCCGAGCTCCCGATCCGCCGCGGCGGCGGGCTCGCGCTGCGCGTGGGGTACGAGGTCGCCCTCCGGATGGACGCGGACATCGTCGTCACCCTCGACGCCGACGGCCAGCACCTGCCCGACGAGCTCCCCGTGATGATCGCCCCGATCATCGCGGGCGAGGCGGACTACGTGAACGGGTCGCGCCTGTTGGGCGAGTTCGAGAAGGAGAGCACGATCCGCCACATCGGCGTCCACTTCTTCTCGTGGCTCGTGACGATCCTGACGGGCACACGCGTGACCGACATCTCGAGCGGGTACCGCGCGGCCCGCGCCGATCTGCTCCGCCGGCTCGTGCTGGAGCAGGATCAGTTCTGGACGAGCGAGATCCTGATCGAGGCCCTGCGGCATCGCGCGAAGATCGTGGAGGTCCCGGTCACGATCCTCGCGCGCAAGGGCGGCAAGTCGAAGAAGCCGAAGTCGCTGAAGTACGGCTGGAACTTCTCGAAGGTCATCATCCAGACCTGGCTCCGGTGAGCGCGCGCTCACGCCTGGGCGTGGGCGGCGGCGACCTCCCCCGCGACGCGCGCGTTGTCCTGCAGGAGCGAGAGGTTCGCCTCGAGGCTCCGGCCCCCCGTGATCTCGGCGAGCGCGGCCAGCAGGTAGGGGGTGCGCCACTTGCCCTCCACGCCGTCGCGCCGGGCTCGCCGCTCGGCCTCGGCGCCGGCCGTCGCGACCTCGTCGGCGTCCATCGCGTCGTCGACCGGGATCGCGTTGCAGAGCAGGGTCGCGGCCTTCACGCCGAGGTCCCGAGCCGCCTTCGCGAGCCCCGCGGCCTCCGAGGGCGAGTCGACGCGGTGCTCGAGCTCCACGCCCGTGGCCTCCCGCGCGAGGAACCACGGCAGCCGGTCGACCCGGTAGCCGACGAGGGCGACCCCGAGCTCCTCGAGCTTCTCCGCGGTGGCCACGGCGTCGATGATCGACTTCGGCCCCGAGCAGACCAGCAGGATCGGCGTCCGCGCCAGCTCGAGGAGGTCGGCCGAAACGTCCCCGTCGCCCGGATGCACGCCGCCGATCCCGCCGGTGGCGCCGATCGCGATCCCCGCCGCGCGCGCCGCCCAGATCGTGGCCGACACCGTGGTCGCCCCGAGCGCACCGGTGGCGACCGCCATGGGGAGGTCCCGCCTCGCCACCTTGACGGCGGCCCCGGGCTCGGCGAACCGGTCGAGCTGCTCGTCCGACAGGCCGACGACGAGGGAGCCGTCGGTCGCGCCGATCCAGGCCGCGACGGCCCCTGCCGAGGCGATCGCCCCCGTCATCCGCTCGATGCACTCCCGGTTGCGCGGGAAGGGCAGCCCCTGCCCGATCACGCTCGTCTCCAGGGCGACCACGCCACGACCGTCGGCGAGCGCCGCTCGGACGGCCTCGCCGACGACGAGGGCCCCGTTCACGGCCGCGCCCCCGATCGCGCCCCCGGCTCGGGCCAGGTGCCGGCGCTCGCCGCCGCGAGAGCCCCCGCGTGACACGCCCGCCGCGCCGCGTCCGTGACCGTCACACCCCGAGCCAACCCGGCGAGCAGCACCCCGTCGAACGCGTCGCCCGCGCCCGTGGGGTCGACCTCCTCGATGGCCTCGGGCGCAGCCGTGAACACCGACCCGTCGAACGCGACGGCCGCCCCTTCCGCTCCCATCTTCACGGCGGCGAGCCGGTAACGCTCCCCCAGCGCCGCTGCCGCGTCCGTGCCTTCCGCGCCGGTCAGCGTCCGCGCCTCGAGCTCGTTCGCGAAGACCGCGTTCGCGCGCGCCGTCTCCTCGAAGAACCGCTCGACCCCGAACGCCTCCACGAGCGGCCACGACGCCGCTTCGACCGCCACGAACGGCGCGCGCGCACGCTCGAAGGCGGCGAGCGCGGCCGCGTGGCCGAGGGCCTGCAGCAACAGGTACCCCGACACCAGGACGGCGCCCGCCACGATCTCGTCGGGAAGGTCCTCCGGCACGAGGTTCGCGTTCGCGCCGCGATCGGCCGCCATCGATCGCTCGCCCGGCTCGTGGACGATGAGCATCGTGCCGCTCGGCGCGGCCGGATCGACGCGGAGGGCGTCGTCGACCCCCCGCTCGGCGAGCGCTGCACGGAGCATCCGGCCCTGCAGGTCGTCGCCGATCCGTCCGTGGACGCGGCTCGAGGCCCCGTCCCACGCCGCCCACACGGCGGCGTTCGCCGACGTCCCGCCGGGCTGGAGCCGGACCCGGCCGTGGACGTCGCCGCCCCGCTTCAGCGCGTCGGCATCCACCCGGATGTCCAGCATCACGTCGCCGACGCACACGAGATCCACGGCGCAAGAGCCTACCGACCGCGGGCCGCGCGCCGATCCGCGGCCCTAGGGTCGATCCCCGCCGGCTGCGTCCTGGGCGGCCGCCTCGGCGGCCCAGGCTCCGAAGGCGGCCCAGAACGGATCGAGGCCGGGGTGGATCAGATCGCGCTCGCCCGCGTCGTCGACGAGGATGCGGCCGGCTCCCGGATCGGTGATCTCGCCCACGACCGCCGCGTCGATCCCCGCCCCCGCGCAGGCCTCGACGTAGCCGATGGCGCGCTCCGGGCGGACCGTCGCGATCAGCGTGCCCTCCGAGATCGCGGTGTACGGGTCGATCCCGACGTGGGCGCAGATCGCTCGGACCTCCGGCCGGACCGGGATCCGGTCGAGCTCGATCCGCATCCCCACACCGGAGGCGACGGCGACCTCGAGGAGCCCGCCCAGCACGCCGCCCTCGGTGGCGTCGTGCATCGACGTGACCCCGTCGTCCCGCAGGCCGAACGCCGACGCGACCCGAGCCTCCGGCACGACCGTCATCCGCTCGAAGAGCGCGTCGCCGGCTCGCACCACGTCGGCGCCGACACCGCGCGCGAGGCGTTCGGGGAAGGTCGCCGCGAAGAGGGCGGTCGCCTCGATCGCGGCGCCCTTCGTCACGACGACGCGGTCGCCGGGCCGGGCCATCGTGGGCGTGACGAACGCGTCCTCGGGACCGACGGCCATGCAGGTGGCGCCGCCCACCATCGGCCAGGCGCAGCCGTCGTAGCGGGCGGTGTGCCCGGTCACGACCGCGATCCCGAGGTCCGCGCACGTCCGCGAGAACGCGTCCCACAGGCTCGTGAGGTCGTCGTCGGACAGCTCGGGCGGCAGGTTCAGGTCGACGGCGATCCATCGCAGCGGCAACCCGCTCGTCGACGCGTCGGACGCCAGGATGTGCACCGCGAACCAGGCGGCGCGCTCCCAGCCGTACGCCGGCACGACGAAGACCGGGTCCGCCGTGAGCGCCATCGCGATCCCGTCGGCCACGCGGACGACACCCACATCGACGCCGTGCTGCGGGCCGACGATCAGGTCGGGATCGGGCGCGCCCAGCCGGCGGAGGATGACCTGCTCGAAGAGCTCGGCGGTGGCCTTGCCCGTCCGCGGCTCGCTCATCTGGCCCCTCCCCTCGCGGCCGCGTCCGCCCCCGCGATCGCGTCGCGCAGCCCCCGCGCGGCCGCGACCATGTCGTCGGCGGCCGCCACGGCCGACACCACGGCGACGCCGCGTGCCCCCGCCGCCAGGACGTCGGCCGCGTTCGACGCATCGATCCCCCCGATGCCCACCACGGGCAGCCGGGTCGCCCGGGCGATCGCCCGGACGCCGTCGAGCCCGACCGGCCGCGCCTCCGGCTTCGTCGCGGTGGACCAGACCGTCACGCCCAGGTAGTGTGCGCCGGCCGCCTCGGCCCCGCGGGCCTCCAGCGGGGTTCCGACGCTGATCCCGAGGACCCGCCGCGGGCCCACCCGGCGGGCGGCGTCCCCGAACGCGTCCTCCTGCCCCAGGTGCACGCCGTCGGCATCCGCCTCCATCGCGACGCCCACGCGGTCGTTCACGATCGTGAGGACCCCGCCGGCACGCCCGAGCGCCACGATCTCGCGCGCGACCGGGAGCAGCGCCTCGTCGTCGAGCTCCGGCGCCCGGAGCTGGATCGCGGTCGCCCCGCCCGCGATCGCCGCGCGCGCGATCTCCACGTGCCCGCGGTCCCGCGAGACCGTCGCGGAGGTCACGACGTACAACGCGAGCACCGCTGGGTCGAAGGCCATCCTGCCGCTCCCTCCGCCGGCATTACCCGGATCAGGTTCGTCGGGTCGCCGGCGTCCGCAGCCGGCCTCTCAGCCCGGTGTCCCGAGCTCCCCGGTTCCGAGCACGAGGATACCGGGTCAGATGTCGGCACGCGCCCGCGCGACGCGGCGCTCGCGGGCGAACTTCTTCCAGTCGCTCGATGCGGTCGAGAACCGGACGTCCGTCAGGATCTGCCCGATCCCGACGGCCAGCAGCACGACCGCCGCCCACCACGGCGCGTCCACCACTCGGACGAAGATCAGCGCCAGGAACGGGGCGAGCTTGGTCGCGATCGCGCCCGAGGCGTGCATCCAGGCGCGGCTGCCCGGGTCGGCACGCAGGTAGGTCGCGTAGTCGCTCTTCAGTCCCGGGCGTGGCGGCGGCGGTCCGCCGAAGAAGTAGTCGGTGAACCGCACGCCGACGAACCATCCGAAGATCCAGTGGGTGGGACAGTGGAGCGTGATGGCCCAGCCGACCCCCGCGGCGACGATCCAGACGCCCTTCCACCCCGGGGAGCCGACCGCGCCGGCGACCCCGATCAGGACCCCGCTCACGGCCGCCCCCGCGAGCAGGACCGTGTTCCCCAACCAGACCGGGAACCGCGGGCGGACGGCCCGGCGGAAGGCGGCCGCGTCGATCCTGCCGATCCGGTCGGCGTGACGGTCGATCAGGATCCGGTCGATCTTCACGCGGGCCACGATCCGCCAGAACCCGAGCCCTCGGAGGTCCGTCTCACCCGCTCCGACCGCGGCCTCGATCCGTGCCAGCTCGGCCCCGATCTCGCGGTCGAGGACCGGCAGGTCACTTGCCCGAGCTTCAGCCATCCGACCCGCTCCTCACCCTAGAATCGCCCCGGACCCCGCTTGGCTCATGCAGCGCTTCCCCCGAGGGAGGTCGTCCCACGTCCAGGAGCATCGCACGCCCCACGGCCGCCGGTGAGACCGGGGGCCATGCGCTCGTCACCCTCGACGGCCGCTACCACATCGTCGACCGGGTCGCCGCCGGCGGCATGGGTGAGGTCTTCCGGGCGCACGACGCCGTGCTCGCTCGCGAGGTCGCGATCAAGGTCCTGCACCGGTCGCTCGCCGGCGACCAGGCCTTCGTCGACCGCTTCCGCCGCGAGGCACGCGCCGCCGCCGTGCTCTCGCACCCGAACATCGTGGCCGTCTACGACTGGGGCGCCGTGGACGGCATCTACTACATGGTCATGGAGTTCGTCCGCGGTCGCGGCGTCCGTGACCTCCTGAACGCCGAGCACCACCTCGCGCCGGCGCAGGCGGGCGAGATCCTCCGCCAGACGCTGCTCGCCCTCGACCACGCGCACCGCCAGGGCATCGTGCATCGGGACATCAAGCCCGAGAACATCCTGCTGACGATCGAAGGGGTCGTGAAGGTGGCCGACTTCGGCCTCGCGCGCGCGTACGCGGACGGGACCGCGACGCAGGCCGGCGCCGTCACGGGGACCGTCCAGTACCTCGCCCCCGAGCAGATCCGCGGCGAGCCGGCCGATCCCCGATCCGACCTCTACTCGCTCGGCATCGTCGCGTACGAGCTGCTGACCGGCAGGCTGCCGTTCACGGGCGAGACCGCGATGGCGATCGCCTACAAGCACCTCTCCGATCGGGTGCCCCTGCCGTCGACCCAGGTCCCCGACATCCCCTCGGAGCTCGACGGGTTCGTGGCCTCCGCCACGGAGCGGGAACGCGAGCTCCGCCCCGAGTCCGCGCTCGAGATGCGCCGCGACCTGGAGTCGCTCCTTCCGAACCTCCCGCCGGCGCCGCCCCTCGCCGCGGCGGTCGCCGACGCCGTCGAGGTCCGCGGCGACGACGGCGAGACGACGATCCGCGTGGGCGGCGCGGCCACCACGACCGCGACGATCCCCCGCACCGAACGGCGGCGGAAGCGCCGCTGGCGGCGCGTCTCGGGGATCCTGCTGCTGACGATCGCGATCGCCGCCTCCGCGTGGGGCGGGTGGACCTACCTCCTGCCGCACGCGGCCGACGTCCCAGACGTGGCCGGCCTGACGGTCGCGGACGCCCAGGCGCGGCTGACGGACCTCGGGTTCGTGGTCGTGACCGCGGATCCGGGCGAGCACTCGATGCGGGTGGACGCCGGCAGCGTCCTTCGCCTGGATCCCCCGCCGGGGACCTCGCTCGATCGGGGGTCGACCGTGACGATCGTCCCCTCCCTCGGACCTCCGCCGCGCGACGTCCCCGACGTGACCGGCCGGGCCCTCGAGAAGGCGCGCAAGGCGATCCGGCAGGCGAAACTCGTCCCCGGCGAGCCGACGTACGCGTTCTCCGAGGACGTCCCCGAGGGCTCGGTGATCTCCCAGACGCCGGCCCAGGGTCAGGCGCCACAGGGCAGCACCGTCGCGCTCGTGGTCAGCGAGGGTCCGCCGCCGCGGCCGGTCCCCGACGTCGTCGGCGAGTCGCGTGAGGACGCCGAGCGGATCCTGCGCGAGGCGGGGTTCGTGCCGGTCGTCGGGGACTCCAAGTTCTCGACCCAGGTCCCGCGCGGGGACGTGATCCGTCAGACCCCGCCGGCCCAGGAGAAGCTCCAGCCCGGGGCCACGATCACGCTCGTGGTCTCGCTGGGCCCGAAGACGTTCGCCTGCCCGGACTTCCGTGGCCTGTCGCGGGAGGCGGCGCAGGAGCTCGCGGATCGCTACGGGCTCGTCGCGGACTTCCAGACCGTCGTCGGGACGGGGGGCGCGATCGTCTACAGCCAGAGCCCGGGCCCGTCGGTCACCGTCACCTACGGCGACACGATCACGCTGTTCATGGTGTGAGGATCGGCGCGCACGTGCGGCGCGGGTCCGCCGGTGCCGCCGGCGCGATCGAGGCGTGCCGGGTCCGCGGCGCCGACTGCGCCCAGATCTTCGTGTCCAACCCCCGCGGATGGGTCGGGCCGCGGACCTCGCCCGAGGACGCCGAAGCCTTCCGGCGGGAGTGGGCGGCGGCGGGCCTCGGGCCGCTCGTCGCCCACGCCCCGTACCTCGTGAACATCGCATCGCCCAGCCGGGAGTTCCTGGCGAAGACCCGGGCCCTGGCGGCATCGACGGTTCGCGCCTGCGACGCGCTCGGGATCGACCTGCTGATCGTCCACGCGGGGTCGGGCGGCCCGGCCGAGCGGACGGCCGCGCTCGAGCGCGCCGCGCTCTCGCTCGGTCTCGTCGCAGGCGAGGCCGAGCGCGTGCGGATCCTCGTCGAGCTGATGGCCGGCACGTCGGGGGCGGTGGCCTCCACGATCCCGGAGGCGTCGCGGCTGCTCGAAGCGTCCGAGGCACCCGAGCTGGGGCTCTGCCTGGACACCTGCCACCTGTTCGCCGCGGGCTACGCCCTCGACACCGAGGAGGGCGTCGCCGCGGTCGTCGACGAGCTGCGGACCGAGGGTGTCGCCGACCGGCTCGCCCTCGTGCACGCGAACGATTCGATGTACGGGTGCGGGGAGCGCCGCGATCGCCACGCGAACATCGGCGACGGCCACATCGGGGCCGAGGGCTGGCGGGCGATCGTCTCCCGGCCGGAGCTGGCCGCGGTGCCCTTCATCCTCGAGACGCCGGGGGACGCCGAGCGTCACGCCCGCGACATCGCGACGCTGCGGTCGCTCGCCGGCTGAGCGCTACGGCTCGAGCTCGGCACGAGGTCCCTCCTGGTAGCTGTAGCGCTCCTCGCCGAACGGCTCCGCGTGGATGTGGTACCCGCGGACCTCCCAGAACCCCCTCTTGTTCTTGTCCGTGAACTCGAGGCCGGTCAGCCACTTCGCGCTCTTCCACGCGTAGCGCTTCGGGACGACCAGCCGCAGCGGCCAGCCGTGCTCGGGCGTCAGATCCTCTCCATGGTTCCGCCAGGCGACCAGCACGTCGTCGTCGTCCATCGCCCGCAGCGACAGGTTCGAGTCGTAGCCGTACTCGCAATGGGCGATCACCCACTTCGCCTCGGCGGTCGGCTTGCAGAGCTCCTTGAGGGTGCGGAACGAGACCCCTTCCCAGGTGTTGTCGAGGGTGGTCCAGCCCGTGACGCAGTGCATGTCGGCGTCGATCGTCACGTTCGGCAGGTCTCGGAGCTGCTGGTAGCTGAGCGTGACCGGTTCCTCGACCAGGCCCGTCAGCGAGAGGTTCCAGTCCGTCCCGTCGAACCGCGGGATCGGTCCGTAGTGGAGCACCGGCCACGTCTTCACCAGCCGCTGACCGGGCGGGATGCGCGCGGCGATCTCGTCCGGGTAGTTCTTCGTGAACAGGCCCATCAGTCCTCCTTCGCGGCATCGGCGACGACGGTTCGCCAGGCACCCAGCGCCGCCCGGATCCCGTCGTCGTCCACGTCGACGTGGGTGACCATCCGCACCTTGTCCGAGACGAACGTCGAACCCACGCCGAGGGCGGCGAGCCGCCGGACCATCTCCAGCGCTCCCAACCCCACCGCTTCCGTGTCGACGTAGACCATGTTCGTTTCAACGTCCGCCGGATCCACCGCGCCCGGCAGGAGGTCGGCCACCCCGGCGGCGAGCGCCCGTGCCCGCTCGTGGTCCTCGTGGAGGCGCTTGGGACCCTCCTCCAACGCCACCAGGCCGGCCGCCGCTACGATCCCCGCCTGGCGCCAGGCACCCCCGAACAGGATCTTCAAGCGGCGAGCCTCGCGGATCGCCTCGGAGGGACCGCACACGAGGGAGCCGATCGGGGCGCCGAGGCCCTTCGACACGCAGAACATCATGGTGTCGGCCTCGCGCGTGTACTCCCCCACGTCCACACCGGCGGCGACGGCCGCGTTGAAGATCCGCGCCCCGTCCAGATGGATCGGCAGCCCGTCGTCGTCGGCCACCTTGCGGATCGCGCGAAGCTCCTCGACGGGCATCACCGTGCCCCCGGCATGCCCCATCGTGTTCTCCACGGCGATCAGGTCCACGACCTCGACGTCGTACGGATCCTCTGCCTCGACGAGCGAGCGCGCCAGCTCCGCGGTCATCCAGCCCTTCGGACCGGGGTCCCCCGTGCGCGCCGTGATGCCCGAGAGCACCGCGGAGGTCATCATCTCGGTGCTCGCGACGTGCGCGCCGCGGGTCGCGGCGACGAGGTGCCCGGCGCCGGTGACGTGAAGCCGGAGCCCGATCTGGTTCGCCATCGTCCCCGTGGGGACGTACAGCGCGGCGTCGTGGCCCGTGATCTCGGCCGCGCGCTCCTGCAGGCGGTTCACGGTCGGGTCGTCGCCGAACCAGTCGTCCCCGACCTCGGCGTCCGCCATGGCGCGGCGCATCGCGGCCGACGGGGTGGTGACGGTGTCCGATCGCAGGTCGACGCGGTAGGCGGCCATGCGCGGCAGTGTATCGACGCCCCTCAGTACAGGAACATCGGCTTGCCGTCGACGTGTCGGATCTTCGGCCGGTAGCCCTCGACGTCGTACAGCGCTTCGACGTCCACGCGCTTGACGCCCTGCCGGGTCACGTCGAGCGGCACGTTCGTGTAGTTGCCGCTCCGCAGGGCCACCAGGCGACCGTGCACGCCTTCGATCACGAGATCCGCCGCCATCACCGCGTAGTTCGTGGCGACCATGAGGTCCAGCGAGTCCGGGCTCCCCGACCGCATCAAGTAGCCGAGCTGCTGGTAGATGAGCCCCTCGCCCGTGATCTCCTTCAGGGCTTCCGCCGTCACGAGGCCGATCCCGCCGAGCTTCTGATGCCCGTAGGCGTCCTCGGCACCCCCCTTGATCATCTCGCCGCCGATCATCGTGGCGCCCTCGGAGATCGTCATCATGGCGTAGCTGCTGGGGTTGGACCGCTTGTCCTTGACCAGGAGCTCCCCCAGCTTCTCGACGTCGAACGGAACCTCGGAGATGATCGCGCGCTCCACCCCCGAGAGGTAGGCGGAGACCAGCGACGTCTCGCCGCTGTAGCGGCCGAACACCTCCACGACCGCGAGCCGCTCGTGTGAGCCGGCGCTCGTGCGCAGCTGGTGGATGAAGATCACCGTTCGGGTGATCGCCGTCGAGAACCCGATGCAGTAGTCCGTGCCGTGGACGTCGTTGTCCATCGTCTTCGGGATCGCGATCACCGGGACGCCCTCGTCGTGCAGGCGGAGCGCGAACGACAGCGTGTCGTCGCCGCCGATGGGCACCAGCGCGTCGATCCCCAGGTGCTCGATCACACGCACGACGTGCGCCGTATGGTCGCGCGGGGAGCCTGCGTCGCCCCCGTCGCGCAGGAACGCGGGCTCCTCGCCGGCCTTGACCTTCGCCGGGTTCGTCCGCGACGTGTGCAGGATCGTGCCGCCGGTCCTGTCGATCGTCCGGACGGAGGACGGGTCCAGATCGACGACGTTCGCCCCGATCGTCGTGGGGTCGTCGGGATCGGTCTCGAGCAGCCCCGCCCATCCCCGGCGGATGCCGACGACGTCGTGGCCCTCCTCCTCGGCCCGGACCGTGACGGCCTTGATGCAGGCGTTCAGGCCCGGGACGTCGCCGCCGCCGGTCAGGACCCCGATCTTCATGCGGCGAACGCTACTAGACGGCCGGATCGGTCAGTCGCAGCGGACCTCTGGGATCTGCCACCGTTCGGGGGGCACGACCGAGGCCCCGACCGCGACCTCGGCCAGGGGCGTCTCGTGGATCTCGGTCCCCCGCGCCCCGACCATGACACCCCAGCGTCCCTCCCGCGCGGCCGCCACCGCGGCCGCGCCCAGCCGCGTCGCCAGGACGCGATCGAACGCGACCGGCGAGCCGCCGCGCTGGACGTGCCCCAGCGTCGTGACGCGGGTCTCCGAGCGCGTCAGATCCTCGATCGCCTCGGCGACGATCCGGCCGATGCCGCCGAGCTTCGGCCAGCCGTTCTCGTCCAGCTCGTAGGGGGGCAGCTCGAGCGTGCCGTCGACGGGCATCGCCCCCTCGGACACGACGACGATCGAGAACGGCCGCCGTTCCGAGTGCACCCGGCGGATCCGGCGCGCCACGGCCTGGATGTCGAACCGGCACTCCGGGATCAGGATCACGTCGGCCCCGGCCGCGACGCCCGCCGTGAGGCCGATCCAGCCGGCGGTGCGGCCCATGACCTCGCACACCATGACCCGGCGATGGCTCTCCGCGGTGCTGTAGAGGCGGTCGATCAGATCGGTGGCGATCTGCGCGGCGGTCCAGAACCCGATGCTCGCGTCCGTGCCGCGGATGTCGTTGTCGATCGTCTTGGGGATGCCGATCACGGGGACGTCCGACAGGGCCGCGGACGCCCCCATCGTGCCCTCGCCGCCGACCACGAGGAAGCCGTCCAGTCCGTGCACCTCGAGCGCCTCCCGAACGAGCGCGGGCCCTCGCTCCGCCCGGTGCGGCTGGACGCCGGAGGTCCCGAGGATCGTTCCGCCGCGCGGCAGGATGCCCCGGACGTCTTCGAGCGACAGCTCGTGCGCGGTGCCATCGAGCACGCCCCGCCACCCGTCGCGGAAGCCGAGCACATCGACCCTCGCGTCGTCGGCGGAACGCACGACGGACCGGATCGCCGCGTTCAGACCGGGGCAGTCACCACCGCCGGTCAGGATGCCGAGGCGCATGCGCGGATGGCTGGATCAGCCGTCGTCGCCGTCGACCGAGGCGAGCTCCTCCTCCTGCGCCTCTTCCTCGGCCCGGCGCTTCAGCACCTCGTACCAGTCCGACTCGTAGGCGATCTCCTCGCTCGAGGAGGTCTGCTCGGCCTTCTGCTCCTGATCGTCCATCGGTCGCTCCATGCGGGCCAGGATAGCCCACCGTTCCCATCGGCCACGGAGGGCGGCGGCTTGACCGCCGGGGAGCCGGCGCGCGGACCGCGCCGGGTAGGATGGCCGTGTGCTCGCGATCTCCGGGTTCCTCGAGTGGTTCTTCGCGGGCCTGCTGACGTTGCTGGTGGGCGTGGTCGGCCTCTTCGCGCTCTTCCTGTTCGTGCAGCTGTTCCGCAACCCGGGCCGCACGCCCCGCTCGCGTCCCTAGCGGCGCCGATCCCCGGTCGCGGAACGTCCCGGGTCGTCCACGGGGCGCTCGAGGTCGGCCGTCACTGGCAGGTGATCCGAGGCCGTGCCCGCGCCCGCAGCCCCGACCGTCTCCGCGATGACCCGCAACGCAGGGGAGGCGAACAGGTGGTCGATCCTCGCCGTCGGCGCGGAGGCCGGGTACGTCGGCGCCCCCGCCCCGGTCACGGCGGGGAGCCGAGCCCCGATCGAGGCCACGACGCGCGCGTCGGGGGTCACGTTCAGATCGCCGCCGATCACCACCGGACCCGCCGGTTCCAGCGCGTCGACGAGCGCGAGCAGCTCCCGCACGTGCCGCCCTCGCTCCCCGCCGTCGAGACCGAGGTGCACCGAGACCGCCCAGAACGGGGCGGCGCCGGGCCCGTCGATCCGGGCGATCGCGCATCCTCGCGGATACCAGGGCCGGGAGTCCCGGAACCGGCGGAACCGGCGCTCCGCGATCCGGGACGGCGCCCGCACCAGGACGGCGTCCTTCACCCGGCGGCGGAGGGGCGACGGCGGGTCCTCGGCCAGCTGCATCCCGACGGCGCGGGCGAACGCCCGAAGGACCCGTCGGGGACCGGTCTCTTGGAGCAGGAGGACGTCGGGGGCCAGATCCTCCACGACCGCGACGACCGCGTCGATCCCCGACCGGAACCCGCGGACGTTGTAGCCGGTCACGCGCAGGGTGCCCGATCCGCTCACGCGGCCGGGTCCGGCACGATCTCGGTCCCGCCCTCGCCGCGGAGGGCGGCCGGCGCGCCGTCGAGCTCGGCGATCACGGCCCGGACGCCCCCGGCGTCGAGGAAGTTCAGCGCGGCCTGCACCTTCGGCCCCATCGACCCCGCCCCGAACTCACCCGCGGCCATCAGCACCCGCGCCTCGCCCGCCTGCATCCGGTCGATGTCCTCCGGGTAGAGCGACCCGTAGCCTCGTTGCACCTTCGCGACGTCGGTGAGGATCAGCAGCACCGAGGCCTCCACCTCCGTCGCCAGGATCGCGGCCGCGAGATCCTTGTCCACGACGCCCTCCCGGCCGATCAGCCGGGGTCCCTCCTCGACCACCGGGATCCCCCCGCCGCCGGACGCGATCACGATCGTCCCATCCGCCACGAGCCGCTTCGCGATCGGCGTCTCGACGATCGAGTACGGAGCCGGGCTCGGCACCACCCGCCGCCATCCGCCGTGCGGGTCCGCCTTCATCACGTAGCCGCGCTCGCGCTCGAGCGCCCGCGCCTCGGCCTCCTCGTAGTACGGACCCACGTACTTCGTGGGGTTCGCGAACGCGGGGTCGTCCGGGCGCACGCGCGTGAGGGTCAGGATCGTCGCGACGGGACGCTCCATCCCGCGCTCGAAGAAGACGTCGCCGATCGTGACCTGGAGCAGGTAGCCGATCTGTCCCTGGCTCTCGGCGCCACAGACATCGAGGGGCATCGGGTGGACGAGGTCCTTCGCGGCCTCCTGCTGCAGGAGGATCCGGCCGACCTGCGGTCCGTTCCCGTGGGTCAGGACGACCTCCCAGCCGTCCGTCGCGATATCGGCGACCCGCTCCGCCGCGGCGCGGCACGCGCGGTACATCTCCTCGAACGTGTCGGCCGCGCCGCGGCGGAGCAGCGCGTTGCCGCCCAGGGCGATCACCACGCGTTCCACCGTCGCCTCCGCCGTCGCGCCGGGCTACAGGACGGGCTCGAGGACGTCCGCGAGCTGCGCGGAGTCCGGAAGGACGTCCAGGTCGTAGCGCACCCGCACCGCCGGCTTCGAGATGTTGATCACGCGCCGGAGATCGATCGGGGTGCCGATCACCACCAGGTCGACGTCCGCGGCGTCGATGATCTTCTCCATCTCGGCGAGCTGACCGTCCGAGTACCCCATCGCCGGCAGCACCGGCCCGACGTCGTACTTGCGGAAGGTCTCCTCGATCGTGCCGACCGCCCAGGGGCGCGGGTCGACGATCCCGGCCGCTCCGTGCGCCCTCGCGGCCACCACGCCCGCCCCGAACTTCATCTCGCCGTGCGTGAGCGTCGGTCCGTCCTCCACCACCAGCACGCGCTTGCCTGCCACCGCTTCGGGATCGTCGACCGTGACCCGGCTGTTCGCCCTCACGACCGTCGCGCGCGGGTTCACCTCGTGGATCGTCGCCTCGAGCTGTGCGAGCTGTTCCGCGGTGGCGGAGTCCACCTTGTTGATCACGATCGCATCCGCCATCCGCAGGTTCGCCTCGCCGGGGTGGTACCGGAGCTCGTGGCCCGCCCGCAGCGGGTCGGCCACGACCAGATGCACCGTCGGCCGGTAGAACGGCAGGTCGTTGTTCCCGCCATCCCACAGCAACACGTCGCACTCCGCCTGCGCCTGCTCGAGGATGTCTCCGTAGTCCACGCCCGCGTAGATCACCGTCCCGGACGTGATGTGCGGCTCGTACTCCTCTCGCTCCTCGATCGTCGTGTCGAACCGGTCGAGGTCCTCGATCGCTCCGTACCGCTGGACGCGCTGCGCGAGCAGGTTCCCGTACGGCATCGGGTGCCGGACCGCGACGACCGTCTTCCCCGCGTCCTTCAGGGCGCCGGCGATCGCGCGCGTCGTCTGGCTCTTCCCCGCGCCGGTGCGGACCGCGCAGACCGCGACGACCGGGACCGTCGCCTCCAGCATCGTCGCCTCGGCACCGAGGAGCAGGAAGTTCGCCCCCGCGGCGATCGCCTCGCTCCCCTTGTGCATCACGTACTCGTGCGAGACATCCGAGTACGAGAAGACGACGTCGTCCACCGAGAGGTCCCGGATCAGCGCCGAGAGCTCGGGCTCGTCGTGGATCGCGATCCCGTTCGGGTAGGACGGCCCGGCGAGCTCCGCCGGATAGGTCCGGTCGTCGATGAACGGGATCTGCGTCGCCGTGAACGCGACGACCTCCGTGTCCGGGTCGTCCCGGTACACGGTGTTGAAGTTGTGGAAGTCGCGGCCCGCGGCCCCCATGATCAGGACACGTCGCTTCGCCATCGTTCCGTCCTTCCGGGAGAGGTGTGATACGCGGAGGGCTCCGCTGGTTCCGCCGCCCCGCTCTTCGCGGCGAGCCTACCCCGAACGCCCCCCGGGGCGCATCGACCGGACACCCGCCGGCCG
The DNA here is from genome assembly GCA_036555125.1 of Actinomycetota bacterium. Classification (GTDB taxonomy): domain Bacteria; phylum Actinomycetota; class UBA4738; order UBA4738; family HRBIN12; genus DATBLY01. The sequence continues at coordinate 29,298 of DATBLY010000013.1, read as the reverse complement.
TGGGGCTTCGGGACCGGTCGGAGGGCCGCCTCCGGACGCGCGGACGGCCAGCTCACCGCACGCCGACCCAGCGCCCCTCGACGATGCAGCCGAACGGCTCCCCGAAGTGCGAGACGCCGAGCGTGCGGTCAACCGCACTCGCCGAGGCCAGCAGGCGGCCGCGCGTTTCGACCCCGAGGGCGGGATCCGCGTCGTTGGGCGACGGCCACGTCGGGTACTCGACCTGGAACGGATGGTGCACGACGTCTCCACCGATCAGGAGCTCCCGACCCTCGGACACGACCACGACCGCGCGGTGCCCCGGGGTGTGACCCGGCGCATGCACCAGGCGCACCCCGGGAACGATCTCATGATCGGCCTCGACGACCGCCAGACGGTCCCGGTCGGCGATGGGCCGGATCGAGCGTTCGAACGCCGCGCGGAGGTGGGGGGCGTCCGCGTCGACCGCGGCGGACCAGTCGGCCGGGTGCAGGTGATACGTCGCGTACGGGAACGCCGGCTCCCCGTCCGGTCCGGTCGCACCGCCGATGTGGTCGCGGTGGACCTGCGTGATCACGACGTGATCGACCTCTCCGGGCGTGATCGACGCGAGCGCCAGCTCGCTCACCAGGGAGCCTCGGACCGATCCCCATCCGGGTGGCGGCTCGGCGCCGATCCCCGTATCGATCAGCACGAGCGCGCCCGCGATGCGCACCGCGAACGCGTGGACGTGGAGATCCCACGTGTGCGGCCCCGCGAACGCCCACGGGTAGGCGGCCCGGACCGACACCCACCCGTCCTCGCCGAGCTCGATGGGAGGTTCCTCGTCGATCGGCAAGGGGATCCGCGCGTCGCAGAGCGGCACGACCTCGGCTCCCCCGACCGACAGCGGCGCGTGCGGCACGCGGCGACCCTACCCTCCGGCGGGCGGCCCTCCTAGCCTCCCCCGCGGTCACGATCGGCGGGCCTGTCCACGTCGCGGAGGGTGGCGGCGTCCGGGTCCAGCCTCGCCCAGGTCTCGCGATCGACCGCGAGGACGTCGAGGGCCCGCAGGAGCGCCCGAAGCGATCCCTCGCCGCGCGCGAGCAGCTCCCGGGCGGCCGCGAGGGCCGGCGCCGTCCGCACCGCGGCGGGCAGCGGGCGGACCCCGGCGCCGTCGTCGAGCGCCACGGCCGCCGCGTGTCCGATCGACAGCCGTTCCAGGAGGTCATCGAGGACCGCGGGCACCAGGTCGGGCATGTCCCCGCCGACGACCAGCGCGACGTCGGTCGCCGCGGCCTCCAGGCCGGTCCGCACGCCGACGAGCGGACCGCCGCCCTCGGCCGGGTCGCGGACGACGCGGGCTCGCCCGCGGACCAGGCCGGCCAGCGCCTCCGGGTCCACCACCGGGTCGGCCGGGTCTCGGCCGGGCGCGACCGCGACCAGGACCTCCTCGCAGCAGGCTCCGACCGCGGACACGGCGTGGTGCAGGAGCGGGCGGCCGCGGTCCGGGACCGACAGCTTGTCGCGACCGAACCGGGCCGAGCGGCCGCCCGCGAGCACGATCCCCGTCACCCCTCGGACCGCGATCGGCTCGCCGGTAGTCCGTGCCAGACTAGGTTCCCCCTCCGCCTCCCGGGCTCCGATCGCGCCGTTTCCGGGCGGCGGGATCGTCGCCCTTGCGGGCCTGGACGAACGCGTACCCGAAGCGCCCCTTGATGCACAGGTGCCCGTTCGTCACGTCGTTGTCCCAGGGCGATGTCACCTTCACGATCCGGTCGTCCTGCACGTGGAGCTCGAGCTCGCACCCCACGCCGCAGTACGGGCAGATCGTGTCGGTCACGGTCTGCTCCGCCTCGTCCCAGGTGCCGTCCTCGCGCATCTCGTGCTCGGTGCGGAACATCAGCGCGCCCGTGGGGCACACGCCGATGCAGTTCCCGCAGTAGACGCAGGCGGACTCGCCGAGCGGAACGGCATACTCCGTCGAGATCCTCGCGTCGAATCCCCGCCCCGCCACCGCGATCGCGAAGGTGTTCTGCGCATCGACCCCGCACGCCTCGACGCACTTGTAGCAGAGGATGCAGCGCGAGTAGTCGCGCACGTAGAGCTCGTTGTCGATCTTGACCGGCTGCTCGACGGTCTCGGCGACGGCGGGCTCGGGCGCGTGGTGATGTCCCGGCCCACGGGCGTCGCGCTCCCCCGCGGGCCGCGGGTCCATCCGCGCGCCGAAGCGGTCGGGGTCGCTCCCGTACGCCTCCATCCACCGGTGCACCTCGGGCGACGTGAGCTCGACGTCGACGCTCGAGGCGAGGAACTCCAGCACGAGCCTGCGGGAGTGCCGCACCCGATCCGTGTCGGTCCGCACGACCATCCCGGGCTCGGCGGCGCGCGAGCAGGCGGGGACGAGGGCGCGAGAACCCTCGACCTCGACGACGCAGACCCGGCAGGCATTCACCGGCGTGAGGTTGTCGGCGAAGCACAGCGTCGGCGTGTCGACCCCCTCGGCCCGGCACGCGGCGAGGATCGTGTCCCCCTCCGGCACCCGCACGGCGCGCCCGTCGACCTCGAGGTCGATCAGGCGGCGGGGCGGCGCGACCGGGACGGGATCGCTCACGCGCCGGCCCCCGCGAAGACCCCGAGCCGCTGCACCGCGGAGGCGATCGCGCTCGCGGCGGTCTGGCCGAGACCGCAGATCGACGCGTCGCGCATCACCTGGCCGACCTCGCCGAGCAGGGCGAGCTCCTGGTCCCGTGAGCCGATCTCCCGCTCCGTCACCAGCCGGTGGAGCGCCTCCTCCTGCCGGACCGTCCCGACCCGGCACGGGACGCACTGGCCGCACGACTCGTCGCGGAAGAACGCCGCGATCCGCAGGCACAGGTCGACGAGATCCGCGGTCTCGTTGCACACCATGACGACCCCGGAGCCGAGCGTGTACCCCCCCGCCCGGGCGTCCTCGAACGTCATCCGCAGATCCAGGTCGTCCGGCGCGACGAACCCGCCGGCGGCCCCGCCCAGCAGGATCGCCTTGGCCGTGCCCTGCACACCACCGGCCAGCTCCAGCACCTCGCCGAGCGTGATGCCGTGGTCGGCCTCGTAGACGCCGGGGCGTGCCACGTGCCCGGAGACGCAGAAGAGCCGCGGGCCGGTCGATCCCTCGGTGCCGATCCCCGCGTACGCGGCGCCACCGATCCGCAGGACCTCGAGGACGTTGATCAGCGTCTCGACGTTGTTGATCCCCGTCGGCCGCCCGAACAACCCCCGCTGGACCGGGAACGGCGGCTTGTTCCGCGGCTCCCCGCGCTTGCCCTCGATCGAGTTGAACAACGCCGTCTCTTCGCCGCAGATGTAGGCGCCGGCTCCGCGGCGGAGCTCGATCTCGAACCCGGACCCGTGCCCCATGACGTCCTCGCCGAGGAACCCCTGCCGCCGCGCCTCGGCGATCGCGTGGGCCAGGCGTTCGGTCGCGAGCGGGTACTCGCCGCGGACGTACAGGTAGCCGCGATCGCTCCCCGTGGCGAAGCCCGCGATCGTGAGCGCCTCGATCACCGCGAACGGGTCGTGCTCCATCACGACACGGTCCTTGAAGGTCCCCGGCTCGGACTCGTCCGCGTTGGCCACGAAGTGGTGGGGGCGGACCGGTTGTTCGGCGACCGCCTTCCACTTGACCCCGGTCGGGAACGCCGCGCCGCCGCGGCCGAGGAGGTTCGCGTCGGTGACCTCCCGGACCACGCCCTCCGGACCCAGCTCGAGGGCGCGGCGGAGCGCCTCGAAGCCCCCGTGCGCCCGGAAGTCGTCGATCGATGCGGGATCGACCCTGCCGACCCGCCGCAGGAGCCGGAGCCCCGCCCTCCCCGGTTCGTCCCAGGTCTGCGGCGCGGAGGGAGCCGCGGGATCCGTGGGGCGCGCGAACCCGCCGACGTGGGCGCCGGCGAGGATCCGGGCGACCTCGGCGACGGAGACGCCGCCCTCGGCGTCGTCCGCCGCGTCCGCACCCGACCGCTGGACGAGGACCGCCGGGGCACGCTCGCACATCCCGAGGCACGGGCTCCGCTGCCACGTGGACGCGCCCCCTCCGACCGGCACGCCCGCAGGCCCGACGGTCGCTTCGAGCTCCTTCCCGAGCACGTCGCCGCCGAGCCGGCATGCCAGGTCGTCGCACACGTGCACCACCGTGCCCGGACGCGGTTCGACGCTGAACATCGCGTAGAACGTCGCGACGCCGTACGCCTCGGCCGGCGGGACCGTCAGCCGCTGGCAGACGTAGTTCAGGCCGCCCCGGCTGATCCACCCCGCGCTCGCCTGGAGGGCGTGCAGGGCCGGCAGCAGCAGATGGCGCCGCTCCCGCGCCGCGCGGCCCCCGCGCGCGACGCGGGTCTCGCTCGCCGCGTCGCGGGGCCCGCCCTCCCAGCCGGTCTCGGGCGGTCCGAGCAGCGCGTCCACGGCCGCTCGCTCCTCGTCGGTGGGGATCGCGTCCATCAGCTTCAGGTCCAACGGGCCTCCCTCACTCGGCGCGACCCGTGACCGCGGCTCGCTCCGACAGCTTGTCCACGCGCACCGCCGTCGCCTTGAACTCCGCGGGGCCCGACTTCGGATCGGTCGCCTCGATCGTGAGCCGGTTCGTCTCGACCTGGTCCGGGAAGTGCAGCGTCATGAACGCGAGGCCGGGACGGACGGACGGGGTCACGTGGACCGGGGCCTCGACCGAGCCGCGCCGCGACGACACCCGCACGCGCTCGCCCTCGCCCACGCCGAGCTCGGCGGCGTCCTCCGGGGAGAGCTCGATCGACTCCGGCCGCCGCAACGGCGACGTGTAGCCACCGCTCTGCACGCCGGTGTTGTACGAGTCCAGACGCCGGCCCGTGGTCAGCCGGATCGGGTACTCGGGCGACAGCGCGTCGACCGGCGGGTCGTCGACCACGACACTGAACGGCGCCTTCGTGCCCTGGGCCCGCGGATCGTCGAACGCCCAGAGGCGCCCGTGCAGGAACGTCGTGCCCGGATGCGACTCGTCCGGGCACGGCCACTGCAGGCCGCCGAGCGCCTCGAGCCGTTCGTAGCTCATCCCCGCGTGCATCGGCGAGAGCGTGCGCAGCTCCTCCCACGCGCTCGCCGCCGTGACCTCGCCCCAGTCCACGCCGAGCCGCTCCGCCAGCCGCGCGATGATCCAGATGTCGTCCTTCGCGTTCCCGGGTGGGTCCAGCGCCTTGCGGACGCGCTGCACGCGCCGCTCGCTGTTCGTGACGGTCCCCTCGCTCTCGGCCCACGAGGCCGAGGCCGGGAACACGACGTCGGCGATCTCGGCCGTCTGCGTCAGGAAGATGTCCTGCACGATCAGGCAGTCGCGCGTCTCCAGCAGGTGCTTCGCGTGCTGGTTGTCGGCCTCGGAGGCCACGGGGTTCTCGCCGATCACGTAGACGGCGCGGAGCTCGTCGCGCTCCATCGCCAGGAACATCTGCGTGAGGTGCCACCCGTACCGCGGCGTGATCGGCACGCCCCACGCCGCCTCGAAGCGGGCGCGCGCGTCGGCGTCCCGCTCGATGTCTTGGAAGCCGGGCAGCTTGTTCGGGATCGCGCCCATGTCGCCGCCGCCCTGCACGTTGTTCTGGCCGCGCAGCGGGTTCACCCCGCTGCCGTAGCGTCCGACGTGACCGGTCAGCAGGCTGAGGTTGATCAGCGACAGGACGTTGTCGACGGCGTTGTGGTGCTCGGTGATCCCGAGCGTCCAGCAGATCACGGCGCGGTCGGCCCTCGCGTAGGCGTGCGCGACCTCGCGGATCGCCTCGGCGGGGACGCCCGTGACGGCCTCGCCGCGCTCGAGGGTCCAGTCCATCACGGAGTCGCGGTACGCCTCGAAGCCGGTCGTGGCGCCCTCGACGAACGCGTGGTGCTGGAGGTCGTTCACGATGATCTCGCGCGCGATCGTGTTCGACAGGGCGATGTCCGTGCCGACGTCGATCCCCAGCCACAGGTCCGCCCACTCCGTCGACTCCGTCCGCCGGGGGTCGACCGCGATCATCCGTGCGCCGCGGTGGATCGCCTTCAGCACGTGGTGGAAGAAGATCGGATGCGCGGCGCGCGCGTTCGACCCCCAGAGCAGGATGAGGTCCGTCTCCTCGACCTCTCCGTATGAGCTGGTACCGCCTCCGGCACCGAACACCGTGGCCAGACCGACCACGCTCGGCGCGTGTCAGGTGCGGTTACAGCTGTCGATGTTGTTGCTGCGCAAGACCTGACGGGCGAACTTCTGTGCGACGAAGTTCATCTCGTTCGTGGCCTTCGAGCAGCTGAACAGGCCGACCCCGTTGCCGCCGTTCCGCTCCGTGGCGGCGCGCAGCCCGGCCGCGGCGCGATCGAGCGCCTCGTCCCAGGTGGCGACGCGCAGCACGCCGTCGTCGCGGACCATCGGCTCGGTGAGTCGCGTGAGCCCGTCCTGCATCGAGCGGCTCCTTTCCACCGAGGTTCCGCGCCTATCCTACGTGGGGTCCGCGTGACGCCGTGCGGCCGCGACCCGGGTGGTCACCCCCCCGGCGAAGGTCCATCATGCCCCCCATGGAGCAGATCCCGATCGGCGACGGGGAGGAGTCGATCGACAACGTGGTCGAGCTCCCGTCCCCACCATTCTCCGCTCCTCCCGAGGAGGAGCCGGACGACGTTCGCCACGGACCGGACCCAGGCTCCGTCGAGACCAGGCCCGCGCCCCTCGATGAGCTCGAGCCGGACGACGCCGTCGGGCGTGCCTCGGCGACCGCCGAGCTGGATGCCCTCGTCGAGCACGGGCTGCGCGTGGCGGTCGGGATGGCGTCCGTGGCCGCGACGGCGGTCTCGAACGCGCTCGAGCGCACGATGCCCGGCCGGCCCGGCGACACACCGGTCGCCGGATCCGCGCTCGCGGGCGCGACCCTCGGGCTCGGCATGGAGACGGCCCGCCTGGCCGTTCGGAGCGTGTCCACCCTCGCCGGATCCCTGGCCCCCCTGCTCTCCTTCGCGACGAGCGCCCCCAGCCTGCGCGAGCGGGCCGCGCCGATCACCCGCGGGATCGACCGGTTCAACGGCGTCTGGTCCGAGGCCCGGCCCGAGCACGAGGCGGCCGCCGCGGCGTTCGTCGCCGACCTGATGCCACGCCTCGTCGACGGGATCGTCGAGCAGCTCGACCTGACGACCCTCGTCGCCGATCGGATCGACCTGGACGCGATCGTGGACAAGATCGACCTGGACGCGATCGTGGACCGGATCGACGTCGACGAGATCGTCCGCCGGGTGGACCTCGACGTGGCCGTCGGACGGGTCGACCTGATCGGGATCGCGGACCGGGTGATCGGCGAAGTGGACGTGCCGGAGCTGATCCGCGAGTCCACCGGGGCCGTCACCTCGGAGACGGTCCGCAGCGTGCGGATGCTCTCGGCAGAGGTCGACCGCCGGCTCGCCTACATCGTGGACCGCGTGCTGATGCGTCGGCGAGAGCGCGCCGCGGAGGAGGTCGAGCAGCTCACCGAAGCGCCCGACGGGCCCGGTGACCCGACGCCACCGGAGGATCCGGCCGGGTGAGCGCCACCGTGGAGCCGGAGAAGCGGATCCACGTGGACGTGATCCCGGCGGAAGCCCGGGGTCTGCAGGGACGTCGAGCCGGCCTGTTCAGCCGGATCGTCGCGAACGTCCTGGACCTGGCCCTGGTCTTCACGGGCGTCGTCGCGACCTACGTGGGCTGGGCAGGGGTCAAGCTGCTCTGGCAGGGATCCTCGTTCACCCGTCCGACGCCCGGCTTCGCCGCCGCCCTGCTGTTCGCCGAGGCCCTGCACGTGGTCTACTTCGCGGTCGCGTGGACGACCTCGGGACGGACCCTGGGTAACCAGGTGATGGGGCTGCGGGTCGTAGGCAGGACCGGTGACCGCCTCCGGTTCGGCACGGCGCTCGTGCGCGCGGTCTTCTGCGTGCTCGTGCCGTTCGGCCTCCTGTGGGCCGGCGTCAGCCGGGAGAACCGCTCGATCCAAGACCTCGTGCTGCGGACGTCGGTGCTCTACGACTGGCGGCCCCGGGTCCGCGAGCCGTCCTGACGTGTCGGACCCGTCGCCGCTCGGGCCGCGGCTCGCGCAGAAGTACCGGCGGCTCCGACGACGCAACCATCCGATGCTGCCGCACGAGGGCATCGTCGAGGGCGAGCAGACGGCGATGGGCGGCCGCTCCGGGGCGCTGCGGGCGTCCGTCTTCGGCCTGAACGACGGCCTCGTCTCGAACCTCTCCCTGATCTTCGGGTTCGCCGGCGCGAGCGTGGACAACAACGTCGTGATCCTCGCGGGGATCGCGGGCCTGCTGGCGGGCGCGTTCTCGATGGGGGCCGGGGAGTACGTCTCGATGAAGGTGCAGCGCGAGCTGTTCGAGCGCCTGATCCACCTGGAGGCTCACGAGATCGGCGTGGATCCGGAGCTCGAGCGCGATGAGCTCACCGGGATCTACGTCGAGCGCGGGATCCCGCGCGACCTCGCCGAGCGGGTGAGCGAGGCGGTGATGCGCGATCCGCGGCTCGCCCTCGACACGCACGCGCGTGAGGAGCTCGGACTCGACCCCTCCGAGCTCGGTTCCCCCTGGGGCGCCGCCGGGTCGTCGTTCGTGTTCTTCGCGATCGGCGCGATCGTGCCGGTGCTGCCGTTCCTGATGACGGAGGGGACCGCGGCGGTGGTCACGTCGGCCCTGATCTCGGGGGCGACGCTGTTCGCCGCAGGAGCCCTCCTCACCAGGATCACCGGTCGTCCCGCACTGCTGTCCGGTCTGCGGATGCTGGGGATCGGGGCCGCGGCGGCGACGATCACCTACGTGGTCGGCTCCCTGCTTGGCGCGACCGTCGCCTGAGCGATCCCGGACGAACCGGTCGCTCTACCCGGCGATCCTTTCGGGGTGCGAATAGACGTTCGCGCCGCCGTCTCGGACGAATCCCACGATCGTCTGTCCGAACCGCTCGCCGGCCTCGACCGCGAGCGACGACGGCGCGCTGACCGCGGCCACGATCGGGATGCCCGCGACCGCCGCCTTCTGGACGATCTCGAAGCTCGCCCGGCCGCTCACCTGCAGGATGCGCTCGGCGAGCGGCACCTCGCCGGCCAGGAGCCGTTCGCCGATCACCTTGTCCACGGCGTTGTGACGGCCGACGTCCTCGCGGACCGCGATGGGCTCGCCCTCGGCCGTGAACAGCCCGGCGGCGTGCAGGCCGCCCGTCCGCTCGAAGACCCGCTGCGCCGCCCGGAGCCGGTCCGGAAGCGCGGTCAGGAGCGCCGCGGGCACCACGGGCCCGGCCCCCACCGGGGCGCATCGCACCGCGACATCGTCCAGGGCCGCCTTGCCGCAGACCCCGCACGACGAGGTGGCGTAGAAGTTCCGCCGGAGACGGTCCGCGTCGAACGGGCGTGCGAGCGTGACCGTGACCACGTTGTAGCGCTGCTCCGCGTCGTCCAGGTCGTCGCAGTAGGCGACGCGACGGATGTCGCCCGGCGCCACGAGGCCCTCGGTGAACAGGAACCCAGCGGCGAGCTCGAAGTCCCCACCCGGGGTCCGCATCGTGACCGCGACCTGAACCGGATCTTGGCCGGGACCCTCGACGCGGATCTCGAGCGGCTCCTCGGCGGCGAGCGTATCGCCGCGCTCGGATCGGCTCCCGTCCCGCACGGACACCACCCGGGTCGGGCGCACGTTGCGTCGGAGCGCGGTCTCGTCGGGCATCTCCCGACCAGTATCCGCGTCCCCGTCCGGCCGGTCACGCCGCCGGGGGGCGTTCCACCGGCTGCCTTGGCGCGGCGGGGTCCTCAGTGGCCGCGCCGCGCGCTCGGTGCTCGCACGCGCATGAGGTCGCCGACGGTCGCGAGGCCGTCGCGACGGACGAGACGCTCCGCCACCACGAGGAAGAGCTGCGCCGTCACGAGGGCGTCGTCGAGCGCGTGGTGCGGGTCTGCGACGGGGACCCCGTAGCGCGTGGCCGCGGCCGTGAGCGACCGTTCCTCCGCCTGTGAACCCTCGAGCGCGAGCATCAGGTCTCGGACGTCGATCATCGTCCGCGTCCATCGATCGGCCGAGACGCGGAACATCGCCGACAGGAACCCGGCCTCGACCCGCCCGTACCACGCGACCAGGAACCGGTCCGCGAGCGCATCCCCGAGCTCTCGCACCGCCGACGCCTGCGAGCGCGCGCCCCGCAGGTCGACCGGACGGATCCCGTGCACGGTCACCGATCGGGGCGACGGGACGCGGCCCTCCGGATCGACCATCCGATAGCGGCACCCGCCGACCTCGATCCTGCCCATCCGGATGGGGACCGTGCCGAAGGAGATGATCCGGTCCCGGCTCAGGTCGAGCCCCGTCGCCTCGAAGTCCAGCGCGACGTAGTCGGCGTCCCGCCACGGCTGACCCCACGCCCGTCGCGACGGACGCGGCGGGCGGGTCGGGCGCCGTCCCCTCACCGACGCAGATCCAGCTCGAGCGCCAGGAGCCCCTGTGCGCGATCGATCAGCCGGAAGGCCTCCTTCAGGGCCTGGCGCGCGAGCGGGCCCAGCGAGCGCGGATCGACGTCGTCGTCGGGGGGTGCGCCCGCGCGCACGCGGGCCACCTGGTGGCCGAGCCGGATCCTCCAGAGCAGCTGGAACGCCTCCTCGAGCGCCGTCCCGACCTCGCCGCCGATCCGGCCGCCGGCCACGGCGCCCCGCAGGCGACGCACCGTCCGCCGGTCGTGGACCCCCGCACGGAGGCCCTGGATCCTGGCGAGGGCCGTGATCGTCGCGATGCCGGCGTCCCTGGCATCGAGCACCACCGCGCTGGTGCCGCGCGCCTCGATCACGGCGTCACGGAGGAAGCCCTTGGGCGGGGGGCGCTCCACCGCCGTCCGCGCCAGGTGCCGGAGCCACGCGCGATCCGCCGAGCCGTCCGCCAGGATCGGGGCGAAGGCCTCGTCGACGTCCAGCGCCCCGGCGACGACCCGATGGTCGAGGGCGACCGCCGGCATCCGGGAGCCGTCCGGGTCGGCGATCCACGACCGGAACCGGCCGCACCAGCGCTCGACCGAGCCCCGCCAGGCGACGTTCGAGGCGATCACGCCGGATCGGCACCGGGGGATCCCGGCCGACGCCAGCCCGTCGTTCACGACGGCCGCGAGCCGCGCGAAGTAGGCGTCCGCCGACGGGTCCTCGTCCGACGCGAAGACGAGCGCGTTGTCCTGATCGGACACGAGCGAGAGCTCCTGGCGCGCCTCCCCGCCGAGCGCGAGCCACGCCCATCCCCCGGGGGGCTCGCCCAGCCGCTCGATCGCGAGCGACAGCAGGCGGGTCGTCAGGACGTCGGTGGTCACCGTGATGACGTGGGCGACCTCGAGGGCGTCGACCCCGGCCTCGATGAGGTCGGCCGTCGTCTCGGGGACGGCGAGCGCGAGCCGCGACGCCGCCCGGGGATCCGCGGCCCGCTCGATCCCGCGTCGGACCTGGAACGCCGAACGACGCTCCAGCGCCATCAGGTCCGTGTCCGTGAGCACGCCGACGATCGCACCGGATCCGTCGGCGAGCGGCACGTGGTGGATCCCGCGCTCGAGCATCGTCCCCAGCACGTCGCCGATCGTGGCGTCCTCGGGGAGCGAGAGGAGCGGGGTGGATGCGACCTCCGCCACGAGGTGCTCGGGACCCCTTCCTTCGGCGAGGACCCGCGTTCGCAGGTCGCGGTCGGTGACGATCCCCCAGGCCTCCCCGACGCGCACGAGCGCCGACGACACGCGCTCGGTCGCCATGCGCTCCGCGACGGCGCGGACGGTGTCGGTCTCGGCCACCGCGACCGGCCGCCGGGCCACGAGCGTCCGCGCCGGCAGCGTCCAGGGGTCGGCGCGCGGCTCCGCGCGCTCGAGCACCTTCAGCTCCCGTCGGCGGACGCTCCGGGACAGGAACGACGCGCCCTCCTTGGTGGCGAGGATGTCCTCCGCGACCGCCGGCTCGATCAGGTAGCAGATCGTCTCCTCCGCGGCGCGGGCGGTGAGCGCCGGTCGCTCCCCGGTCAGCAGCGAGACGAACCCGAACACCTCTCCCTCCTGATGGAGGTCGATGACCAGGTCGCCGTCCAGCACCTCGACGGATCCCTTCCGCACGACGTAGAGGAAGCTCGCGGGCTCGCCGTCCTGGGCGAGGATCACCTGGTACTCGGGGAAGAACTCGATCCGGGTTGCCAGGACGACGCTCGCCAGCTCGTCCTCGTCCAGCTCGTCGAACGGCGGGTGCGACCGTAGGAAGGACGGGATGTCCACCGCCGGAGTATCGCACCGGCCTCGGGGACGCCTCCGGTATCCTCACGGCCGTCGCCATCCGGCCGAGGAGCGTCGTCGTGAGGTCAGGACTCGAGATCGCCCAGCAGGCGGAGCTGCGGCCGATCGACGAGATCGCCGCCGCCGCGGGGATCCTTCCCGAGGAGCTGGAGCCCTTCGGCCGCTACCGGGCGAAGGTCTCGCCGGCGATCGTGGATCGGCTCCGCGATCGTCCCGACGGCAAGCTGATCATCACCACCGCGATCACGCCCACGAAGGCCGGCGAGGGCAAGACGACCACGTCGGTGTCGCTCACCCAGGGGCTCGGGGCGATCGGCGAGGACGTGATCCTCTGCCTGCGCGAGCCCTCGATGGGACCGGTGTTCGGGATCAAGGGCGGGGGCAACGGGGGCGGCTACGCGCAGGTGGTCCCCATGGAGGAGATCAACCTGCACCTGAACGGCGACTTCCACGCCGTCACGGCCGCCCACAACCTGCTCGCGGCGGCCCTGGACGCGTCCATCTTCAACGGCAACCCGTTGGACATCGACCCGCGGACGATCACGTGGCCCCGGACGCTCGACGTGAACGACCGGGAGCTCCGGTACACGGTCGTGGGCCTCGGCGGCAAGCCGCACGGCGTCCCGCGCGAGAACGCGTTCGTGATCACCGCCGCGTCGGAGGTGATGGCCGTCTTCGCGCTCGCGAGCGACCTGCACGACCTGCGGACCCGCCTCGGCCGGATCGTCGTCGCGGAGTCGCGCGACGGCCGGTCGGTCACCGCCGAGGACCTGCGGGTGGCCGGGGCGATGACCGTGATCATGAAGGACGCGATCGCCCCCAACCTCGTGCAGACGCTGGAGCATCAGCCCGTGCTGATCCACGCGGGCCCCTTCGGCAACATCGCCCACGCGAACAACTCGATCATCGAGGACCGGGTCGCGTTGAAGCTGGCGGACTACGTCGTGACCGAGGCCGGGTTCGCCTCCGACCTCGGGCTGCAGAAGTTCTGCGACATCGTCTGCCGGTTCGGGGGGTTCAGCCCGAGCGCGGCGGTGTTGGTGACCACGGTCCGCGCCACGAAGTCGCACGGGGGGATGGCGTTCGACCGCCTGGGTGAGGAGGACCTCGAGGCACTGCGGCGCGGGATCGACAACCTGTCCGCGCACGTCGAGATCACCCGCGCCTACGGTCTGCCGTGCGTCGTCTCGATCAACGCGTTCCCGACCGACACGGCCGCCGAGCTCGCGCTGATCCAGGAGCTCGCGACCGCCGCCGGCGCCGAGACCGTCGTCGTGAACCGCGGGTTCGCCGACGGAGGCGAGGGCGCCGTCGACCTCGCGAACGCGGTCGTGGCGGCCTGCGACCGGCCGAACGCCTTCACGTTCCTGACGCCGGACGACACGCCGCTCCGGGAGCAGATCGAGACGATCGCGACCCGCCTGTACGGCGCCGACGGCGTCGACTACCTCCCCCAGGCCGAGCGGGATCTCGAGCGGATGGACGCCCTCGGGTTCGGCACCGTCCCGGTCTGCATGGCGAAGACGCACCTCTCGCTCTCGCACGACCCGGGCCTGCTCAACCGGCCACGTGGGTTCCGTCTGCCCGTCCGCGGCGTCGTCCCCGCGGCCGGGGCGGGGTTCGTCGTGGTCCTGTGCGGGGACATGCAGCGGATGCCGGGCCTCGGCAAGACGCCGGCGTTCATGGACGTCGACATCGACGAGGCCGGCCGCACCGTCGGGTTGTTCTGATCCCCGAACGTCAGCCGGGCCGGTCGATCCGGTAGACGAGGTGCGGCCAGCGGAGGCGCTCGTTGTGGAGCGTCTCCTTCCAGACCGTCATCCCGATCTTCTCGGCGACGCGCCGAGACGGCGTGTTGACGGGTCGCACGAGCGCGATCAGGTGGTCCGTGTCGACGTTCGCGAACGTCCACTCGCGGCAGGCGATGGCGGCCTCCGGTGCGACACCCTCGCCCCAGCGGTCGCGTCGGACGTGCCACCCCAGCTCGACCTCCTGGACGCCGTCGACGGTCTGGACGTTCGGGCCGCAGCTGCCGATCAGCTCGCCCGACGCACCGTCCTCGACCATCAGCAGGCCGAACCCGAGCTCGTCGTAGCGCGCGAGGACGCGCTCGATCCAGCCCCGGGCGGCATCGAGCGAGAACGGCTCCGGGTAGTACCGCATCGTCTCGGCGTCCCCGACGATCGCGTGGAAGGCCTCGAGGTCGCCGACCCGATACGGCCGCAGGCGCAGACGCTCGGTGCGCAGCTCGAAGGCGGCGTCGATCACCTCTCGACCCTATCGGCCGCTCAGGCGCGCGGCTTGCGACGCTCCGGGTCGTACAGGTTGAGCGGGGCCACGTCTGCCCCCACCGTGCCGTCGCCGACCGCCACGTCCAGTCGCCGCCCGTCGTCCGACACCGCGGCGTCGAGGACCGCGAGGCCGATCGTGCCGAGGCGCGGCGAGATCGCCGGCGAGGTGACGGTCCCGACCTGCTCCCCCTCGAGCATCACCGACGCGCCGTATTCCGGGGCCGTGTCGCCCTCGATCCGGAGCGTCTTGAACCGCTTCGGCGGGTTGGCGCCGTAGGCCGCGAGCGCCCGGGCCCCGACGCACTCGGTGCCGGCCTTGATGAACCGGTCCATCGACAGGTCGTAGGGGTCCGTCTCGCCCGGCTGGTAGTCGAGCGCGATGATGATCAGGCCCACCTCGGTCCGTGCCAGGTCGATCGCCTCGAGGCCGAACGGCACCGCGCCCGCGGCGGCGAGCGCCTGCCAGAGCGGCACGACGGACGCGACGTCGGTGACGAGCTCGAACCCCAGCTCGCCCGAGAACCCCGTGCGGAGCACGGTCGCGCTCACGCCCCCCACCGTCACGGCGTCGGGCCAGAAGCGGAAGTAGCCGAGCGAGGACAGGTCGGCGTCGGTCAGCCCCTGCATCAGGTCGCGCGACGTCGGCCCCTGGACCGAGATCATCGGCAGGTCGTCGGTCCGATGCTCCACCGTCGCATCCAGACCGTCGGCGGTCTCTCGGAACCACCCCTCGAGGTCGGCCGTGTTGATCATCACCCAGTAGCGGTCGGGTGCGAACCGGTACACGTTGCCGTCGTCGACCATGTTCCCGTCGGCGTTCACGAACGCCCCGTAGCGCACCGAGCCGTCCGTCATCGCCGAGACGTCGTTCGTGAACCGGCGCTGGATCAGCCGCCCCGCGTCCGCGCCCGTGACCTCGTACTTGCAGGTCGAGTACAGATCCCAGATCCCGGTCGCGGTCCGGATCGCTTCGTACTCGGCCATCGGATCGGTGACCTTGTTGGTCCAGGGCCACCCGTCCTCCCACATGAACTCGGCGCCCATCGCGATCTGAGCGTCGTGCAGCGGCGAGCGTCGCTCGTCGTTCATCGGTCTCCTCCCATCGGGTCGGTCGTCGTCGGCCGGATCAGCTCCGCGGGCGGCGCTTCCCCGGGTCGTGCACGGCGAGCACGTCGACGGTCCCGGCGATCGGGCCCTCGTCGCTCGCCACCTCGACGCGGCGACCCTCCGCCGCGACGTCGGTCCGGAGGATGGCGAGCCCCAGGCCCCCGTAGCGCGGGCTCGTGGCCGGCGAGGTGAGCACGCCGACCTCGGCCCCGTCGATCGAGATCGGCGCGCCGTACGCGGGCAGGCGCTCCCCCTCGAAGCGCACCGTCTTGAACCGGTTCGGTGGATCGTTCGCCACCTCCCGGAGCTTCTCCTTCCCCATGAACTCGCCCTCGCCGTCGAGGGCGACCATCCGGTCGAGCCCCAGGTCGAACGGCGTGCGCTGATGCGCCTCGTAGTCGTAGTCCGTGACGATCATCCCGGTCTCGACCCGGATCGGCTCGATGATGTCGACGCCGTACGGCGTAGCGCCGGCGGCCTCGACCGCGTCCCAGAGCGCTTCCGCGTGCTGGGGCCGCAGGAAGACCTCGTATCCGAGCTCGCCCGAGAACCCGGTTCGCGAGAGCCAGACGGGCACCCCGCCGAACGTGACGGGCTGGGGGAAGAACGTGAAGTAGCGCAGCTCGTCCACGGGCGCATCGGTGAGCGTCCGGACCAGATCGCGCGACCGCGGTCCCTGGATCTGCATGCTGGGCAGCTCGGGCGCGATGTAGTCGACCGACACGTCGAGTCCCTTCGTGGCCTCGGCGAAGTAGTCGGCGCGGTCGTTGCCGTTCGTGCACACCCACAGGTGGTCGTCGGAGAACCGGAAGACCGTGCCGTCGTCGACCAGGAGCCCGTCCTCGTCGACGAAGGCCCCGTAGCGCACCTGGCCGTCGCGCATCGCGAGGACGTCGTTCGTGTGCACCCGCTGTGCGGCCTCGACGGCGTCCGGCCCGCGGAACTCCCACTTGTTCAGCGGCGAGAGGTCCCACATCCCGACGCCGTCCCGCACGGCGCGATACTCGGCCTCCGGGTCGCCGTAGTTCGTGACCCAGAGCCAGCCGGCCTCCTCCATGTAGTCGGCCGCCGTCCGCGACGTGACGGCGTGGAACGCGGTCCGCCTGCTCTCGCTCACCCGTCCTCCGGATGCGGTCGCCCGAGGCCGGGCCGGCCTCCGGTCGGTCCGGGCGTTATACCGCGCGTTTGAACCTTCGTTCAACCCTTGC
Source organism: Actinomycetota bacterium (assembly GCA_036555125.1). Taxonomy (GTDB): domain Bacteria; phylum Actinomycetota; class UBA4738; order UBA4738; family HRBIN12; genus DATBLY01. The sequence continues at coordinate 12,457 of DATBLY010000013.1, read as the reverse complement.
GGTCGGCCGCGGGCCCGGCCGTCCCCGGACGGACGACCCCGGATCCGGTCACGATCGCATGGACGGGGAGATCGAACGGGCCCGCCGGCAGCCGGCCGTCCACCAGCTGCTCATCCGTCGCGATCCCCAGGCGGAACGCATCGGGCCGTGTCCGGCGGAACAGCCGGTCGTAGAACCCACGGCCGTAGCCCACGCGGCCACCCATCCGATCGAACGCGACCGCAGGCGTCACGACCACATCGACCTCGCCGGCATCGACGACCGCTCCGTCCGTCGGCTCCATCGCCCCGAAGCTCGTCGCCGAGAGGGGGTCGCCCGGGGACCAGGTCCGCAGCTCGAGCTCGTCGCCCGCGATCCTCGGCAGGAGCACGCGATGCCCGGCTCCCGTCAACGCCTCGAGCAGGGGTGCGGTGGGCACCTCGGAGCCGAAGGACCAGAACGCGAGGACGGTCCGCGCGTCGGCCAGCTCGGGCAGGTCGACGACGCGCCGGGCGACCCGCTCGGCGGTCCGGGCGAGCTCGGTCGGCGCGATCGCGTCCCGGGCGGCGAGCACGCGGCGCCGCACTTCCCGCTTCGCCCGCTTCAGCGCCCCGCCGTTCATCGGAGCGCGTCCGCGATCACGTCGACGCGGTCCGGGGGTCCGACCGGCAGGACGATGAACCAGGCCGCGCCGTGGCCGGCGAGCGCGTCCACGAACGCGCGCAGGTCCGCCGCCGTGCCGGTCCACACCCCGTCGAGCGACCTTCCGTCTGCGGTCCGCTCGTCGATCAACCGCCCGAGCTCTCCGCGATCGCGTCCGACGAGCGCGATCCCTCCCCACGTCGGCGGCACGACCCGGTCCCCCGCGAGCTCGCGCAGCCGCCCTGCCGTCGTCGCGAACGCCTCGACGCCGAGCCCCCACCCGTTCCACGCATCCGCCGACCGCGCGGCGACCGCCACGACCGCCTCGGAGAGGCCTCCGACCCATCGCTCGGCCGAGGCCGCCGGGAGGAGGGGGCCGACGAGCGGGGGCACCATGGTCCCGCCCGGATACGGCCGCCCCCGGAAGAGCTCCCCCAACGACTCGACCGTCTCCTCGAGGAGCCGCACGCGCTCGCCGGCCGCGGGGAGGTCGATCCCGAACGTCTCGTGCTCGGGCTGCGACGCACGATCGCCCGTCCCGAGCGCCACGATCGCCCCGGCTCGCGACATCTCGGCGAGCGCCGCCACCTGCTTCGCGAGGATCCCCGGCGGGCGCAGGGTGACCCGGGCGACCAGGGTCCCCACGTACAGCTCCGGATGGCGTGCCGCCACCGACGAGAGCACGGCGAACGCCTCCAGGGCGGGCCGGTCGGGCCCCGACGGTGGATAGAAGACCGGCGGGAACAGGTGATCCGGGACGAACACACCGTCGAAGCCGGCCTCCGCCGCCCTCCCGGCGACCTCGAGCGGCCGCGCGGGATCGGGCGTGAAGACCGGGAGCGAGAGCCCGAGCTTCACGGGGCCACGGGCGTCCCGTCGAGCGCGAGGACCGCCGCCCCGATCACGCCCGCGTCCGCCCCCAGCCCGGCGGCGACGATCGGCACGTCCGGACGGTGGTCGGGGGCCTCCACCGACATCCGGAACGCGACCCGCGCCGGGGCCAGCAAGAGATCGCCGGCCGCCGCCGCCCCGCCGCCGACGATCACGATCTCGGGATCGAGGATGTTCACGAGGCCGCCGATCCCCTCGCCCAGCCGGTGGCCCACCTCGGCCAGGATCCCCGTCGCCGCCGGGTCTCCCTCTCGGGCCGCCCGGGTCACCATCGAGCCGGTGGCGCGATCGGGATCGCCCTCCGCCAGCTCGGCGATCCTCGAGTGCGGGTGACGGGCCACGGCCTTGCGGGCCTCCCTGGTGATCGCGGATCCGCTCGCGACCGTCTCCCAGCAGCCGCGGTTCCCGCATCCGCACCGCTCCCCGTCCGGCTGGACGACGAAGTGGCCGATCTCGGCCGCGAACCCGTGGGCGCCGCGGAGCAGCGCGCCGTCGGCGACGATCCCGCCGCCGATCCCCGTCCCGACCCCGACGAACAGGACATGTCGGTGGCCCCGCCCGACCCCGAACCGGAACTCGCCCCAGGCCGCCGCGTTGTTGTCGTTCTCCACCACGGTCGGGAGGCCGAGCGGGGTCCCGACCCGAGCCCGCAGATCGGCGTCGCGCCAGGCGAGGTTCGGCGCGAACCGCATGATCCCGGTGCCGATCTCGACCATCCCGGCCGCAGAGATCCCGACGGCGGTCACCCCCTGCGCCCCCACCGCCACGGCGGCAGCGACCATCGCCTCGACGATCGCGTCCGTGTCGTCGGCCGGCGATGGGACCACCGCCCGCGCGAGGATCTCACCCACCGACGAGACACGCGCCGCGGCGATCTTCGTGCCGCCGACGTCGATCCCGACAGCCTCGGGCGAGCGGTCGCTCACCCGATGTCGATCCTCTCTAGCGTCGGCGGAGCCTCCTGGTCGTCTGTCTCCCCGACGCGGGCATCGATCACCGCCTTCGCCGCGAGCAGGAACTCCCGACCGGCCACGAGCAGGTGTTCGACCACATCGGGCTTGAGCGGCTGCACGGCGGAGAGCGCGAGCCCGATCGGGCAGAACGCCACGTCGCAGACGTGCTTGCCCGCGCCGGGCGCCGGCCCCTCGCCCTTCGCGCCGTCCGGCTCCGTCTCCGCCGCCCGCCTGCGCTCGCCGTTGGTCGACGTCCCCGACGTGTCCTGTGTCCCCGGCACGTTCACCCTCCTCCCGCTTCCGCCGAGGGCCCGACGCGCCCGAAGAGGATCTCGAGCCGGTCCCCGGCGAAGTTCGCCTCTCGCACGGTCATGCGCTTCAAGGTCTGAGGGAGGATCAGGTTGCGCTTGTACGACCCCACGCGGACGAACAGCTCCTCACCCCGACGGTGGATGTCCATGTCGTCGCGCGAGACGAACGGGAGCCGCATCGACAGCACGTACCCGGTGCCGCGCTTGCGCACACGGATCGGCTCGTCCCGGTACAGCACCTCCATCGCGGGTCGCGACCGATAGACCTCGTCGCCCATCTCCCGCAGGAGGGGGATCCCGACCATCTCCCGATCGAACAGCCGAGACGTGAGGATCGGCACGGGGTCGAAGGACTCGTGAACCGTGGCGAGGTGCTCGGACTGGATGTCCTTCCACTTGCCGAAGTACGGGTCGATGACGTCCTCGGGGATGATCCGATTCACGATGACGGCGTCGACCCGATACCCGAACAGGCCGAGGTACGTGTAGGTCCGGCGGGCCTCCGCGATCACCATCTTCTCGGGGTTCACGACGAGCCGGACCGACGCGACGCGCTCGTCGGTGAGGATCTGCTTGACGGCGTCGAGGTTGCGGTGCAGGCGCTCGATCGCCGCGAACACCTGATCGCCCGCGATCGGCAGGGTCGTCATCCGGCTGAGCATCGGGCGGACCGCCTTCACGACCCGTCGCTCCACCGGGAAGATCCGCTCGATGTACCAGTTCATGACCTCGGGGAGTGACAGCAAGCGAAGGGTCTCCGCGGTCGGCGCGCAGTCCACCACCACCGCGTCGAACTTCCCGCTCTCCACGTGCGTGCGGACGTCGATCAGGCTGAAGATCTCGTCGATGCCGGGGATCACCGTGAGCTCCTCGGCCTGGATCGTCTCCGTGCCCGCCCAGTTCATCAGCTGGACGAAGTAGTCCTGGATCTCGCGCCAGTTGTCCTCGAGGCGCTCCTGGGCGTCGATCTGCTGGCCCCACAGATCGGGGGCGATCTCGGTCGGATCGGAGCCGATCTCCGCCTCGAACGAATCGGCCAGGGAGTGGGCCGGATCCGTGCTCATCACGAGGGTCCGCGACCCGGCGTTCGCCGAGCGCACCGCCGTCGCCGCCGCGATCGTCGTCTTGCCGACCCCCCCTTTCCCGGTGAACAGGATGACGCGCATGGCAGGCAGCTTACGCAGGATGCCCGCGCGCGGGGCGGTCAGCCCATCTCGACGCGCCGCTTCAAGCGCTCGAGCGCGTTCTCGATCACGCGCTTGGCCCCCTCGGTCCGCAGGAACCCGGGGACGAGGACGCCGAGCTCGACGGCCAGGCGGTACGTCACCTTCGTGGTGTCGTCGGGCAGCTCGTTCAGCAGGTACTCCCCCCGGATATCGCGGATCGCGCCGCGGGCCTCCTTCGTGATCCACGAGATCCCGGTGTCGCCCGGCGCGTACGTGTAGGCGAGCGTGTAGCTCGCCTTGCCCAGTACCGGGACCTCGACCTCGAAGGCGACCTCCGTCGCGCGGCCCCCTTCGATCCGCTGGCGGACCTCGACCCGCTGGACCTCGGCCCATTCCGGGTACGCCTCGTAGTCCTCGATGACCTCCATGACGTCCTCGAGCGGCGCCTCGATCACGATCGAGCCTTCGGCGTGCTCCATGGGCTGGGAATCCTACTGCGTGGGTGTGGTGCCGATGACGACGACGATCAGCGCCATCGCCGCCATCAGCGCGCCGACGGTCACCCACAGCAGCAGCCGCGTCGACACCATCGGCCGCCCGCCCTCGGCGAGGCGTCGCGCCTCCACCGCGGTCAGCAGGTAGACGCCGATCGTTCCCGTCGCGAACGTCACCAGCATCACCTTGAGCAGCGGCGACGACGCGCCCGCGAACCCGATCAGCAGGGTGACGAACAGCAGGATCAGGAAGAGCGCGCCCCGCGCGAACCCCTCGGCCCCGAGGCCCAGCTTCGCATGGCCGAGCCCCGGGAACAGCAGTGAGCGACCGAAGGCGACGGACGGGTCGACCCGTGGTCGGTCCCGCTCCTGTCGCATCACCGAGGCGAAGGGGGTTCCGCAGGTCGCGCACGCGTCGAGCGCGATCGGGTTCTTCGCCTGACACACCGGGCACGGCCAGAAGGCGCCGGCGCCGGCGGCGTCGTCCTCGACCGCGATGACGGACGGCGTCGGCCCGCCCGGGGAGGTCCCGGACGGCACGGCCGAGATCGCGGGTGGAGCATCGGTCGGGAGCTCCGCGGCGCCGTCGGTCGTGGTGGCCGCCGCGGCGGTCGGGACCTCGTCCGCCCCACGCCGGATCGGGGTGAAGCAGAGGTTGCACCACTCCGCCCCGGCGTAGACCGCGGCCCCGCAGTTCGGACACCGAAGATCCGGCTCGGTGGGCTCGGACATCCTTCGAGCGTACCGCCCGCCGGGGGCCGGATCGGGAGATCCGCGGCGCTACGCGACGGCGGCTCGCAGCCAGCCGGCGAGGGTCGCGGCGATGCTCGCCCAATCGTGATCGCGCTCGACGCGAGCGCGGCCGGCAGCCCCCATGCGATCGGCCGTCGAAGGATCGGCCAGGAGGTCGCCCACCGCCGCGGCGACCGCGCCCCGATCGCGGCCGTCGACCAGCACCCCGGTCTGGCCGTCCACGAGCGACTCGCGGGCGCCGCCCGAATCGCCGACGACCACGGGGCGGCCGCACGCGGCGGCTTCGATGAAGACGTTGCCCCACCCTTCGACCTCGAGGCCAGCGAGGCGTGTGCGGCACGGCATCGCGAACACGTCCGCCATCGCGTAGTGGCGGGGCAGCTCCTCCTCGTCGACCTGGCCGGCGAACACGACCGATCCGGCCGGCGCCATGGTCGCCATCGTCCGGAGCCGAGCCTCGGCCGGGCCGGCGCCCACGATCAGCAGGGTCGCGTCGGCCACGCGCCGCCGGATCGCCGGCATGGAGCGGATCAGCACATCCTGCCCCTTCCGCGCGACGAGCCGGCTCACGCAGACGATGAGCGGACGGTCGCGCACCCCGTACCGTTCGCGGAGGTCGTCGGTCGGCAGATCCGGCCGGAAGCGGCGAAGATCGGCCCCCGGGTACAGCACCGAGACGGGCACGTGGTCAGGGACGGCGGTCCGAACGGTCCGAGCGATGAACCGGCTGCACATGACCGGGACCCGGGATGCCCGCGAGGTCATGAAGCGCATCAGCGCATGGGTGCCGGGCACGATCGAGGACCAGTGGTCGAACCCGTGGGCCGCGACCAGGTACGGCACGCCGTGCGCGGCGATCCTCGGACCGAGCACGGCCAGGGGCAGCGCGTCACCGAACAGCACGACCTCCGCGCCCAGCCGGTCGATCGCGCGGTCGACGCGGTCCGCCACCTCGGGCGTGGGCCAGACGAACGTCGCGGGCTCGCGCACGATCGGGAACGCCGAGGCCACGTCGTAGGCGTCGCTCCCGGCCCACGAGGGCGCGAAGACGCTCACCCGATCGGGCGGGAGCGCTCGCCAGAGCGCCTCGAGCGTCCGCTGGATGCCCCCCACCCGTGGTGGGAAGTCGTTCGTGACGAGCAGCGTCTTCGGGATCGACACGCCCGGATTATCCCGCCGTCGGGGGACGACACACGCCCGAGGCCGAACGCCCGGCGATCTCCTCGCCGCCCCGGGGAGGGTCCCCCGGCGGATCCGCCATCGCGGGCTTCCGACCCCTTCCGCTGATGACCCCGCCTCTGTTATGAATCGCCCTCGGGAGCCGCCACAGGTCGAGGGGAGGGGGCGGGTGAGGATCGAACACGTCGCCGAAGTGGACCTCGCACGCTTGCCGATGAACCCCGCGCCACCCGATCGATGGCAGGAGCGGGCCGCCTGCTTCGGGATCGACCCCGACGTGTTCTTCCCGGTCTCCGAGGACGAGGCCGGCCCCGCGCTCGCGTTCTGCGGGATCTGCCGGATCCGCGAGGAATGCCTCGCCTGGGCGCTCAAGAACGGCGAGCGCTACGGCGTCTGGGGCGGCCTGACCGAGCAGAAGCGACGGCGCGTCGGTCGACAGGTGGCCTGAGCGGCATCCGGCGTCCGGCGCGCCGGCGACCCTAGACTGACGCCGGCATGCACGACGACCGCACCCCGATCCTCGCCACGGCGCCCCTGCGCATCAGCTTCGTCGGTGGCGGGACCGACTTCCCGCACTACTTCGAGCACCACGGGGGTGCCGTGCTCTCGGCGACGATCGACCACCAGGTTCGGGTGCACGTCGCACCGCGCGACGATCGGCACGTGCGCGTGCGATCGCTCGACCTCGGACGCATCGTCGAGTACCACCTCGACGAACCCCCCGCGTACGACGGGGTGATGGACCTGGCGAAGGCCGCGATCGCGCGGATCGGGGTCGAGGGTGGGCTCGACATGGCCATCGCATCCGACGCGCCCCCCGGCAGCGGGCTGGGTGGCTCCTCGGCCCTCGTCACCGCCGTCGTCGCCGGCCTGGCGATGCTCGGCGGGCGCTCGTACACCGATCACGAGCTGGCCGCCGTCTCGCACGCGATCGAGCGAGACGACCTGCGGATCAGCGGCGGCTGGCAGGACCAGTACGCCGCCGCCTTCGGCGGGATCAACCTCCTCGCCTTCTCGGCCGGCGGCGTCGCGGTGGAGCCCGTCCACGCCGCGCCGGAGACCCTCGCTCGGCTCGAGGCGAACCTCCTGCTCTGCTACACGGGCTCCGTGCGACGACACGCGGGCCTGATCGACGCCCAGATCCGCCTGTACGAGCAGGGCCGCGAGGAGACGATCCTCGGCCTCAAGCAGCTCCACCAGATGGCGTACGCGATGCGCGATGCGATCGAGTCCGGGGAGCTCGATGAGCTGGGCGTGATGCTGCGCGACGCCTTCCTCGCCAAGAAGCTCATGAACCCCCACATCGCCGAGCACACGCCGATCGAGTCGATGCTGACGCTCGCTCAGGCGGCGGGCGCCACGGGCGGGAAGATCTGCGGGGCGGGCGGTGGCGGGTACCTGCTCCTGTACTGCCGGCCCAGCGCACAGCCCTCCGTGCGGGAGGAGCTGGAGCGGATGGGCGCCCAGTTCACGAGCTTCGGGTTCTCGATGCGCGGCGCCCGCGCCGAGCGCGGGCAGGACACGTGGACCCCGGTCCGGACGACATGACGGACCGGGGACGAGCGCTCGCCGATCGGGCCCGCCGGTACCTCGCCGAGGCGGCGGGCACGTTGCGAGCGGTCGAGGCCGACGACCTCGACGGGATCGTCGCGGCCGCCGAGCTGATGATCGATGCCGTCCGCGCCGGCGGGAAGCTCCTGATCTGTGGCAACGGTGGCAGCGCGGCCGACGCGCAGCACCTCGCCACCGAGTTCGTCAGCACGCTCACCCTCGACCATCCGCGTCCGTCGATCCCCGCGATCGCGCTGACCACGGACACGTCGCTCCTGACGGCGATCGCCAACGACTACGGCGTCGACGGGCTCTTCGAGCGACAGGTGGGCTCGCTCGCGTCGGCCGGCGACGTGCTGATCGCGATCTCGACGAGCGGGAACTCCACGAACGTGCTGCGGGCCGCGGAGCTGGCGCGGACGCTCGACGTGCGGGTCGTCGCGCTCACCGGGGCATCGGGAGGGGGCCTCGCGCCCCGCGCAGACGTCGCGATCCGGGTCCCGAGCGTGGTGACGGCCCATATCCAGGAGGCGCATCTGGCGATCGAGCAGCTGCTGGCGCTCCTCGTGGAGCGCGCGCTGTACCCCGACCCCGTTCCTCCGGAACGGAACGGGTAGCCGCCGCTCCACGGCTCGTATCGGACCCGGATCGCGTCCCGCGTTGCGTTCCGAGGGGGTTGCACCGAAGTGGGACACTTGGCCTACCCCGTCGTGGGTACGGGGAATTACCGCCGTCCCCCCAACGGGGGAATTCAAGGTCGGCCCATAGGACGACGATGAACGTCGTATGTGGGAAACCCGCATACGGGAAGGCCGTACCCCCCGCTGGCGGCGGGCCGTCGTCGCCGGGCTCGGCGGCGCCGTCCTCCTCGTCCTCGGTGTCGCACCGGGAGCGCACGCCACGCCCGTCGACTTCTTCTCGATCAACGACGTCTCGATCACGGAGGGGAACTCGGGGACGGCGAACCTGACGTTCACGATCAGCTACACGGGGGCGCTGAACGACATCTCGGTGGACTGGGCCACGGCCGACAACACGGCCACGGCCGGCGCCGACTACACCGCCTCGTCGGGGACCGCGACGTTCACCGCCGCCAGCGGCTCGCGGTCGCGCACGATCACGGTGCCGATCCGCGGGGACATGCTCGACGAGGGGAACGAGACCTTCTTCTTGAACCTCACGAACCCGCTCCCTGCAGCCACCGCCGCGATCACGGACGCCCAGGGGATCGGCACGATCAACGACAACGATCCGGTCCCGGCGTTGGCCGTGAACGACGCGACGCTGAGCGAGGGCACCGGCGGGACCACGAACGCCGTGTTCACCGTGACGCTCACGCCGGTGAGCGGTCGCACCGTCACGGTCAACTACGCGACCGCGAACGGGACCGCGACCCGGCCCGCCGACTACACGAACACCTCCGGGACGCTCACGTTCGCCGCCGGACAGACGAGCCGGACGATCTCGGTCCCGGTCGTCGGCGACGCCCTCGACGAGGTCGACGAGACGTTCGTGGTGAACCTCTCGTCCGCGTCGAACGCCACGATCTCGGACACGCAGGGCGTCGGGACGATCACCGACGACGATCCGCTGCCGTCCCTGACGATCAACGACGTGTCGATCACCGAGGGGAACAGCGGAACGTCGAACGTGACCTTCACGGTCACCCTCACCCCCGTCAGCGGGCGCACGGTCACGGTGGCCTGGGCGACCGCCGACGGCAGCGCCGGGGCCCCCGCCGACTACACGACGAGCTCGGGCACCGTGACCTTCACCGCCGGCCAGACCACGCGGACGTTCACGGTGCCGGTTCGCGGCGACACGCTCGACGAACTCGACGAGACGTTCGCGGTGAACCTCTCCGGCCCGACGAACGCGACGATCTCCGACGCGCAGGGCGTGGCCACGATCCGCGACAACGACGCCACGCCCAGCCTGCGGATCAACGACCTCACGGTCACCGAGGGTGACAACGGCACGACCACCGCGACGTTCACGGTGACCCTGTCGGCCGCCAGCGGGCTGACCGTCGGGGTCGCCTACGCCACGTCCGACGGGACGGCGACCGACCCGGGCGACTACGCCGCGACGAGCGGGTCGCTGACGTTCGCCCCCGGTCAGACCACCCGGCCGGTGGTCGTCACCGTGGCGACCGACCTCCTCGACGAGGCGAACGAGACCTACAACGTCACGCTCTCGAACCCCACGAACGCCACGATCGCCGACAACCTCGGCGTGGGCACGATCACCGACGACGACCCCCTGCCGACGATCGCGATCGACGACCCCTCGGTGACGGAAGGGAACGCCGGCACGACCACCCTCACCTACACCCTCACCCTGTCCGCCGCCAGCGGGCGTGCCGTGAACGTCCGTGCCACCACCGCGAACGGGACGGCGACGCAGCCCGCCGACTACGTGTCCTCGACGCAGAACCTCGTCTTCAACCCCGGGGTCACGTCGCTGACCGTCCCCGTCACCGTGAACGGCGACGCGCTCGACGAGGCGGACGCGGACACGGTCCTCGTGAACCTGTCTTCGGTCACGAACGCCACGCTGGCCGACGGCCAGGGCATCGGGTCGATCCTCGACGACGACCCGCTCCCGTCGATCTCGATCGCCGACGCGACCCGGACCGAGGGCAACTCGGGCACCGCGAACCTGACGTTCACCGCGACGTTGGCCCCCGTGAGCGGCCGCACCGTCACGGTCGCCTGGGCGACGTCCGACGGCTCCGCGCTCGCGCCGGCCGACTACACGGCCGCCGCCGGCACCGTCACCTTCGCCGCAGGACAGACGAGCCGCACCTTCAGCGTCCCGGTGGCGGGCGACACGATCGACGAGGTCGACGAGACGTTCCAGGTCGACCTCTCGGCCCCGACGAACGCGACGATCTCGGATGGGCAGGCCGTCGGCACGATCGTCGACAACGACGCCCCCCCGTCCTTCGCGGTGAGCGATGCGACGGTGACCGAGGGAGACGCCGGCACCGTCACGGCGACGTTCACGGTCGGCCTGTCGGCGATCAGCGGGATGCCGATCACGGTCGACCACGCCACGGTCGACGGGACCGCGACGGCGGTCGCCGACTATGCGGCGGTCTCGGGGACGCTCGCGTTCGCGCCGGGCGACCTCTCGACCACGGTGGACGTGACGGTCGACGGCGACGTCCTCGACGAGTCCGACGAAACGTTCACGCTCGTGCTCTCCGGCGCCACGAACGCCGCGATCCTCGACGGCACCGGGCTGGGGACGATCCTCGACGACGACCTGCCGCCGGACCTGTCGATCGCGGACCTCGCCGTCCCCGAGGGCAACGCCGGGTCGTCCACCGCATCGATCCCGGTGACGCTGTCCGCGGCCTCCGGCAAGCCCATCACGGTCGACTACGCCACGGTCGACGGGACCGCGGCGGCCGGCAGCGACTACGTCGCGGCGGCCGGCGCCCTGTCGTTCGCGCCCGGAGAGACGGCGACGACGATCGACCTCACGGTGACCGGCGATACGACCTTCGAATCCGACGAGGACCTCTTCGTCGTGCTGTCGGGCGAGACCAACGTGCAGGTCGCCGACCCGAGCGCCACCGTGACGATCGCGAACGACGACCCGCTCCCCGGGCTATCGGTCGACGACGTGTCGGTCGCCGAGGGCGACGCGGGCGACGTCACCCTGTCGTTCACGGTCTCGCTGTCGGGCCCCAGCGCCTTCCCGGTCTCGGTCGACGTCGCCACGGCCGACGGCACGGCCGCGGCCCCCGGGGACTACGCGTCGGCGGCCGCCACGCTCACCTTCGCCCCGGGGCAGCTGAGCCTGCCCGTCGACGTCACCGTCCACGGCGACGCCGTGTTCGAGCGCGACGAGACCCTCACGATCGGCCTGTCCAACCCCGCCGGGGCGACGGTGGCCGACGGGACGGGGATCGGCACGATCGCGGGCGACGACGCGGCCCCCGTCCTGGACGTGACCGGCGTCACGCTGAGCGAGGGCGACGCCGGTGACGCGATCGCCACCTTCGTCATCACCCTGTCCGGATCGACCGACCTCCCCGCGGGCGTGGACGTCGCCACCGCCGACGGCACCGCGACGGCGCCCGCGGACTTCGCTCCGCTCGCGACCAGCCTCACGTTCGCGCCGGGTGAGACCACGAAGACCGTCGACGTGACCATCCACGGCGAGACGATCTTCGAGGACGACGAGGACCTCTCGGTGGGCCTGTCGAACCCGGTCGACGCGACGGTCGGCACGGCGACGGCGACCGGCACGATCGTGAACGACGACCCCGTCCCGGCGATCTCGATCGCGGACGCGACGGTGATCGAGGGCAACGCCGGGTCGGCGAACGCGACCCTCACGCTCTCCCTCGTGAACGCGAGTGCGTTCGCGACCACGGTCGACGTCGCGACGGCCGACGGATCCGCCGTCTCGCCCCTCGATTACGCCGCCGCCACGGGCACGGTGACCTTCGCGCCCGGCGACCTGACCGCGACGTTCGACGTCGCGGTGACGGGCGACGCGCTGTACGAGGGCGACGAGACGTT
>DATBLY010000151.1:0-38717 GCA_036555125.1 Actinomycetota bacterium | reverse complement strand
GCGCGAGTGGGGGCTCGACCCGCACCGCGGCCGTGCGCTCCGAGGGCTCCTGCACGAAGCTGGCTTCGAGCGCGTCGCGGCCTCGACGATGTACCTGAGCTACGGGACGCGGGAGGGCGTGCGCTCGTTCGGCCTCGGACGTGCCGAGGACTGCCGCGACGACGAGTACGCCGAGGCCGCCCAGCGGCTCGGGCTGGCGACCGCCGCCGAGCTGGGCGCGATGGAGCGCGCGTGGGAGGCATGGTCCGAGTCCGCCGACGCGTTCGCCGCGTTCGCGTGGGGCCGCGCGCTCGGCTGGAAGCCCGCCAACTGAGCCACGGCCACGTCCGGCGAGAGGGGGACGATCCCGGCGCTCACCCGGCCGCTGGACCCTCCAGGTTCACGACGGGCGGTCCGGACCCGGAGCGCACCACGACGACCGTGCCTTCGACCTCGTCGGGGTTCCCCTCGCGGTGGATCGCGCCGCGCGGGACGAGGAGGAAGTCGCCGGGGACGGCATCGACGACGCTCTGACCGCCCGGCCCCGATTCCATCCGGAGCTTCCCGGCCACGACGTAGATCACCGACTCGTACTCCCCGTGGTGGTGCCAGCCCGAGATCATCTGGGCGCCGGTCCGCACGAAGCCGGCCCAGATCGTTCCGGTATCGAACGCCGCTTCGCGGATCATGCCGGGCGTCGACGCCCCCGGCCGTCGCTCGGACTCCGCGATCCGGACGACCGGATCCGCTTCGCCCATGCGACCACCTCCCCCGGTCGTGCCTGACACCCGCGATGCTACGTCGTCGACATCGGCTCGGTCGCGGGGTCAGAATCGCGCCGTGATGTCCCCGTGAAGGCCTCGACGGCGCGCGCCTGGGCCTGGACGCTCGGCCTGATCGGGGTCGCGCTCGGCGTGGGGTTCCTCGTGTTCCTCTTCCTGGGTCGTGGGACCGAGCTCCCCGCGCGGTTCGATGTGTGGGGCTACCTGCCGGTCTTCGATGTCGTGGTGAACCTCGGGGTCCCGGCGATCGGGATCCTCATCACCACGCGACGGCCCGAGAACCGCCTCGGGTGGCTCTTCCTGGTGGCCGGCGTGGTGATCGGTCTGGGCGGGTTCTCGCAGGCCTGGGCGCTCTACGCGATCTACGTCGACCCGGGGTCGCTCCCCGCCCCGCTGTTCTTCGCCTGGCTGTCCAACTGGCTCTGGCCGATCCCGGTCTGCCTGTTGATCTTCCTCTTCCTCTGGTTCCCGACCGGGCACCTCCCCTCTGCCCGGTGGCGGCCGGCGTTCTGGCTCGCCGTCGCCGTGCTAGCCGTCCTCCTGGCCACCTCGATCATCTTCGCGACGGCCGCCTGGTCGACGCCGTTCGTCGATGTCGAGGACGTCACCGGGCCGCTCGTCGGACCCGCGCTGGTCGGGTTCTCGATCACGGTCATCCTGCTGCCCGTTTCGATCGCCGTGGCGGTGGCGTCGCTGATCGTCCGGTTCCGGCGATCGACCGGGGAGGAGCGGCTCCAGCTGAAGTGGTTCGTGAGCGCCGCGGCGCTGGTGGCGGTGACGCTGACCGCCACCCTGTTCCTGAACACGCCCCTCACGGCCCTGCTCTTCGACGTGGCCTTGCTCTGCCTCTACGTGGCGATCGGGATCGCGATCCTCCGGTACCGGCTCTACGACATCGACGTCATCATCGGCAAGGCCGTCGTCTACGGCCTGCTCGCGGCGTTCATCACGGTGGTCTACGTCTTGGTCGTCGTGGTGATCGGGGCGGCGATCGGCGCGACCGAGGGGCTCTCGCTCGTCGCGACCGCGATCGTCGCGATCGCCTTCCAGCCGGTCCGCGAGAACGCCCGACGAACGGCGAACCGCCTGGTGTACGGCAAGCGGGCGACGCCGTACGAGGTCCTGTCGGGGTTCAGCGAGCAGCTCGGCGAGACCTACGCCGGCGAGGAGCTGCTGCCGCGGATGGCGCGACTGCTGGCCGAGGGCACGGGCGCGTCGGAGGCGACCGTCTGGCTGCGGGTGGGGTCGGAGATGCGCCCCGCGGCCCGGTGGCCCGCGGGCAACGGCCATGCGGAACGGTCGGTGCGGCTCGCCGGCGACGAGCTGCCGGCGTTCCCCGAGGGCGAGACCGCGGTGGCGGTCCGACACGGCCGCGACCTGCTCGGGGCGCTCACGGTCGCGAAGCCCGCGAACGAGCCGCTGCGGCCGCACGAGGAGCAGCTCGTCGCGGACCTGGCCGCGCAGGCGGGCCTCGTCCTGGAGAACTTCCGGCTGATCGAGGACCTGCGCTCGTCCCGCAAGCGCCTGGTCGAGGCGCAGGACGAGGAGCGCCGGAGGCTGGAGCGCAACATCCACGACGGCGCCCAGCAGCAGCTCGTCGCCCTGGCCGTGAAGGTCCGGCTGGCCGAGGGCCTGGTCGGGACCGACGCGGAGCGCGAACGGGACGCCCTTCGGCAGATCCTGGACGAGACGCAGGAGACGCTCGAGAACCTCCGCGACCTGGCCCGGGGGATCTACCCGCCGCTGCTCGCCGATCGCGGCCTCGCGGCGGCGCTCGAGTCGCAGGCCCGGAAGTGCTCGGTCCCGGTCACGGTGGAGGCCGACGGGCTCGGCCGCTACCCCCCCGAGGTCGAGGCGGCCGTGTACTTCTGCGTGCTCGAGGCGCTGCAGAACGTCGCGAAGTACGCGGAGGCGTCGCACGTGCGCGTCCTGGTCCGCGAGTGGGAGGGGTCGCTGGACCTCTCGGTCATGGACGACGGCCGCGGGTTCGACCGCGACACGACCCCGCTCGGGATGGGGTTGCTGAGCATGTCCGACCGGCTCGCGGCGATCGGCGGCACCTTCGACGTCAAGAGCCGTCCCGGTCACGGCACGAACGTCGTGGGCCGGATCCCGCTGGCCCCGGACGGCCGCTAGCGCTCGCGGTACCAGTCGAGCGTCGTCTCCACCGCGTCGGCGAGCGGTGTGACCTCGAACGGACCGAACGCCTGCCGGAACCGCGACCAGTCGGCGATGAACGGCTCGGTCCATTGCTCGATCACGTCGTCGATCTCGCGGATCATCGGCGAGAACACGCCGGCGATCCTGACCATGGCCGGCGACGTCGCCGTGGGGCGGAGCGGACGGCCGAGCGCCCGCGAGAGCAGCTCGACGAACCGTCGACCGGTGACGGGCTCGTCGCACGGGAGGTGCCATGCCGCGCCGTCGGCCTCGTCGCGCTCGCCCAGGATCGCGAGCGCCCGCCCCATGTCGGGCGTGTACGCGACCGCGTGCGGGACGTCCAGCCTGCCGAGCCACGGCACGCGCCCGCCCTTCAGCGCCGCCTCGAAGACGCGCTCGCCGATCGCGCTGTCGGGCGCACGCGGCCCGATGTAGTCGGACGAGCGCCCGATCGTCACCCGCAGCCTGCCCTCGCGGTGGGCGGCCAGCAGGTCGTCGGCGAGCCGCTTACGGACGGCGCCTTTCCGCGTCGTCGGCTCCTGCGGGCTGTCCTCGGTGAGCGGACCCCGGACCGGCCCGTAGAGGTAGAGGTTGTCGGCGAACACGAGCTTCGCCCCGGCCTGGGCCGTCGCGTCGACGATCGCGCGGTTCATCGGCGGGAAGTCCTCCGCCCAGTCGGTGTAGGGCGGTTGCGCGCAGTGGTAGACGACGTCCGCGCCGTCGAGCGCCCGGCGGAGGTCGTCCGACCTGGTGGCGTCGGCGGCGACCCGCTCGATGCCCTCGGGCAGCTCGGCGTCCCCGGCTCGGCTGATCCCCCGCACCCGGTGGCCTCGCTCGGCGAGCGCACGCGCCACCGCGTTCCCGGTGCCGCCGCTCGCCCCGAGCACGACGTGGAACCCGTTGCCGGTCATCGCCCCTCCGTCGATCGGCCCGCCGCTCGCCATCCTCGCACCGACGTCGGCCGCGAGCATCTGAACGCCGTTGCCTCCCGGGGCCTTCATCCCCCGGGAACCACTGGAGGAGGCCTTCGAGATGCGACACGGACGCCGGGATCCGATGCCGATCCACGCCATCGTCTGCGCGACCGTCGCGCTGGCCGCGTGCACGTCCGGCGATCCGGCGTCGTCGCAGGACGTGGCCTCGAGCCCCGGGTCCCCGGGCGAGGTTCACGCATCGGCGCAGACCGACCCAGCCTCGGGACGGCTCCTGATCGCGCGCTACTCCGGGGACATCGCGGACATCGTCACCACGGCGACGGACGGTTCCGACGAGCGGCCGTTCGCGCCGGGTTCGTCCTTCGAGGTGAGACAGCTCTCCCCGGACGGTTCCGTGATCGCGATCGTTGCCGCGAGCGAGGAGGGCCCGTTGGTCGGCGGGACGATCCGGCCCGACGGGACCCACCTCGCGCTGTTCCCGGCCGCGGGCCGGCACCTGAACCTGGCGTGTGGCGTCTGGGCTCCGGACGGCGGGCTCGCCTGCGAGGGGTGGGACGATCGCTCCTCCGTGCGGAGCGGGGTCTTCCTGGTGGACCCGGACGGCCGCCATCCGCGGCGGCTGACGTCGGCCCGCGACATCCCGTGCGACTACGCGCCCGACGGCTCGCTGCTGGCGTTCGTGCGGACGGACCGGATGTCGGAGGTCGGGACGTTGATGGTGATGGACGCCGGCGGTGGGGAGCCTCGGCCGTTGATCGGCGGGGTCGCGCTCTCGGGGCTGCCCTGCGACTGGTCACCCGACGGTCGTTCCATCCTGGTGGGCTCCGCCGCCGGGAGCCTGCGGCTCGTCTCGCTCGACGGGTCGTCCGAGCCGATCTCGGGCGACGGCATCGACGGGTTCGCCTCGGGCCCCACCTGGTCGGCCGACGGCTCGAGGATCCTGTTCACGATGACGCTCGAGGTCGACCAGCCCGATGTCTACACGGTGGCCGCCGACGGCTCGGATCTGGTCCGGGTCACGTCCGGCGACACGTACGACGAAGGGTGGCTCTGGCTCCCGTGACCGCTCAGGACGTTCGCGTGAACGGCGCGCTCTCGTAGGTGAGCGTCTGCGCGATCGTCTCGCCGACGAGCTCACGGTCCGAAGGCGTCGGGTAGTCGTCCCGGATCAGGTCGATCGTCAGCGCGTCGCCGTCGACCGCGAACGCGTACTCCAGGTAGTAGCCCGCGATCGGGAGTCCCCAGTTGTCGCCCGCGACGAACGTGTCGGCGTCGACGACCTGGTACCGCCCGCCCCAGGTCGAGCTCGCCTCCGACGCGCCGATGCGGCTCGTCAGCGCGAGCTCGCCGGCGTCGAACGACAGCGTGACCGTGACCGGCGAGCCCTCGGCGAACATCCGCTCGACCGCGCGCGCGACCTGCGCGTCGCCGAACCCCGCGGCCCGCCCCGCACGCTCGGCGAGCTCGGGCGTGATCACCGCGCTCCAGGTTCCGCGCAGTGGATCGCCGCCCGGGACCGTGGCCGGCCGATCGCGTCCGGAGCTGCCGAGGAACGCCCCCGAGAGCCACACGATGACGGCGACCGTCACGGCGGCCGCCGCCGCGAACGCCGCGACGCGCCGTCGGACCTGCCGCCGACGGTGGCCGGCGAACACGCGGCTCAGGAGCTCCGGCGACGGGTCGACACGCTCGGCCTCGTGCTCCAGCCGATCGCGCAGATGCAGATCAGGCATCGGGGCCTCCGATCCGCGCGCGCATCGCCGCTCTGCCCTGCGACGCCAGGACCCGTACCGTCACCGCGCGGACCTTCAGGGCCGACGCCGCCTCCTCCGAGCTCATGCCGACGAGTTCGGTCAGCACGAGCGCCGCGCGCTGCCGCGGCGTCAGGGCCTCCAGGGCTGATCCGATCACGGTGCGGGCCTCCGCCCCCGCGAGCGCGTCGTCGGATGCGGGCGCGACCTCGAGCCTGAGGCGCTCCCGCGCCCGGGCGACGCGTCCCGCCCGCTTGCGCCACGCGTTGAAGGCCACCCGGTACAGGTAGCCGACCGGGTCGTCCATCGACCGGACGCGATCCCACCGCTCGAGCACGACGATGAATGCCTCCTGGACGACGTCCTCGGCCTCCTCGCGGTCGCGGGTGACCAGCCAGAGGCGGCGGAAGAGCGTGGCGCTCTCCCGCGCGAAGAACCCCTCGAAGTCGGCCACGGGCCCCACCCGGGTGGGTGCGGCCCCGGCCGCCAGCCGGAACTCGGTCGTCATCCCCTCAGATGGAGGCCGTTCGGACGCGGAACGTTCAGGACATCCTGCCTGACGCGGGGACCGAGCGCTCAGCCCGTCGACCGTTCCAGGCCGCGGATCCCGGTGCCGATGCTTCCTCCGTGGACCGCGCTCGAGCCCACCCTGGGGGCGGACGATGAACGCGACGACGGCGAGACGCATCCTGGTCGGGATCGGCGTGTTCCTGGCCGGCGGGACCCTGCTCGTCCTGCTGAAGGGCGGCCCGGACGCCGGCGACACCGCGCGCCAGGTGGTGTTCGTGGTCGTGTTCGTGGGCGGCCTCTGCTGGCTCGGGTACCGGTTCCGGGTGCTGCCGCGCCGGGCGTCGTTCCGCGACCAGACGCAGGCCGTGGCCTTCCGGGCGGAGCGGGGCGATCCTCGAGGGCTGTTGCAGGAGCCGTTCGCGCTCTTCCGGTGGATCGGCTCGGTCCGGGAGATCGAGAACACGGCGACGGGGACGCATCGCGGCCAGGACGTGGCGATCGTCGACTACTGGTTCGCGCCGACCGGAGCGCCCGAGTACGACGACTACGAGCACTACACGTGCGTCGTGGCGCCCGCCGACGCGGGGTGGTCCGACCTCTCCGTCGTGCCGGAACGGCTCGGCTCGCGGACCCTGGGCGCGATCGGGATGCGCGACGTCGAGCTGGAGTCCGAGCGGTTCAACCGCGCGTTCCACGTGCGGGCGGCGGACCCACGGTTCGCGAGCGCCTTCGTGGACGCCCGCATGATGGCGTGGCTGCTCGACGGGCCCGACGGCATCGGCTTCGAGATCCTGGACGGCCGCCTCATGGTCTTCCGGCGGCGGCAGATCGCCGGCCTCGACGACGTTGCCGCGACCCTCGCGCTCTTCGACGCGTTCCGCGATCGCATCCCGCGCGTCGTCACCGCGGACCGAGGGTGAACCAACCGCCCAGCCAGACGCGCGCGGCATCGCCCTCGGGGATCGCGCAGGCCGCGGCGACGTTCGGCCCCTTCAGCTCGACGGCGATCCACGCGTCCCCTCCCGCCGGGGCGTCCGCCTGGCCGAGGAACCGGAACCCGGCCGGCCCCTCCGTGACCAGGGACCCGGGCGCTCCGACGGCGTCGACCAGGTCCTGGTAGGTGACGTCGGCGCCGAACCGCAGGAGGATCAGGACGGCACCCTGCTGCGAAGCGTTCCGGAAGACGACGACGGCGGACCCGGATCGGAGCCCGCTCGGAACGGATGGCTCGCATCGCGCGCCGTCGAACGCGAACTCGAGGTCCGGTGCGGGACGCACGTCGGCCACGCGCTCGCCCGCGAGGGCGGACAGGAAGGTCCGCTCGAACGCCAAGCCGTCTGCCCGCGTCGCCACGCGGACCTCGGGCCCGGCGTCGTAGTCGTCGATCCATCCCGCGCCCGCGTCGCGCGACGCCGTGACGAGCAGGCGTCGCGTCTCGTACGTCCCGAGTCGCGGCTCGACGAGCAGGCCGGCCGCGAGGGGATCCCAGAAGAAGTAGGACCCGCTCACCAGGAACGGGTCGTCGGCGATCAGCTCATGGGCGGCGTCCGCCGCCCGCGTCCCGGAGTGGCGTCCGAGCGCGTCCACGAAGAAGGTCGTGAGCGGCACGGCGTTCGTCGCGTCGAGCGGCACCAGCGTCACCGGCATCGCCGCCAGCACCTCCTTGGCGGCGAGCGGGTCGGCCCACACGTTGTACTCGGCGACGCCGTTCGGAGCGTTGCCCGGGACGTCCACGGCGCCGGCCATCGAGATCACCGTCGGCACGCGGCCGGCCAACCCCGGGTCCTGCCGGAGGGCGAGGGCGACGTTCGTGTACGGGCCGAGGGTCAGGAGCGCGGTGTCACCGTCGAGCGCCTGACGCAGGAGCTCGGGCGCCGAGATCGCGGGGGCGGTCCCCGCGGCCGCGGGCGGGTCGAGCCCGTAGAGGTCGTCGGCCGTCTCCCTCCATTCGTCCGGGAACGCGTTCGATCCGAGGAGCGGGCGACGGCCACCGCACGCCACCGGCACGTCGCCCTGTCCGGTCAGCGACAGGATGGCCCGCGCGTTGCGGACCCCCGGGTCGCAATGCGCCAGGCCGTCGCCGACGACGGTGACGGCTCGGAGCTGGACGTCCGGACGGCTCGCGAGGAACAGGAGCGCGAGCGCGTCGTCGAGCCCCATGTCCGTGTCGACCGCGACGCCACGGACACCATCCGGGACGTCCGGCATCGCGATCTCCGGCGAGGAGCCGCAGGCGACCATCAGGAACGCGACCCCCGGGATCACCCAGGCGGCCACGAGCCGACGCCGAACCCCGTTGCGACCGTCCATCCCCTCCGAAGATGCGGCTCGCTCCGTCCCGTTCCCGGAGCCGTTCGGCCCGGCATCCGTGGGCTCGGTGACCCACGCCGGCGAGGCGGACCGGCCCTAGCGTCGAGGTATCAGGCGAGAGAGGTGAGGACGATGAAGACGCCGCCGATCACGGTCGATTTCCGACACGAGAAGGACCTCCCGCATCCGAACGGCCACAGCAGGGTCGCCCCCGTCGTTCGCTTCAGCCCGACGATGCGAGTGGCCTTCGTCCTGTCGTGGATCGTCGCCGGGCTGATGCTGCTGGCGTCGGCGTGGGGGCTGATCGTCGACGACCTGTACCGCGACGGCGCGTGGGGACGCGAGGCCTTCCGTGGCGGCGACGCCGTGACGTTGCTGATCGCGGTCCCGCTCCTGGCCGTGGCGCTGGCCCTGTCGACGATGGGCTCGGCGCGCGGGCAGGTCCTGTGGATCGGCATGCTGATCTACGCGGCCTACACCTACGCGTACGCGGTCTTCGGCGCCGTGTTCAACGACGCGTTCCTCGTGCACATCGCGATCCTGTCGATGGCGCTGTTCGCGCTCGCGTGCGCGGTCCCGAACCTCGACCGGGGGGCGATCGCGGAGGCGCTCCGCTCGGATCGCCGGGCCCGGAGCGTCGGCGCGTTCCTGGCGATCGTCGGCGTGCTCCAGGGGCTGCTCTGGGGGTTCCTGATCGTGCGCAACGCGATCACGGGCGAGCTCCTGCACGATATCCCGGTCGCCGGCCAGCACCTGGTGTTCGCGCTCGACCTGGGCATCCTGATGCCGCTGCTGATCGTGTCGGGCGTCCTGCTCTTCCGCCGGCTCCCGATCGGGTACCTGCTCGGCGGGGCGATGGCCGCGATGGGCGCGATCTACCAGCTGAACCTGATGATCGGGGGCGTGTACCAGGAGCAGGCCGACGTGGCCGGGGTGAACGCGTTCCCGCCCGAGGGGATCCTGCTCGCCGCGATGTTCCTCGTGGCGATGGTCGCGATCCTCATCGGTCGGCGGGAACCGCGACCAGGATCAGCTCCGGCGTCTCCGGCGCGTCCTGCGTGAGGACCGGGTAGACGGTGTCGGTGGTCCAGCGAGGACCCTCCGGATCGGACAGCTCGGCGCGGACCGCGTAGCGGCGCCCCTCGTCGATGGCGCCCGGGTCGACGAAGAGCTCGAAGGCGACGGGCACGGCCGTGACGTCGTAGGACCCCTCGGCGAGGACGGGTGCGGGCACGTCGGCGAGCGACACGTCCACCACCCGCACCGTGAGGACGGCGCCCTCGGGCGGCGTGATCCGTTCCCGGTACGTGGCGGTCCCGGCGACGCGCCGCCGGGTCGGGGTGTCCTCCGGCGCCTCGGTGACGGACGTCAGGTCGAGCCGGCCGTCGCCCTCCAGCGCCAGCGCGGAACCGTCCCGCACGACCACCAGCGGCCGCCCGAGGATGTCCAGCACACGCCGCTCCTGGTCCATCCGCTCGGGCGGTCCCGCCATCAGGGTGCTCGCGAGGGGGCCCAGCACGAGGCGGCCCTCGTCGATCGCCCAGGTCCCCGCGAACCGGTTCAGGCCGGTGCTGCCCGCGACCCGGCCGTCCGCGTGGAACTCGATCGACGCGTCCGCGTCCGTGACCGCCGGGCGTCCGTCGATCGCCTCCAGCCGCCAGGCGCCGACGATCGCCGTCGGGTCCTCGGAGGTCTCCATGGCTCCGATGCTAGGAGCGATCCGGCGAACCCGTCGACCGTCGCGCTAGCCTCCGCCGGATGGGTGGGATCCGTCGACGGCGCGCTCGCGGTGGCGACCCGATCCTCAACGCGCTGACCGAGCCTCGGTAGGCTCCGCCGATGGACATCTGCCTGATGATCGAGGGCCAGGAGGACGTGACCTGGGCGCAGTGGCTGGCGCTCGCGGACGTGGCCGAGGCCCAGGGGTTCCACACGCTGTTCCGATCCGACCACTACCTGTCGTTCGACCGGCCGACCGACTGGGGGACCCACGACGCCTGGACCACGCTCGCCGCCCTCGCGATGCGGACCGAGCGGATCCGTCTGGGGACGATGGTCTCGCCGGTGACGTTCCGCCACCCGTCGGTGGTCGCGAAGTCCGTGGTCACGGTCGACCACGCGTCGGGCGGCCGGGTGGACCTGGGGATGGGCGCCGGGTGGTTCGAGCGCGAGCACCGGGCCTTCGGCTTCCCGTTCCCGCCGACGGCGGAGCGGTACGGGGTCCTCGAGGAGTCGGTCGAGATCGTGCATCGTCTGTGGGATCGCGACGAGCCCTCGGTCACGTTCCGGGGCAAGCACTTCCAGCTGGAGGACGTCACGAGCCTGCCTCGTCCGTTCCAGGATCCGCACCCGCCGCTGATCCTGGGCGGCGACGCGGGTCCTCGCAGCGCCGCGCTCGCGGCGCGGTGGGCCGACGAGTACAACGTCCACGGCCGGTCCCCGGAGCAGATCGGCGAGGCCAGGGGCCGCCTCGACGTCGCCTGCGAGGCGATCGGCCGCGACCCGTCGACGCTTCGACGGTCGCTGATGATCACGACGGTGATCGGCGAGGATCGCGCGGCCGTGGTGGCGCGGGTCGCCGAGATGTTCGCGCGCTGGGGCGACGACCGCGACGCCGAGGACTACGTCGCCGCCGGTGATCCGACGGACCTGATCGGCACGCCCGAGCAGGTGCTCGAGCGGCTCGCGGCCTACGCGGCCGAGGGCATCCGGAAGGTGCTGTTCCAGTACTTCGTCCACGACGACCTGCAGACCCTGGAGCTGATCGGCCGCGAGGTGATCCCGCGAGCCGCTCGGCTCTGAGCGGGCGGCTACTCGAACTCGCCCACGACCCGGCGCGGGCGCTGTCCCCGCCGATCCGACCCGCGCGGGTCGAACGGCCGCTCGTTCCGGGGCAGGATCGCGAGCGCCGTCCGCAGCGCCTCGAGCCGGTCGCGGCCGAGCGCCACGAGCTCGGCCGGGGGCTCGAAGAGCTCGGCGAAGACCTTCGTCTTCACGCGCTCGCCCCGACGCGTGAGGCTGACCACCTTCACCCGGCGGTCGGTCGCGAGCATCTTCCGCTCCACGAGCTTGCGCTCCTCCAGCCGGTCGATCAGCCAGGTCGCCATCGAGGGATCGATCGAGAGGTGTTCGGCGATCGATCCCATGGGGATCGCCTCGCCCGGCTGGAGCACCCCGAGGACCTTGAGGTGGCCGGGGGTGAGCCCGAGGCCCTTGAGCGCGTGCATCGCGCGGCCGCCCTGCACCCGGCTCCACGTGAACTCGGCCATGGACCGCCAGACCTCGCCGGCGAGGACCCGCATCGCGAGGTCCCCGTCCTCGTCCGGGTTGGGGACCTGCGTTCGACTCGTCGCCACAGGGCCATCATAGCCGCCCGCGCAAGATAGTTCAACGTTCTCGAATATCTATAGATATCGATACTTGACATCTCGCAAGTATCTGTGGGAAGGTCCGCCCATGAGCGAACACGCGATCCACGCCGAAGGCCTCGTGAAGCGCTTCGGCGAGCTGGAGGCCCTGGGCGGCGTCGACCTCGACGTGCCGCGGGGCTCGGTCTTCGGGCTGCTGGGCCCCAACGGGGCGGGCAAGACCACGGCGGTCCGCATCTTCTGCACGATCCTGCACCCGGACGCGGGGCGCGCCGAGATCCTGGGGCACGACGTCGTGACCGACGCCGCCGCGGTCCGCCGACGGATCGGGCTCGCCGGACAGAACGCGGCCGTCGACCCGAACCTCACCGGCCGCGAGAACCTTCGGATGGTCGGCGTCCTGGGGCAGCTCCCGACCGACCGGATCGCGCCGCGGGCGGACGAGCTGCTCGCGAAGTTCGACCTGGTCGACGCGGCGGACCGTCCGCTGCGCACGTACTCGGGCGGGATGCGGCGGCGCCTGGACATCGCTGCCTCCCTGGTGACGCGGCCCCCGGTCCTGCTCCTGGACGAGCCGACAACCGGGCTCGACCTCACCAGCCGCAACGCGCTCTGGGAGACGATCGAGCAGCTCGTCGCGGACGGAACGACCGTGCTGCTGACCACGCAGTACCTGGAGGAGGCCGACCGCCTGGCCGAGCGGGTGGCCGTGATCGACGACGGCAAGGTGATCGCGAACGACACGCCGGCGAACCTGAAGTCGCAGCTCGGATCCACCGTGGTCGAGATCCGGTTCGGGCACGACGGGGGGTCGGCGCGCGCGGCCCAGCTGCTGAGCGGCGCGGTGAACGGGAAGGTGGAGCGCGACGACGGCACCGTGCGAATCACGTCGAACGACGGCGCGCGGATCCTGATCGACGCGCTGCGAGCGCTGGACACGAACGGCGTCGAGCCCGAGACGCTCGCGGTGCGTGAGCCCAGCCTGGACGACGTGTTCCTGGCGCTCACCGGGCACAAGGCCGAGGACGAGGAGACGCCGGAGGCGGCAGCGCCGGCGCCGGCGGGCGGACGCCGCGGGCGTCGAGGAGGTGCGGCATGAGCTCGACGAGCGTGGCGATCACGACCGACGTCGCGGAGCACCGGATCCCGCTGGGATGGATCCGCGACACGAAGGCGATCGTGCGGCGGTACCTGACCCACTACATCCGCATCCCGCAGCTGCTCGTGTTCTCGACGATCCAGCCGGTCGTGTTCGTCCTGATGTTCCGCTTCGTGTTCGGCGGCGCGATCCAGCTCCGAGGCCCGATCGACTACGTCGACTACCTGATGCCCGGCATCTTCCTGCAGACCGTCGTCTTCGGGTCGCTCGCCACGGCGATCGGCCTGGCGACCGACCTGAAATCGGGCCTGATGGAGCGGTTCCACGCGATGCCGATGTGGACGCCGGCCCTGCTGGTGGGCCGGACCCTGGCCGACCTGCTCCGCAACGTCTTCGTCGTCGGGCTGATGATGGCGATCGGGTTCCTGGTCGGATGGCGGATCCACACGAACGCGTTCGGGCTGATCGCCGGGATCCTCCTGCTCCTGCTGTTCGGATACGCGATGTCGTGGATCTTCGCGACGGTGGGGCTCGCGGTGAAGGACCCCGAGACAGCGCAGGCCGCCGCGTTCCCGCTCCTCGCGCCGCTCGTGTTCGCGTCGGCGCTGTTCGTGCAGCCGGAGTTCATGCCCGGCTGGCTGCAGCCGTGGGCGCGCAACCAGCCCATCTCGATCACCGCCGACGCGGTGCGGGCCCTGACGGTGGGCGGACCCACGCAGGGGTTGGTGCTGAAGTCGATCCTGTGGTCGGTCCTGATCCTGGCGATCTTCGCCCCGATCGCGGTCCGGCTGTACCGCAAGGCCGTCTGAGCGCCTAGCATCGCCCTCGCATCCGAGCGAGGGAGGGTCCGTGCGCTGGGTCGTGTTCCTCCATGTCGCGATCGCGTTCTGGTTCGTCGCCGGGCTGCTGGGCCGGGACATCACGATCGCGAAGGCCCGCTCGAGCGAGGACCTCGACGTTATCGGCGAGCTCATGGAGCTCGCCGGCCGCTTCGAGCGGTTCATGGTGGTGCCGGGCTCGATCGCCGTGCTGGTCGCCGGGCTGCTCGCCGCGTGGGCGCAGGGCCGACCGCTCGCGGGCTCCGGGAACTGGTGGCTGTTGACGTCGCTGGTCCTGTACGTCGGGACGTTCGCACTCGTGCCGCTCGTGTTCCTGCCGCGCGGCAAGGTGTTCGAACGGGCGCTCACCGACGCGAGGGAGCGCGGGGTGGTCACGCCCGACCTCGTCCTGGCCTTCCGCGACCCTGCGGTCCGGTGGGCGCGGACGTGGGAGACGGTGATGGTGCTGATCGTGATCGCGCTGATGGTGGTCAAGCCGTTCTAGGGACCCGATGAGGCAGGCGGACGCCGAGCGCGTCGAGGTGAGGGATCGCGCGGCCTGGCGACGCTGGCTCCAACGCCACCACGACCGGCCCGCCGGCGTGTGGTTGGTCGTCGCGAAGAAGGGGCGGGCCGGCGTCTCCTACGGCGATGCGGTCGAGGAGGCGCTGTGCTTCGGCTGGATCGACAGCACGGCGAACCCGCTGGACGAGGGCCGGTACCTGCTGTGGATGGCGCCGCGCAAGCCGAAGAGCGTCTGGTCCGCGACGAACAAGCGGCGGGTGGCCGCGCTCACGCGGGGCGGCCGCATGACGGACGCGGGCCGGGCGGCGATCCGGACGGCCAAGCGGAACGGCTCGTGGGACGCGCTCACCGAGACCGATGCCCTCGTCGAGCCCGACGACCTCGCGGCCGCGCTCGATGCCGACCCGCGGGCCCGCCGCCACTGGGACGCCTTCCCGCCGTCCTCGAGGAAGATGATCCTGCACTGGGTGGGCAGCGCGAAGCGCGAGGAGACGCGCCGGCGGCGGATCGAGGAGACGGCGCGCCTCGCCGCCGAGAACGTCCGGGCGGCGCACCCGCGTCCGAAGGACGCGCCGCCGCCCTGAGGTCAGGCCGGCCGCGGGGGGCCGCGCCGGATCCAGGCGCGGACCTCGTCGCGATCCTCACCCATCGCCGGGCTCACCTGCCACCACGTCACGCCGAACGAGGCGAGCTCGGCCTCCATCGCGAGCGCCTCGGCCGGATCGTCGGGCAGGATGCCCGTGAAGATCCGGTCGAAGGGCGCGTCCCCGGTGCGGAGCCCGTCGGTGTAGGCCACGACCTCCCGCATCGTCGGGACGTCGATCGGCACCTCCTCGCCGCCGGCGGCGAGCGCGATCGGCACCACCCCGTCGAAGCGTGCAGCGCGCCGGAACGGGCGCCGGTGCGGCCACGCGCCGGCGACCCAGATCGGGACGCGCGGTCGCTGCACCGGCGTCGGCGCGAACGCCACGTCGTCGATCCGGAAGTGCCGCCCCGCGTGCGAGAAGGCTCCGCCGCGCATCAGCCCATCGACGACCTCCAACCCCTCGTCGAGCAGCTCGGCGCGCGTGCGCGCGTCGCCCGGCTCGCCGAACACCTCGAACTCCTCGTGCGGCGGGTACCCGAGCCCGACGCCCAGCACCGCGCGGCCGCGCGAGAGGTGGTCGAGCGTCACGATCTGGCGGACCACCTGCCACGGGCGTCGGCGGGGGAGCGGCGTGACCATCGTCCCGAGCCGAACGCGCTCGGTGGAGACGGCGACCGCGGCGAGCAGCGTCCAGGGGTCGGCGACGACGTTGCCGTTCCACGCCAGCAGGTGGTCCCAGAGGAAGAACGCGTCCCATCCCGCAGCCTCGGCCTCGCGGGCCAGCCCGATCGTCCAGGCGGGGTCGGCCTGGTCGCCGAAGTTCGGCACGCTGATCGCGTAGCGCACGGCGGGAGTCTAGGAGGGGCGGCCGCCGGCCGGTGCGCCGATCACGTCGAGCGTCCGGCCCCGTCCTTGAGCCGGTCGAGACCGTCGAGCAGCAGGTCGAGCGCGAACTCGAACTCGAACTGGTCGTCGCACCCGGGACCGACGACCGTCGCGTCGTCGTGGGTGACCGTCAGGAAGAGCTCGTAGATGTTCGGGAGCGTGTCCGCCATCGCCGCGTACAGCTGCGCCTCGACCTCCGGGTCGACGTCCGTCGCGTCGTCGAACATCTCCTGCGTGTAGGAGAGGCTCGACGATCTGCGCGAGCTCGCCGCCCTGATCGACGCGGGGACGGTCACGCCGGTCGTCGGCCGGACGTACCCGCTCGTCGAGGCTCCGGAGGCGATCCGCGAGCTCGAGCGGGGCCACGCCCGAGGCAAGATCGTCGTCTCCGTCCTGTCGACCTGACCTCGCCGCCGGTCCGCCCGATAGCCTGGGCGGATGCCGGTGGACGCGACGATCCGGCCGCTCGACCTCGTCGACGCCGACGCGTGCGACGCGATCGTGCGCGGCCTGCCCGACTGGTTCGGGCTGGAGTCGGGGATCGTGGACTGCTCGGCCGCCGTCCGCTCGCAGGACGGGCTGGTGGCCGAGCTCGCGGACGGTTCCGTCGGCGGCTTCCTCACGTGGATCCGGCACTTCCCCCAGACGGCCGAGATCACGTGGATGGCCGTGGCCGCGTCGGAGCATCGTCACGGGCTCGGGCGCGCGCTGATCGACGCGCTGGCCCGGCGGCTCGCCGCCGACGACGCGCGGCTGCTCCTGGTGAAGACCCTGTCGGCGAACGGCGACAGCGAGCACTACGACCGGACGCGCGCGTTCTACCTGGCGATGGGGTTCCTGCCGCTGCAGGAGATGCCCGAGCTCTGGGACGAGGAGAACCCCGCGCTCCTCCTGGTGCGCCCGCTCGCGCGATGACCGGCGTCAACCCACGAGGTGCGTCTGCCTCCCAACGTCGAGCGTCTCGCGGATCCGGCCTCGGACCTCGTCATCGAGGGCCGGCGTCAGTCAGTCGATCGGGGGCGTGGCCGGCGCAGCGGGCTCGTGCCGCGCGCGGCGCGGACGTCGTCCGCCCGCCGCTCGTCGAGCAGCCTCCTCACGATCTCGGGGTGCTGTCGGATCATCTCGACCTCCTTCCCGTCACGACGCGGATCCCTCCGACTCGACGTAGCGCTTGAAGCTCGCCAGGCGCCGGTCCCACAGCGCGCCGATCGCCCGCATCCACGCCTCGGCCTCCGCGAACGGCTCGGTGTCGAGCGCGAAGATCGACTCGCGCCCGACCCGTTGCGTCCGGCCCAGGCCGGCGAGCTCCAGCGCCGCCAGATGCTTCGACACGGCCTGGCGCGTCACGCCCACCCGGGCGGCGAGCCGGGTCGGGGTGAGCGGACCGTCCGCCGAGAGCTCGTGGACGATCCGGCGGCGCGTGGGATCGGCCAGCGCCGCGAACACCGCGCCGGCCGGATCGCGCTCCCCGGCCGCCGGGGTCACGCGGCCTCCAGGTAGGCGCGCAGCTCCTCGAGCTCCTTCGACCAGCCGTCGTCGTTCCCCGCCCAGAGCTCGGCTCGCCGGTCCTCGGCGAACGTGCGGAACCCGCGTTCGACCAGCACCAGGCGCGTGCCCTCGCGGACCTCCAGGAGCGTGATCTCGACCCGGAGCCGGTACTCCGTCCCGACCTGCCACCAGCGGAACACCAGCCGGGAGGGCGGCTCGATCTCCTCGAAGACGCCGGTGTCACCCTCGTTCGACTCCCACTCGAGGCGGAACGTGCCGCCGGGCCGCAGGTCCACCTCGGCCGAGCGATCCGGGAACCACCGGAGGAGCTCGTCGGCCTCGGTGAGCGCGCGCCAGACGCGTTCGCGCGGCGCGGCGATCGTCAGCTCTTTGCGGACCTCGTCGGGGACCTCCATCGGCGAACCTCCCGGTTCGGGGTTCGGGCTCCGGGCTTCGGCCGAACCAGCAACCCATCGGTTGCGTCTGAGGATAGGCAACTTCGAGGTTGCATGTCAAGGGCGTTCGATCGGGACGCTCAGTTCACGTCGCGGACGCGGAACAGCGTCGTCGCGAGCGCGGCGAACACCCCGGCGTACACGACCACCGTGGCGAGGGCCCGCTCCACCGAGAGGACGGCGCCGTTGCCGGGATCTCCGGCCCGGCCGTCGATGAAGACCACCATCCCGGAGCTGAGCATGTTCGGCACCCAGCGCGGGACGAGTCCGCGCAGGAGGCTCTCCACCACGGCGAGGTAGACGAAGACCGCGCCCATCGCGGCGGCGGTGTGTCGCCCGATCCCGGCGATCGCGGCGCCGAGGACGGCCGTGAGGGACGCCACGACCGAGATCCGCAGGATCGTCCCGACCACCGCGCGGAACCAGGCATCGTCCGTCCCGACCGTCGAGCCTCGCGTGCTCGCGACCAGCGCGAGCCCGAGCGAGAGGAGGGCCAGCAGGACGACGGTGAGCAGCGTCACGACGACGGCGATCGTGAGGAGGCGGACGACGAAGACCCGCACCCGCCGGGGCTCCCAGGTGAGGAGCGTGGCCATCGTCCCCTGCTGCCAGTCCGCCCCGACGGAGGACGCGCCGACCACCAGCCCGATCGCGATCAGGATGAAGGAGGTCCCCTTCAGGATGCCGGGCAGGTCCGCGAGCCGCGGCCGCCCGTCGTCGAACCCCGCCGCGACGACGCTCGCGGTCGGACGGTGGCCGTTGATCGCGGCGATGACGCACGCGAGGACGATCCCGGCCACGGCGAGCAGCGCGAGCCCGCGGAGCATGCGCCGCGACAGCAGGCGGAGGGCCTCCGAGCGGATGAGGCGGATCACGCGGGCCCCTCGTCGGTCGCGTCATCGGGCCCCGAGGGGGCCTGCGTCAGCTCCAGGAACACCGTCTCGAGGTCCGCCTCGTCCGGACGGAGCTCGGTGACGAACAGCCCGCGCTCGGCGAGCGCGCGCGAGACGTCCTCGGCGCGGCCGGGACCCACCGCGACGTGGAGGACGCCCTCGCCCGGCCGCGCGTCGAACCCCGCGGCGGCGAGGGCCGCTCGGCCCGCGGCCAGGTCGCGGAGCTTCACGACGAGGCCCGCGCCGCCGCGCGAGGCCAGCACCTCGTGCACGGGCCCGGCCTTCACGCAGCGACCGCGGGCGAGGATCGCCACCCGGTCGGCCGTCTGCTGGACCTCCGAGAGGATGTGGCTCGAGACGAAGACGGTCCGGCCCTCCTCGCCGAGGCTCCGGAGCAGCTGCCGCACCTCGACGATCCCGGCCGGATCCAGGCCGTTCGCGGGCTCGTCCAGGACGAGCACCGATGGATCCTTGAGCAGCGCCGCCGCGATCCCCAGCCGCTGCTTCATGCCGAGCGAGTACGTCCGCACCGGATCGCGTGCGCGGTCGGCCAGCTCGACGCGCTCGAGCACGCGGTCGATCGCCGCGTCCGCGATCCCGTCGAGCCTCGCGAGGATCTCGAGGTTCCGCCGGCCGGAGAACCGGGCGAACATCGCCGGGGCCTCGACGATCGATCCCACGCCCGGCAGCGTCCCCGGGAGGCCGCGCGGCACGTCGCTCCCCAGGAGGCGGATCCGACCCGCCGTCGGCCTCACCAGCCCCAGCAGGCACCGGATCGTGGTCGTCTTGCCGGCCCCGTTCGGGCCCAGGAACCCGTAGACGCCGCCGCTGGGCACCTCCAGGTCGAGGCCGTCGACCGCCACGGTCGCGCGTCCCCGGACCCTCCGGTACTCCTTGCGGAGCCCCTCGATCTGGATCACGCCGTTCAGGGCGAGCAGCCTACCCGCGCGACCGCGTCGCGATCCGGTGGAGAAGCGAGCCACGTCCCGTCGAGGGCACGGGCGTCCGCGATACTGGGCGGTCGTGGACGAGGCAGAGCTGCTCGAGGAGGCGGCGGAGACCGCCGCGCCGGTGCGGTCCGACCAGCGGATCATCGTCGGGCAGACGGGGCAGAACGTCCTCGGCCTCGTGATCGGCGCGCTGGCGACGTTCGCCGCGCAGGTGATCATGACGAACCGCCTGGGCGACCGGTCCTACGGCGTGGTCACGGTCACCACCCAGTTCGCGTTCATCGCCGCGGCGGCCACGCGGTTCGGGATGGACGTCGCGAACGTCCGACTCGTGGCGATCCTCGCCGGCAAGGGCGAGCTCGCCCGGGCCCGCGGGCTCGTACGTCGGGCCGTGCTGATCGCGACGGCTGTCTCGGTGCCGTTCGCGATCGCCACGTGGATGCTCTCGCCGTGGCTCGCCGAGTCGTTCACGAGCGACCCCGACGCCGCGCTCAACGCCTTCCGGGCCGCCGCGATCACCGTCCCGTTCGCGGCGCTCGCCTTCACGTACATGGGCGCGACCCGCGGCCTCAAGATCATGCGGTACACCCTGTACTCGCAGTGGATCGCGCAGCCGATCGGGTGGATCGTCTTCACCCTCGCGCTGTGGACCGTCGTGGCCGCGACCGCCGCCTCGGCCTCGTGGGCGTTCGGCGCCTCGTGGGCCCTCGCGCTCGCGATCGCGTGGTACGGGTGGGACCGGCAGCAACGGAAGTTCCCGCGCGAGATCACCGGCGACGGGATCCCCGAGGAGCACACGGGGGCGCTGATCACGTTCGGCGCCCTCCGCGCGCCGGCGGCGCTCTTCTCGCAGCTGATCTTCTGGACCGACCTGTTCGTCTTCTCGTACCTGATGAGCGGCGAGGGCGCCTCCGGCGCGTCGCAGGTCGGCATCTACAGCGCGGTCCTGCGGGCCGGGCAGTCGTTGTTCCTGTTCCTCACGAGCATCTCGCTCACGTTCAGCCCGTTCGTCGCCGACCTGCACCATCGCGGCGAGCGCGACCGCCTGGACGCGCTCTACAAGCAGGTGACCCGATGGACCCTCGCGGCGACGATCCCGGTCCTGCTGGTCCTCGCGATCGTGCCGGGTCCCGTGCTGCACATCTTCGGCGCGGACTTCGTCGAGGGGGAGGAGGCGCTCCAGATCATGATCGTCGGGATGATCGTCCCGGTGATCGTGGGGACGGTCGGATTCATCCTGATCATGGCCGGGCGCACGGGGTGGGACCTGCTCGTGTACCTGGTGGCGTTCGCGATCGGCGTCGGGGTGGCGCTCGCCCTCGCCCGGCCCGACGCGCTGGGGATGAAGGGGGCGGCGATCGCGCAGGCGGCGACGCTCACCTTCAGCGCGCTCGCCCGGCTGCTGCTGGTGCGCCGGTTCGTCCGGATCTGGCCGTTCGATCGCGCCTTCTGGCGCCTGATCCCGCCGACGATCGCCGGCGCCGCGGCGATGGCGATCGTCCATGCCGTCCTCCCCGAGGCGAAGTGGCTCGTGAACCTCCTCGGGTCGGCGCTCATCGGGACGGCGGTGTACGGCGCGGTCCTGTTCGCGGTCGGGCTGCCGCCGAACGAGCGGGCCCTGATCGCGCGGCGGCTGCACCTGTCGCGGGTGGCGTGACCCCCCATGGATCCGCGGGTCCGGCCGGTGACCGCCGCCGACCGGCCGTGGATCGTCCGGCTCCTCGGTCGGCGTTGGGGGTCGGAGCGGGTCGTGGCCCACGGGACCATCTACGAGCCGGCCGGGCTGCCCGGGTTCGTCGCGGAGCTCGAGGGCGAGCCGGTCGGGTTGGCGACGTACGCGATCGACGGCGACGCCTGCGAGCTCGTGACGATCGATGCGGTCCGCACCGGCAGCGGCGTCGGGTCGGCGCTCGTCGAGGCCGTCGCGCGGGCGGCACGCGCCGCGGGTTGCGCCCGCCTCTGGCTGATCACGACGAACGACAACGAGCACGCGCAGCGGTGGTACGCGCGTCGTGGGTTCATGCTCGTGGCCGTGCACGCGGGCGCCGTGGATCGCGCGCGGGAGCTGAAGCCCGAGATCCCGCCGACCGACGACCGCGGCATCCCGATCCGCGACGAGCTCGAGTTCGAGCGCCGGCTCTGACGGCGGGTACCATCGGCGCGTGGAGCGCCCGTCCTCACCCGATCCCGTCTCGGACCCGACCGGCTATCAGCAGCACCTGCTCGGGCTGCTCGGCGTCGACGATCCGGCCTCGGTCCAGGCGTCGACGCCGGCGACGCTCCGCCGGCTGGTCGAGGAGGCCGGTCCCGACCTCACGACCCACCCGGAGCCGGGGGAGTGGTCGGTGCTGCAGTGCGTCGATCACATCGTCGACGCCGAGATCGTGATGTCGAGCCGCTACCGCTGGGTGCTCGCGCACGACGAGCCGCCGCTGATCGGCTACGACCAGGATCGCTGGGTCGAACGCCTGCACCAGGACGACGACCTGGAGCAGCTCCTCGGGGTATTCGACGCGCTCCGCCTGGCCAACGTCACGCTCTGGGCGCGCACGCCGAAGGAGCTGCGCCAACGGGTCGGGATGCACCAGGAGCGCGGACCGGAGAGCTACGACCTGGCGTTCCGGATGATCGCGGGCCACGATCGGTTCCACGTGGCCCAGGCCGAGCGCGCCCTCGCGGCCGTTCGCGCCTTCTAGTCCGTCACGGACTAGATCGCCGCGAGCGCTTCCGCCACGGCCCCCTCGGCGCTGGTGGCGCGGATCAGCGGATCGCCCTCCTGTCCTTCGTGCGCCAGGTCCCAGGTGCCGAGGCCGACGACGGTCTTGCCCATCTTCAGCGCGAACGCGATCTCGGACAGCGTCCCGAACTCGCCGCCGACCGCGATCACGACGTCGGCGCTGCGGACGACGAGCGCGTTGCGGGCCTCCCCGAGGCCCGTCGTCACGGCGGTCGTGAGCCAGCGGCTGGCCTCGCGTCGTCGTTCCCCGGGCAGGATCCCGATCGACGTTCCTCCCGCGGCCGCGGACCCGCGCGCGGCCGCCTCCATCACCCCGCCGAGCCCTCCGCAGACGAGGACGGCGCCCGCCTCGGCGAGGCGGCGTCCGACCTCCTCGGCCCAGGCGACCTCGGCCGAGGTCGCCGAGGAGGATCCGACGACCGCGACGTAGGCCGTGGCGCCCGGTCCGATCGGCTCCCCGGTCATCCCCATGACGCGCCGAGTATCGCAGCCAGCAGCGCGGCGGCGCCCGCCTTGTCCAGGGGCTCGTTGCCGTTGCCGCACTTCGGGGACTGGACGCACGACGGGCAGCCGCGGGCGCACGGGCAGGCGCGGATCGCCTCGAGGGTGGCCGCGAGCCACCGCTCCGCATCGCGGAACCCGCGCTCCGCGATGCCGGCGCCGCCCGGGTAGCCGTCGTAGATGAAGATCGTGCACAGGCCGGTGTCCGGGTGCAGCGGCGTCGACACCCCGCCGATGTCCCAGCGGTCGCAGGTCGCCACGAGCGGCAGCAGGCCGATCGCCGCGTGCTCGGCGGCGTGGACCGCGCCCGGCAGGTCGCGTGGCGCGATCGCCGCCCGCTCGATCACGCGCTCGGGGATCGTCCACCACACGGCCCGCGTCTCGAGGAGGTTGGGCGGCAGCCCCAGGGCGACCTCGTCGACGATCTCGTTGCTCGCGACGAGCTTGCGAACGTAGCCGACGACCTGGTTCGTCACCCGCACGTCGCCGAACCACGCATCGACGTCGACGGTCCGACCCTCGCGGAGCACGCCGACCACCTCGATGTCGGTGATGTCGCGTGACTGTGTGTAGAAGTCGGGATCGGCCTCCGAGACCACGGCGACCCGGTTCGCGAGGTCGAGCTCCTCGACGAGGTACTGGTCGCCCTGGTGGAGGTAGACCGCGCCCGGGTGGACCTGCGAGTACGCGCGCCCCTCGTCGACGGTCCCGAGGAGCTCGCCGGTCCCGGCGATCACGATCGCGTAGACGTGCCCCCCGCCCGCCCGGATGTCCACCGCGCGGTGCGGCGACGTCCGTCCACGGTCGTGGACGACGTCGCCGCGTCGGATCAGGTCCCCGCGATCGACCATCCGGTCGATCGCTTCCCCCGCCGCCGCGCCGAAGAACGGCTCGGTCTCGTCGTCGCGCAGCGGGAGCTCCCGCGCGGCGCAGCGCAGGTGCGGCTCGAGCACGTAGGGGTTCGTCGGGTCGATCACGGCCGCCTCCGGCGGCTCGTCGAACAGGGCCTCGGGGTGCTGGACCAGGTACTGGTCGAGCGGATCGTCCTGCGCCACGAGGACCGCGAGCGACCCTTCGTCCCGACGGCCCGCGCGCCCGGCCTGTTGCCACATCGACGCCCGCGTCCCCGGGTAGCCCGTCAGGATCGCGGCGTCGAGGGTGCCGATGTCGATGCCCAGCTCGAGCGCGTTCGTGGAGGCGACCGCGAGCAGGTCGCCGTCGGCGAGCGCGCGCTCGACCCGTCGGCGCTCCTCGGCCAGGTAGCCGGCGCGGTACGCCTGGATCCGCTCGCGCCGCTCCGGGTCCGACACCCCCCGCCGGGCGAACTCGGCCAGCAGCTCCGCGCCCCGTCGTGACCGGGCGAAGCCGATCGTCCGCACGTCCGCCTCCACCAGGCGGGCCAGGAGCCACGAGGCCTCGGAGAGGGCGCTCCGCCGCAGCCCTGTCTCCTCGTCGACGATCGGCGGGTTCCACAGCGCGAAGCGCTTCTCACCGGCCGGCGACGCATCCTCGACGATCGGCTCGAGGTCCAGGCCGGTCAGCCGCTCGCCGAGCTCCTGCGGGTTGCCGACCGTGGCGCTCGCGAGCACCCAGCGCGGGTTCCCGCCGTAGTGCGCGACCAGCCGGCGCAGGCGGCGGAGCACCAGCGCGACGTGTGAGCCGAACACCCCGCGGCACACGTGCGCCTCGTCGACCACCACGAGCTCCAGGCGGAAGAGGAAGTCCGACCACCGCGCGTGGTCGGCCAGGATCGACAGGTGGAGCATGTCGGGGTTCGTCATCACGAGGTTCGCGTTGCGCCGGATCAGCGGACGCTCGGGCTTCGGCGTGTCGCCGTCGTACACCGCCGCCTTCACCTCGGAGAGCCGGAGCGCGCGCACGGCGCGGAGCTGGTCGCGCGCGAGCGCCTTCGTCGGGTAGAGGCAGAGCGCGGTGGCCGTCGGTCGCTCCAGGGCCGCCGCCGCGAACGCCAGGTGGTACACGAGCGTCTTGCCGCTCGCCGTGCCGGTCGCGACGATCGCGTCCCGGCCGGCATGCAACGCGTCGAGGGCGTCGAGCTGATGGGCGTACAGGCCGTCGATCCCGCGCAGCGCCAGGCGCTCGATCGCGAGCGGCGGGACCCAGGCCGGGAACGCCTGCGGCGTGGCGGGGCGCCGGGGGAGCTCGCGGACGTGGACGAGCGATGCGGCGACCTCGGGGTCGGCGGTCAGCTCGTCGAGGAACGCACCGGGATCCACCCGGCGATGCTAGTCGCGGTCGCCGACCGGCTCGGTCTTCAGCTCCGCGAAAGGGGCGCGGAGGCCGTCGCGGAACAGGCGCGGGATCCTGGACCGATCGCCCAGCAGGATCCACAGCCCGAGGACGAGGTAGACGACGCCGACGGCGATCCGCTCGATCCCGTGGAGCGACTCGGGCACGAGGGCCCCCAGCACGAACTGCGCCCAGAACAGGCCGAACAGGAACCAGGCCTCCCGGAGCGACATCGACAGGTTCGCCAGGATCGCGACCGCGAAGAACGACTGCGCCGCGGTCAGGAACAGCTCCTCGCGTTGCACGGCCTCGATCGGCAACCCGTGGAGGCCGCCGGCCGCGATCGAGAACACGATCGGCAGCGTCCCCACCAGGAGCGTCCACTGGTTCACCTTCGACGAGACCAGGGTGCCGAGGCCCGCGTTCGTGTTCAGGCGCCACGCGTACAGGCCGGCGACGAGGAGCTCCGGTGCCTCGGACGCGAGCGGCGCGAGCCACTGCACCAGGAAGAACTCGCTGATCCCGAGCTCCGCACCGGTCTCGACGAGCGCGTGCGCGAACGCCTCGGCGCACACCAGGATCACGCCGGCGGCGAACGCGAACATCACGACGATCGCCGTGCGGCGAGCCCGGCGGGAGAACGTCCCCAGGTATCGCGCCGGCCCGACCAGGTGTGGCTCCTCGGCCGGCGCGCGCGACACCCGGATCGTGTACAGCGCGAAGATCGTGATCAGGACGAAGGCGTCGAACGGCGTGATCGAGTGCTTCAGCGGGAGCGTCAGGGAGTACACCGTCGCGATCGCGAGGTAGGCGAGCTCGATCGAGTGCTCGCGGTCGAGCTTGACGCCCTCCCACGCGCGCGCCGCGCCGCGCCCCGAGCGCCGCCGGATCCGGTACCAGGCGATGAACACGACCATCGTCCACCCGACGCCGATCAGCAGCCGGTTGGCGCCGGTCATGTTGGCCAGGGCCAGCGAGCACGGCGACTCGGTCCCCCCGCCGATCGGCGGGCACGAGGCCCCGTACTGCTCGAACGAGTTCCCGCCCTGCCAGGCGAAGACGAAGTCCACCGCGTACTCGGGCAGGACGGCGATCAGCGCCAGCACCGCGATCGCCAGGCCGGCCGAGATGTCGAGCTGCGCGGCCTCGGCGGCCCACGACAGGATGAACGCGGATCCGACGATGGCCAGGCCGAAGACCAACGCCGCGACCGCGTGGGGGAGCGTCGGGTCGAACATCCGCACGGCGAGCGCGGGGACCGTCGCCCCGACGGCGAGCGCGAGCGAGATGCGCTGCCGGGAAGGGTGGACGTCGAGCAGGTCGTCGCGGAGCGTCGTCACCGGCGGGCCAGCCTCCTCCTCGAGGATCGTGGCCGGAAGTCTCGTCCCCGCCGGTGCTGCGGGGGGGCGCCGGGTCGCGCGACGCGACCGTGGTGACGGCGGATCCCCTGACGGACTACTCCCCTCCGGGTGCCGTCGAGCGTAGCAGAGGGACCGCGGCGGTCCGCCGACCCATCCCTGGGAAGATGCGCGAGCGATGGAGTGGGCCGGGCTGGTGCTGTCGTTCGGCGTGATCCTGTCCGGCGCCGAGCTCTTCACGAACGGCGTGGAGTGGATCGGCGAGGGGTTCGGCCTGTCCGAGGGCGCGGTCGGCTCGGTCCTGGCCGCCGTCGGGACGGCGCTGCCCGAGACGCTGCTCCCGCTCGTCGCGATCCTGTCCGGACACGAGGCGGGCGAGGAGATCGGGACCGGCGCGATCCTCGGCGCCCCGTTCATGCTGACCACGCTCGCGATGGTGGTGATCGCCGTCGCCGTGCTCGTGTCGGCCCGTGGCGGGCGCCGGCCGACGGAGCTCGAGTTCGACCACGGGGTGCTCCGCCAGGACCTGGGCACCTTCCTGGTGCTGTACTCGCTCGCGGCGGTCGCCGGCCTGATCCACGTGAAGGCCGTCCACTACCTCCTGGCCATCGTCCTGGTCGTCGGCTACGGCTACTACGTCCGGCGGCATTTCCAGAACCCGGGCGAGGCCGAGCTCGAGCGGGAGGCCACGAGCGAGATCAAGCCGCTGATCGTCTGGGGGTGGCTCGCGCGGATCCGCCGTTCGGTCCCGGCGTGGGCGGTCGACCGGTCGACCGCGGCGCCGTTCGTCCAGTCGGCGCTCGCGCTCGCGCTGATCGTCGGGGGCGCCCGCCTGTTCATCGGCGCGGTCGGGGTGATCGGCGACCGGCTCGGCGTGTCGCCCCTCGCGTTCTCGCTGCTGGTGGCCCCCCTGGCGACGGAGCTGCCGGAGAAGTTCAACTCCGTGATCTGGGTCCGCCGCCGCAAGGACACCCTGGCGCTCGGGAACATGACCGGCGCGATGGTGTTCCAGTCGTCGTTCCCGGTCACGATCGGGCTGCTGCTGACGCCGTGGCGCCTGGAGGGACCGGCGCTCGTCGCGGCGTTGATCGCGCTCGCCGCGGGCTCCGTGCTCTGGCTGACCGTGCGGCTGCGCGGGCGCCTCACGGCCCGGCTGCTCCTGCTCCAGGGCGTGTTCTACGTCGGGTACGTCGCCTATGTCGTCACGCGGCTGTAGCCGAACGGGTCACGTCTCGTTCGCGGTGGGGCTCGGCGGCATGTTCGCCTTCGACAGCACGGCGTCCGGCGCGATGTCGGCGAAGATCGCGGCCATCGACGACGAGGAGAGGTAGACGACCGAGATGTCGCCCTCCATCCCGCTCGTGCCGGGGAGCACCGCGTTCGCGACCCCGTTCGGGTTGACGTGCGAGGCCGTGAACGCCAGGTCCATCGCCTCGTCGAGCGGCATCGACGCGTCCACGTGCTTCATACCCGCCGCGAGCCAAGGGAACAGCTCCGACTGATCCTTCTGGAACGCCTTGCGGAACTGCTCCAGGAAGGCGAGCAGGATGCGTCCGCCGTTCTCCGACCGGGCGAAGTCGCCCTGCGAGAAGCTGTGGCGGTCCCGCGAGAACGCGAGCGTCTGCTTGCCGTTGAGCGTATGCGTCCCGGGTTCGAAGCTCGCGCCGGAGTTGTAGTCGTCCATCGAGAACGGGATGTCGATCGTCAGGCCGCCGAGCTCGTCGACGAGGGCCGTGATCCCCCAGAACGTCGTGATGGCCCAGTAGTCGATCGTGAGCCCTGACAACGACTCCACGGTCTGGACCAGCAGGTCGGGCCCGCCGTCCACGAGCGAGGAATTGATCTTCGCGGTGCCGACGCCGGGGATCGGCACCCACGAGTCGCGCGGGATCCCCACGATCGACGCCTTGTGGGTGTCGGGGGCGATCGAGACCACGTGGATCGAGTCGGCGAGGGAGTGCATCACGTCCTCGCCCTCGCGGGCGCCGCTGCCGACCATCAGGATCACGATCGGGTCACCGGCGAGCGACGGCGCGAACCCGGCGTGCGCCTTGCCGATCAGGATGCCCGTCTGGGCCGACGCGGGCCCGGCGAGCCCGATCAGCGACGCCGCGGCCACCGCGCTGGCGACGGTCCAGGCCACGAGGCCGGCCGCGAGGAACCGCAGGCGCCGGCTCACGACGGCTCCGTCGACGGGGTCGCCGAGGCGCTCGGGGTCTGCTCCTCGTCGTCGCGTTGCACGTGGAACGCCACGATCCTCCACTCGCCGTCGACCTGGCGGAACGTGAACTGCCCGTTGCTCTGCATCAGGACGTCCGGTGCCCCGTCCTTGCCCCGGCCGGTCGCGCGGAAGATCACCACCGCGACCACGGAGACGGGGGCATCCTTGTGGTTGAGCAGCACCTTCGTCTTCAGCTGCGCGAGCCCGGGCTCGATCTCGTCGAAGGCGTCGCCGGCGCCCGTGCCCGCCGTCAGCGTGGCGGCGTCGGCCTCGGCCTCGGCCGCGGCCGCGTCCTCGAACAACGGCCAGACCTCGTCGTAGGTGCCCTCCTGCCAGTTGTCGACGTCGAAGAAGGCCTCCAGGTAGAGCGTGTCCATCAGGGTTTCGATCTCCTGGGCGGCGGGCTCCGCCTGCGGCTTCAGCTCCTCGGGCGTGACGTCCAGGCGGGTCGGGACGGCCAGGACCTTCGTGGTCTCGAACGCGAACTCGGGCGTCA
This sequence comes from Actinomycetota bacterium, assembly GCA_036555125.1. Lineage (GTDB taxonomy): Bacteria > Actinomycetota > UBA4738 > UBA4738 > HRBIN12 > DATBLY01. The sequence continues at coordinate 9,660 of DATBLY010000151.1, read as the reverse complement.
CGGGTCCGTCGTCCCCGCCGATCCCCGGGATGATCCCGGCGGCGCCGTCGCCCCCACCCGCGAGGATCACCACGACGACGCCGATCACGAGGACGGCGACGAGCCCGCCGACGATCAGGGCGGGCTTGCGAGAGGGGCGGCTGGCGTGACGGCCTTCGGACAAATCGCCGTTCAGGGTACGGGCGGCGGTTGGGGCCCACAACCATCCTGGTGTTCGGAAGTCATGAAGACCGTTCGGTAGGATGGCGCAGCTCCGAAACGGTGTGCCGGGAAGCCTGGTCGGCTCGAGCGTTCGCTCGGTGAGGAGACGACCATGGCCGAGCATCATCGAGACGACCGCCGCACCTCGGGCGAGACATCCCTCCGTTCCCCGTTCAGCCGTCGCGACACCGCGGTCTCCCGCCGGGTCGTGCGCCCCCTGCAAGAGTTCCTGCAGACCTCGTCGGCCAGCGCGGCGCTGCTCCTCGTCGCGGTGCTCGCCGCACTGGTCTGGGCGAACTCGCCGTGGAGCGATGCCTACCAGCGGCTGTGGGCGACCGAGATCTCGATCCACGTCGGGAGCTGGTCGCTCTCGAAGGACCTCCTGCACTGGATCGACGACGGCCTGATGACGATCTTCTTCCTGGTCGTCGGGCTCGAGATCAAGCGGGAGCTCACGACGGGAGAGCTCCGCGCTTGGCGAGCCGCCGCCGTCCCGGTGGTCGCGGCGGTGGGCGGCATGACGGTCCCGGCCCTGATCTTCCTCGCCCTGAACGCGGGCACCGCGACGGAGCGCGGGTGGGGGATCCCGATGGCGACCGACATCGCCTTCGCGCTCGGGGCGCTGACGGTCGCCGCCGCGTACGCGTCGTCGTCGCTCAAGCCGCTGCTGCTGACCCTCGCGATCGTCGACGACATCGGCGCGATCGTGGTGATCGCGCTCTTCTACTCCTCCGGCGTGGCGATCGCGCCCTTCCTGTTCGCGGCGGGGATCGTCCTCGCGATCGTCGGCCTCCAGCGGATCCACGTGCGCGCAGCACTGCCGTACCTGCTCCTCGGCGCGGGCCTGTGGTACGCGACCCTGCGCGCCGGCATCCATCCGACGATCGCCGGCGTCGTCCTCGGCCTGCTCACGCCCGCGGTCCCGTTCCAGCGGCCGGCGGCCGTGAGCGTCGAAGCGCGGCGCATATCCGACGAGACGAGCGACGAGCCAGAACCGCCCGACGAGGACGCGTACCTGTGGATGAGGATGTCGTGGCTCTCGAAGGAGGCCGTCTCACCGCTCGCCCGGGTGGAGCACGTGTTGCTGCCGTGGTCGAGCTTCGTGATCCTGCCGATCTTCGCCCTGGCGAACGCCGGCGTGGAGCTGTCCTGGGCGGCCCTCGCCGACGTCGTCACGACGCGGCTCGGGCTCGGGATCCTCCTCGGGCTCGTGATCGGGAAGCTGATCGGGGTCCTCGCCGGCTCCCTCGTCGCGGTCCGCTCGCGGCTCGGGGTGCTCACTCCGGACGTCGGGTGGGGCGACCTCGCCGGGATGGGCGCCACGGCCGGGATCGGGTTCACGGTCGCCTTGTTCATCGCTGGCCTCGCCTTCCGCGGCGGCGACCAGCTCGCGGTGGCGAAGGTCGCGATCCTGGTGGCGTCGACGATCGCGGCCGCAGTGGGTTACGTGATCCTCAGGGTCTCGCCGAGCCCACGGAACGGGTGAGGTTCGGCGTCAACCCGGTCAGCCCTCGTCCGGTTGACGCCCGCGATAGGTGATCACGCGGACCTTCTCGAGCGTGATCAGCCCGTCGCCGACCATCTCATCGAGCGCCGGGAGGATCTCGTCGATCCGCTCCTTCGCGTCGACGATCTCGATCACGACAGGCAGGTCGGTCGACAACCGCAGGATCCGGGTCGTGTGGACCCGCGACGTGGCTCCGAAGCCCTCGATGCCACGGATCACGGTGGCACCGGCGAGCCCGTGCTCGCGGACGCGCTCCACGATCGCCTCGTAGAGCGGCCGCCCCTGCCACCGATCCGACTCGCCGATGAAGATGCGCAGCAGCGTGCCGTCGCCCTCCCACCTCATCTCAGATGGCCCTCGCGGTCGCGATGCCGATCCATGCGGCGCCCAGCCCGAAGACGACGCTCGTCCCGACGTTCAGGCCCGCGAGCGCGTACGACCCGTCCTCCAGCAGCCGGACGGTCTCGAGGGAGAACGTGGAGAAGGTCGTGTAGGCGCCCAGGAAGCCGATCGTGATGGCGGTGCGGAGAGACGGCGGGGCGTTCAGGCGCTCGGTCAGCAGCACGAAGAGGAACCCCAGCACGAACGAGCCGGTCACGTTGATCACCAGCGTGTCCCACGGGAACGCCGTCGGGAACCGTGTCGAGATCAGTCCCCCGAGCCCGTATCGAGCGAGCGCTCCGAGCGCTCCGGCGACCGCCACCCCGACGACGGTGCCCACGTCGCGACCTCCTTCGCGTCGTAGGAGCCATCAGCCGTCGCTTCGGCGGTCGTGGGCGAGCTCCATCGCCCTCACGGGGTTCCCCGTGGCATCCGCGGCGAGTATACGCAGGTCAGGGGAACAGACCCTTCCCTATACTGCTCGGGTTCCGGCCCGCCGGAACGGCTGAGGGGAACTCCCACTTCCACGCTCGAGGAGGGTGCATGCACGGCGTCCTGGCCCAGGAGGGCGGCCCGATCGAGGCCGTCTTCGGATCGTTCGAGAAGTCGATGCTGTGGTTGATCCTCGGCATCTCGCTCCTCGCCCTGGTCTTCGCGTACTACCTGGTCCGGGAGGTGCTGGCCGCCCCCGAGGGCACGGAGAAGATGAAGGAGATCGCCCGGGCGATCCAGGAGGGCGCGAAGGCCTACCTGAGCCGGCAGTTCCGGACCCTCGGCGTCTTCCTCGCGTTGCTGACCGTGGCCCTGTTCTTCGTCCTGCCCGTCCCGAAGAACGCCGAGCACTCCGAGTTCGCGCTCCGGTTCGGCCGCTCCGCGGCGTTCATCCTGGGCGCGGCGTTCTCGGCCCTCACGGGCTACGTCGGGATGTGGCTCGCGGTCCGCGCGAACGTCCGCACGGCGAACGCGGCGCGCGAGTCGGGCCTGCGCCGCGCGATGCGGCTCGCGTTCCGCGCCGGCGGCGTCGCCGGGATGTTCACGGTCGGGCTCGGGCTGTTCGGCGCGACCCTGATCCTGCTGATCTTCCAGGGCGACGCCACCAGCGTGCTGGTCGGGTTCGGGTTCGGCGGCGCGCTGCTCGCGATGTTCATGCGGGTCGGCGGCGGCATCTTCACGAAGGCGGCCGACGTCGGCGCCGACCTCGTGGGCAAGATCGAGAAGGGGATCCCCGAGGACGACCCTCGGAACGCCGCCACGATCGCCGACAACGTGGGCGACAACGTCGGCGACTGCGCGGGGATGGCCGCCGACCTGTTCGAGTCGTACGAGGTCACGCTGGTCGCGTCGCTGATCCTGGGCGCCGCGGCGTTCGCGGACAGCCCCCAGGGGGCGATCGTCGGCGTGATGTTCCCGCTGTTCGTCCGCGCGGTCGGCGTGATCACGTCGATCGTAGGGATCCTCGCGGTCGCGCCGCGCTCGGAGGAGGAGCACGGGATGCGCGCGATCAACCGCGGGTTCTTCCTGTCCGCGGCGATCTCGGCCGCCGCCGTGTTCGTGATCTCGAAGGTCTACATGGACAGCTGGGCCCCGGCGATCGCGGTCTCGATCGGCCTCGTCCTGGCGAGCGTGATCCAGGTGCTGACGCAGTACTACACGGACACGAAGTACAAGCCGGTCCAGGAGATCGCCGAGTCCACCGTCACGGGGCCCGCCACGACGATCCTGTCGGGGTTCTCGAGCGGCATGGAGTCGACCGTGTGGTCGGCGCTCGTGATCTCGGGCGCGATCATCTGCTCCTTCCTGCTCGGTGACTCCGTGGCCGAGCGGCTCTACTTCATCTCCCTCACCGGGATGGGGCTGCTCACCACGGTCGGCGTCATCGTCTCGATGGACACGTACGGGCCCGTGTCGGACAACGCCCAGGGCATCGCGGAGATGTCCGGGGAGTTCGAGGGTCGGCCGGCCGAGATCCTGGGCGGCCTGGACGCGATCGGGAACTCGACGAAGGCCATCACGAAGGGCATGGCGATCGCGACCGCCGTGATCGCCGCGACCTCGCTGTTCGGGTCGTTCGAGGAGGCGTTGAAGGAGGCCGGCGCGTCGGTCTTCGACATCCGGATCAACCGTCCCGAGGTGCTGGTCGGCCTCCTGGTCGGCGGGACCGTGGCCTTCTTGTTCTCGTCGCTCGCGATCCGAGCGGTCGGGCGCGCCGCGCAGCAGGTCGTGGTCGAGGTCCGCAACCAGTTCCGCGACCACCCCGGGATCATGGACTACACGGAGAAGCCGGACTACAGCCGCGTGGTCGACATCTGCACGAAGACCTCGCTCCGGGAGCTGCTCACCCCCGGCCTGCTGGCGGTCCTGTCGCCGATCATCGCCGGGTTCCTGCTGAAGGAGGAGTCGCTCGGGGCGTTCCTGGCCGGCGCGATCGTCACCGGCCAGCTCCTGGCGGTGATGCTGTCCAACTCGGGCGGGGCCTGGGACAACGCGAAGAAGTACATCGAGGAGGGCCACTACGGCGGCAAGGGCAGCGACAGCCACAAGGCGGCGGTGATCGGCGACACCGTCGGTGACCCGTTCAAGGACACGGCCGGCCCGGCGTTGAACCCGTTGATCAAGGTGATGAACCTGGTGGCGCTCCTGATCGCGCCGGTCGTGGTGGAGCATGCCGGGGATAACGGCCTGCGCATCGCGATCGGGTTGATCGCGGCGGCGGTCCTGGCGACGGCGATCTACGTCTCGAAGACGCGGACGTCCGATCTGAACCTCGCCGGCGCGGACGCCGCGGCGACGACGAACGCGCCGTAGCCTCCCGATGGGCTGGCTCCGTCACTGGGTCGACCGGCTCACCGAGAGCGATGCGGCCCGTCTGGCGGCCGAGACGCGGGAGTGGGCCGAGACGATCCCCGGCTCCGTCCGGATCGCGGGCGCCCCGCTCCGCCGGCCCGTGCGGATCGCCGGCGTGATCCGCCGGCTGACGGTGTTCCCGATGGCGGGGAAGGAGGCGCTCGAGGCGCTGATCTCGGATGGGACCGGCGAGGCCGTCGTCACGTTCATGGGTCGGCGCGGGATCGGAGGTCTGTCGCTCGGCAGGCGCGTCGTCGTCGAAGGCGTGCTCGGCGAGCAACGCGGCATCGTGAAGATGATGAACCCGAAGCTCGAGTTCAGCGGCTGACGCCGCCCTCGACGCCTCGGGCGAGTTCGGCGTCGGGGGAGGGCGGCCGCGCGATCACGTGGATGTCGATGTTCTCGGCGCGCCGGATCAACCGGGAGACGAACGATCCGCGCAGCAACTCCTGCCACCGAGGCTTGAGCGGCTCACCGACGACGATCTGGGTCACGAACCGCTGGTACGCGAACGCCAGGATGCCGTCCACGGGGTCCTCGCTGCGGATCACCTCGAACGTCCCCCCGAGGTCGCGGGTCAGCCGTTCGACGGGGGCGATCCAGCTGTCCTGGGGAGCTTCCTCGCCCTCTCGCGAGTGGATGACGATGAACTCGCCCCGGGCGCGCTGGGCGATCCGCGCTCCTCGCCGCACGAGCGGCTCGGCCAGCTCGGGGCGTGAGACGCACACGAGCACCCGCTCGCGCGTCTCGGGCGTGAGGGATCCCGACCAACGCTCGAGCAGCGTGTCGTCGACCTGGTTCGCGACCCGCATCAACGCGAGCTCGCGCAGGGCGGTGAGGTTCTCCGTGGTGAAGAACCGGCGCAGCGCCAGCTCGGCCTTGCGCTGATCCGGGTAGACGTTGCCGTGGATCATCCGGCGCCGGAGGGCGTGCGGCGACATGTCCACCAGCTCGACCTGATCCGCCAGATCCACGATCCAGTCGGGCACGGTCTCCCGCTGCCGGATGCCGGTCACGTTCGCGATCACGTCGTTCAGGCTCTCGATGTGCTGGACGTTCAGGGTGGAGATCACCTCGATCCCCTCCGCCAGGAGATCGATCACGTCCTCCCATCGCTTCGTCCGGCGGCTCCCCGGGATGTTCGTGTGGGCGAGCTCATCGACGATCGCGACGTCCGGATGACGCTCGATCAGTCCCTCGGCGTCGAGTTCGTCGAACGTCGCCCCCCGGTACTCGATCCGCTTCGGCGGGAAGCACTCGAGCGCCTCCAGCATCCGCGCGGTGTTCTGTCGCCCGTACGTCTCGGCGCACCCGACGACCACGTCGGTTCCGCGTTCCACGCGCCGGTGGGCCTCGCCGAGCATCGCGTAGGTCTTGCCGACGCCCGGAGCGGCACCGAGGTAGATCCTGAGCGGAGCGCGCTTGCGGGCCTCGGCGTCGGCGCGCGTCAGGGTCGGACCGACCGTGACGTCGGCGACGCGCCGGCCCGTAAGCGACTCGATCGATTCGGTGCCGGTGGCGTCGCCGGTGGCCGCCTCGTCGGTCATGCCCTGAGTATGCGACAGCGGCAGCTGGTTACGGCGGCGCGCGGTCCGGATCCGCGGTCCGGTCCGACCCGGTCGGTCGGAGGGTCCACCGGTACCCGACGCCGGGCTCCGTCACGAGCAGGCTGGGGTTGGACGGATCCGGCTCGATCTTCTTGCGGAGTTGGCTGACGAACACGCGGAGGACGTCGACGTCCTGGCCGTAGCCGGAACCCCAGACCGTCTCGAGCAGCCACCGTTGCGTCAGGAGCTTCCCGGGATGGTGGGCCAGGGTCTCCAACAGCGCCCATTCCGTCCGGGTCAGGTGCACGGGGGCGCCCTCCCGCAGGACGCTCCGGTCCGCGAGGTCGATCGCGATCCCCTCGCGTTCGAATCGCAGCGATCCGCGTTCGGCCTTGGGCTCGGCGCGGCGCAGGAGGGCCCGGATCCGGGCCAGGAACTCGTCGATCCCGAACGGCTTCGTGAGGTAGTCGTCCGCTCCCAGGTCGAGCGCGGCGACCTTGTCCCCCTCGTCCTCCCGCACGGAGAGGATCAGGATCGGGACGTCCGACCACGATCGGATCCGACGGCACACCTCCAGCCCGCCCATCACCGGCATGTTGAGGTCGAGGACGATCAGGTTCGGCATGAAGGACTCGGCCTCGGCGAGAGCCTGTTCTCCGTTCGCCGCGGTCGCGACCGTGTACCCGCGGGCGCCGAGCGCTCGCTGGAGGGCGCGTCGGATCTGATCCTCGTCGTCCACCACGAGGATGCGGTTCGGCTTCACGCTCGTTCCTCGACGGCCTTCGGGAGCGCGAACGCCAGGGTGGCTCCGCCCCCGGGCGTCTCCTCCACCCAGATCTCGCCGTCCATCAGGTCGATGTACCCCTTGCTGATCGCGAGGCCCAGGCCCTTGCCGAGCTTGGGGTTCCGCTCGTCGAGGTCGAAGAAGGGATAGAAGAGCTGTTCGCGGGCGCTCGACGGGATGCCGGGACCGTGATCGATGATGCGGACCGTCACCCGACGATCCTCGGGTGTCGTGGTCACCTCGATCCGCTCGGCGCCCGTCTCGCGGCTCGCCCGCACCGCGTTGCCCAGCAGGTTGGCGACCACGCGGTCTAGGAACACCGGGTCGGCCAGGACGATCGGTCGCTCGCGCCGCAGTCGGACGTCCACCCGAGGACCATCGGCGGTGCCCCTCCCCGGGCCGGTACAGGACGGCAGGAACTCGTTCAGGTCGACGGGCTCGACGCGCGCCTTGAGGAGGCCGGCGTCGATCCTGGACATGTCGAGTAGGTCGGCGATCAACGCGTTCAGGCGATCGGTCTCGCGATCGATCGTCTCGAGGACGTCGCGGACGTCCCCGGGCGATCGCCGGACCTCAGGGTCGAGGAGGTCCGTCACCGACGCCTTGATCGCGGCGAGCGGGCTCCGTAGATCGTGGGAGACGGCCGCCAGCAGGGAGCGGCGCATGCCCTCTCCCTGCCGATAGACCTCCGCCTCGGTCGCCGTCCGCAGGAGGCGATCGCGCTCGAGGACCAGGGCGAGCTGGTCGCAGAACGATCGCAGGATGCGGCTCTCGGCCGCCGAGAGCGGTGGCCGCTCGCCCATCAGGACCACCAATCCAAGGTTCCGGAGTCCCACGTTCAGCGGGAGCCGGGCGGGAGGAGATCCCGGCGACCCCGGGTCCCAGTCGGGGTGGACGTCGTCCGCGTCCGTTCCGACCGCGACCACGCGCTCCAGGCCGCGGAAGCCGCCGTCGCCCTGGACGAAGAGGCCGCCGGCGTCGAACCCGAAGAGCTTCACGACTCGCTCCAGGAGCGTGGCGTAGGTCTCGGTGCCCGGTCCCATCCCGACCAGGTCGCTCGATAGGCCCTGGAGGGCCAGGAGCTCCCGTTCGCGCTCCTCCGCGGCCTCGGCCCGCTGTCGGGTGCGTGCGAGCAGCACCGAGATCGTCAGGGAGAGACCCAGGAAGACGAACAGGGCGATGACGTCCTCTCCCTCGCGGATCGCGAAGGTCCCGTAGGGCGGGATGAACAGGAAGTTGAACGCCCCGAACGCGATCAGGGAGCCCACCGCGCCGGGTCCGAGGCCACCCACCGCGGCCGAGACCACGGCCACCAGCAGGAACGCGAACCCGATCGAGTGGAGCGAGAGGTCCTCGCGGAGGGGCAGCAGGACGGCGATCGCGACGGCGTTCGCGCCGACGGCGACCGCGTAGCCCGCGATGCGTCGTCGCGCACCCGGCGGGTTCATCAGCCCGCGGAGCGAATCCGTGGGGGGCTCGATCCGAGGAACGTCGTTCCCGCCCGGGTTCGGCCCCTCGCTCCCTGAACGTCCCAAGGGTCCGTCCATGCCGCAAGTGTGGCAGCCCGGACGCGCTGCGGGAGAGGTCGAAGAGGTCCTTTAGGGGTCCCGAAGGTCCCGGGCCTCTTCGCTCACGTGGTCCTCACACCGGCGGCGTACGTTGGCTGCGTGACGTTCCGTGGAGGTTGTCGGAGATGATCGACCTGGTCCTGATCGTGTTGACGTGCGTGGCGTTCGCGTTGGCGTTCGCCCTCGTGAGGGGGTTCGAGCGGCTATGACCCTGAGTGACGTCCTGATGCTGATCCTGTCCGTCGCGATGCTCGCGTACCTCACGTACGCCCTGATCCGACCCGAGAAGTTCTAGCCATGGCAACCATCATCGTCTACGCGATCCTGCTGATACTGATCACGCCTCCACTCGGCGCCTTCATGTACCGCGTCTACACGCGGGAGCGGTACGGCCGCATCGAGAACGTGATCTACCGCGTGATCGGCGTCGATCCCACGCTCGAGCAGTCCTGGCGGCGGTACGCCACCGGCGTCCTGTGGTTCAGCGTGATCGGGATGCTGCTGCTGTACGCGCTGCTCCGGCTGCAGTCCTCGCTCCCGCTGAACCCCACCGACATGCCGGCCGTCGACAAGTACGTCGCCTTCAACACGGCGTCGAGCTTCGTCACGAACACGAACTGGCAGGCCTACGGCGGCGAGTTCACGATGAGCTACCTGAGCCAGATGCTCGGGCTCACGTTCCAGAACTTCGTCTCCGCCGCCGTCGGGATGGCCGTCCTCGTGGCGATGATCCGCGGCTTCACGCGCAACAAGCGCGAGGAGCTCGGGAACTTCTGGCGCGACCTGGTCCGCGGCACCGTCTACATCCTGCTGCCGCTCGCGGCGATC
>DATBLY010000136.1:0-3427 GCA_036555125.1 Actinomycetota bacterium | reverse complement strand
GCAGACGGGCATGGGGCGCTGCGGCACGATGTTCGCGAGCGAGCGGTGGGGGCTCGAACCCGACATCGTCCTGCTGGGGAAGGGCTTCGCGGGGGGCGGCCAGCCGATCGCGGCGATCCTCGGCACCGAGGACGTGATGGCCCGCTCCGAGATGCACGGCGGCGGGACGTTCGCGTGGACGCCCGCGGCGGCGGCAGGCGCGCTCGCGTCGATCGACACGATCCTCGCCGAGGGCGTGCTGGCTCACGTCCGGCGCCTGGAGTCGATCGCGCTCGAGGAGCTCGGGCCGCTGGTGGCACGCGTCGCGCAGGTTGGCGACGTCCGGGCGGCGGGGGCGTTGGTCGGGATCGAGTTCGTCAAGGACAAGGCGACGATTGCCCCGGCGCCGGCGTTCCACCGCGCGGTCCATCAGGCGTGCCTGCGCCGGGGCGTCTTCGGGATCACGCAGTGGGGCAAGTGGGTCTACCGGTTGCAGCCGGCGTTGACGATGCCCGAGGACCTGTTCCGATGGAGCTGTGCCGCGATCGTGGACGCGATCGACGAGGTCGCCGCCGATCCGCCGCCGGAGCCGGCATCGCTGCTCGATCGCGGAGCACCCGACGACACCGGCTCCCGCCGCCGCTGACCCGGCCGCGCCCGCCGCGACGCCTACGCGTCGCCCGGGACCGGCGGGGCGTGGGCGGGGTCGTACCAGTCGCCTCCACCCACCTCGCCGCCGTCGACGATCAGGGTCTGGCCGCTGATCCACGCCGCGTCGTCTGAGGCGAGGAACAGCACGGCCATCGCCTGATCGCGAGGCGTGCCCGCCCGACGCAACGGCACCCGGCGCAGGTACTCGCGTTGGAGCCTGGCCTCGTCGGGATCGCCGGCGATCAGCGTCTCCTCCTCCGGCGTCAGCGTCTGACCCGGCGCCACGCAGTTCGCGCGGATCCCCAGATGCCCGAGCTCGTGCGCCGCCGCCTTCGTGAGGGCCACCAGCGCGGCCTTCGACGCGTTGTACACGGACTCCGGGGATTCGTTCTTGAAGGCGTTCGCGGACGCGATGTTCACGATCGCGCCACCCCCATGCGCCGCCATGTTCGGCGCCACGACCTGCATCGTCGTCAGGGGGGCCCGGACGTTCACGGCGAACACCCGATCGAAGGTGGCCGGCTCGACGTCCAACAACGGCCCGTCGGGCATCACGCCCGCGCAGTTGACGAGGGCGTCGATCCGCCCGAGCCGCCCGACGGCGGAGGCGACCATCGCCCGTGCGGCATCCACGTCGGCCAGATCGACCGCGTGCGTGACGACGCGATCGGGGTCGGCCTGCTCGTCGCGCATCCGCTCGAGACCGTCGGCGAGGATGTCCGCGGCGAACACGGTCGCGCCCTCGACCAGGAACGCCTCGACGATCCCGCGCCCGATGCCCTGCGCGCCGCCGGTCACGATCACGTTCCGATCGATGAACCGATCCATCACGGCACCTCCGGTCGGTGTGTCGGTGCCCCGGCCACGCCGAGGTCCGCGATGGACAGGAACCGGTCGCCGACGTTGGCCACGACCGCGCGATCGAGATCCGCGCCGACCCACGCGATGTTCGTCGGCGCGTCGAGCGTCGTGGCCAGGTGGTCGTCGACGGCGATCGCGACCGTGCCGTCGGGGTCGATCCGCGCGAGCCCGTCGGGACGGTAGAGCGTGACCCACAGCGCGCCGTCCGCGTCCGCGGCGACGCCGTCGGGATCGGTGTCCGGGAGCTCCGCCACGATCCCCGGTGAGCCGGCGCCGCCATCCGCGAGGATCGGCACGCGGACGACCCGCTGCGCGTGGGCCTCGACCACCACGAGCGCGGCGCCGTCCTCGGTGACCAAGCATCCGTTCGGGTACGCGGGGACCGCGGTGGTCCATGACTCGACCGAACCGCCGGGCAACACCCGGACGATGTCCGGGCGCCCGTCCTCGCCCGAGCAGGTCACGTAGAGCACCCCGTCCGGACCGAACGCCGCCACGTTCGGCGTGTCCAGATCCGACCCGCCGGGACCGCGCGCGTACGTCTCCAGGATCCCGGTCGCGGGGTCGAGGCGTACGATCTCGCCGCGGCCCGCGTCGCACGCGTAGATCCGGCCGGCCCCGTCGACCGCGATCCCGAGCATCGAGCCGCCGGTCGAGGCCAGCCGTTCGACGTCGCCGTCCAGCGACACGGCGTACAGCTCACCGCCCTCGCCGCCGGCGTAGACGCGCCCGGCGACCGGATCCCAGGCGACCCCTTCGGGGTGGTTCAGTCCCTCGGCGAGCTCCTCGAACCGATCGAGCATCAGCCCCGCCCCCGGGCGTCCCGCAGGACCCGCCGCGCCCCGTTGCGGCCGTTCGCGCCGGTGACCCCGCCACCGGGATGGGTGCCCGCCCCGCACAGGTACAGGCCACGGATCGGCGTCCGGTGATCGGCGTACCCGCGCACCGGCCGCAGGAACAGGAGCTGGTCCGGCGCCATGTCGCCGTGCAGGTGATGGCCGCCGGTGAGGGCGAGCCGCCGTTCCAGGTCGAGCGGCGTCAGCACCTCGCGATGCAGGACCGACCCCACCAGGTTGGGGAACCGCTCGCCGAGATGGTCGAGCGCCCGGTCCGCGACGACGTCCTTGGCGTCGTCCCACGAGCCGTCGCGCAACCGGTACGGCTGCGACCGCACCCCGATCGTCACGACGTGGCTCCCCTCCGGGGCGAGCGACGGGTCGTGCACCGTCGGCACGCAGAGCTCCATGTGCGCGGCCGGGGCGGGCACGCCCCGGCGCGCCGACGCCTGATCCTCGTCGAGGGCCGCGAGCGGCTTCGTGATCTGGATCAAGCCGCGATGGTACGGCCGCACCTCGTCCCCGTGGTCGCCGGCGAGCCGCGGCAGCTCCGCGACGGCCAGGTTGATCTTCAGGCTCGCCCCGTCGCTGCGGTACGCGCGCACCGCGTCCACGAACGCCTCCGGGAGACGGTCCTCGCCCACGAGCTCGAGGAACGTGCGCTTCGGATCCGCGTTGGACAGGACGCGGGCGGAGCCGACCTCCTCGCCGTCGGTCAGGATCACGCCGGTCGCGCGGTCGCCCCGCGTGCGGATCGACGCGACCTCCGCGTCGGTCCGGATCACCGCGCCGGCGTCGCGCGCCGCGTCGGCCATCAACGCCGTCACCGTCCCCATCCCGCCCCGGACGAACCCCCACCCGACGCCGCCGCCCGATCCGCCGGAGGCCGCCTCGTGGAGCAGCCCGTAGGCCGTGCCGGGGGTCGAGGGACCGGCGAGGGTGTTGCTGATCGACTCCCAGCCCAGGGCGGACTTCAGCATCTCGTCCTCGAACCGCTCGTCGAGGTACTGCTTCGCCGACGTCGTGAACAGGTAGGCCATCTCACCCAGGTCCCGCCGTCGTGCGATCGCCAGCCCCCCGAGCCGCGCGAGCGCCGGCAG
>DATBLY010000114.1:0-10009 GCA_036555125.1 Actinomycetota bacterium | reverse complement strand
CTGCGGCACGCCGGTCGAGCGGCGTGACCTGACGCAGTGGTTCTTCAAGATCACGGACTTCGCGCAGCGCCTGCTGGACGACATGGACGCCCTCGTCGACTGGCCGGAGCGCGTCATCACGATGCAGCGCAACTGGATCGGCCGGAGCGACGGCGCCGAGGTCCGGTTCGCGATCGAGGAGAGCGGCGACGAGATCGAGGTCTTCACGACCCGCCCCGACACGCTGTGGGGCGTCACGTTCTTCGTCTTCGCGGTCGAGCATCCGTTGGTGCCGAAGCTCGCGGAGCTCGGCGGCACGTGGGAGCGGGTGGAGCCGCTCTTGGAGAAGGTGCGCGCCACGCCGCTGAACGTGCGCGAGGAGGCCGACACGAAGGAGGGCGTCGCGCTGGGCGTGCACGCCGTGAACCCGGTCAACGGCGAACGCGTCCCGATCTACGTGGCCCCGTACGTCCTGATGGAGTACGGGACCGGGGCGATCATGGGTGTGCCGGCGCACGACGAGCGCGACTTCGCGTTCGCGCGCGAGCACGGGCTGCCCGTGCGGGTGGTGATCCAGCCACCGGGCGCCGACGCGGTCGATCCCGAGGCGATGACCGAGGCGCTGTCGCACGAGGGCGTGATGGTGCACTCCGGGCCGTTCGACGGGGAGCCGTCGCCGGCCTCGATCGCGAAGGTCGCGGCGTGGCTCGAGACGGAGGGGCTCGGCCGGCCCGCCGTGACGTTCCGCCTGCGGGACTGGCTGCTGTCGCGCCAGCGCTACTGGGGCGCGCCGATCCCGATCGTCCACTGCCCGTCGTGCGGCGAGGTCCCGGTGCCCGACGACCAGCTGCCGGTGCTGCTGCCCGACGACGTCGACTTCCGGCCCGGCGGGGAATCACCGCTCGCGCGCCATCCCACGTGGAAGGACGTTGCGTGTCCGTCGTGCGGGGGCGAGGCGGTGCGCGACACGGACACGATGGACACGTTCGTGGACTCCAGCTGGTACTTCTTCCGGTACTGCTCGCCCCACGACGACGACGCGCCGTTCCGCCGCGAGGACATCGACCGATGGATGCCGGCGAACCAGTACACCGGAGGCGTCGAGCATGCGATCCTGCACCTGCTTTACTGCCGGTTCTTCACGAAAGCGCTCTACGACATGGGGATGGTCGGGTTCACCGAGCCGTTCCCGCGCCTGATGAACCAGGGCCAGGTGATCTACGGCGGCGCCTCGATGTCGAAGACGAAGGGCAACATCGTCGAGCCGATGCCGATCGTCGAGCGCTGGGGCGCCGACACGATGCGGCTGATCATGCTGTTCGCCGGCCCGTTCGAGGACGACATCGACTGGAAGCTGATCGAGGCGCCGGCCGACCGCCGTCCGGGGGTGAACGCCTGGCTCGGACGGGTGTTCGCGGCGGTGGACGAGGCGGTCCAGCGCGACGTGGAGGACGACCCGGAGCTCGTGCGGCTCACGCACCGCACGATCCGCGGGGTCACCGAGGACCTCGAGCGGTTCCGGTTCAACACCGCGATCTCGAAGCTGCAGGTGCTGACGAACGGGATGCGGACCGCGCTGGATGCCGGGCGCGGCGCCCGCGTCGCCGCGGGCCCGCTCGCGCAGATGCTCGCGCCGTTCGCGCCGTTCGCCGCGGAGGAGCTGTGGCGCACGGTGCTGGGGCACGAGACGTCGGTGCACGTCTCGTCGTGGCCGTCGTTCGATGCTGCGCTGGCCGCCGAGGACGCCGTCACGATGATCGTCCAGGTGGACGGGAAGGTGCGCGACAAGCTCGAGGTCGCCGCCGACGCGTCCGAGGACGCGATCCTGGAGCTCGCGCGGGCCTCCGAGAACGCCCGGCGCGCGATCGGCGATCGGCGGGTGGTCAAGGAGATCGCACGCCCGCCGAAGCTCGTCAACTTCGTGACCGCGGGGTGATGCCGCGCCGTGGACTTCGACGAGACGATGCGGTGGGTCGTCCGGGCCTTCGAGGTGCTCGGCGTCTCCGTCCTGGCGATCGGTTCGGTGTGGGGCTTCGCGACGTACCTGATCGCGCTCGCGCGCGGTGAGCGGCGCTCCGCGTACGAGGACCTGCGCCACACGATCGGCCGGGCGATCCTGCTCGGCCTGGAGATCCTGATCATCGCGGACATCGTCAAGACGGTCACGATCGACCCGTCGCTCGAGAGCGCGCTCTCGCTGGCGCTGATCGTGGTGGTCCGGACGTTCCTGAGCTTCTCGCTCGAGATCGAGCTCGACGGCGTCGTGCCGTGGCGCAAGCGCGCCGAGGGTGCGGGCGGCTCGCCGGGATCCTGACGCGCGGCGCGCGACCGATCCTCCCGGCCGTGTGAGCGGGCTCACGGTCCGGGCCTACGCACCCGACTAGGTTCGCCCGATGGCGCTCCGGGAACGGCTGGACGGGCTGTCGCGAGCCGAGCTGACCGGCCTGATCGTCGTCGTGGCGCTCGCGCTCGCCGGCGCCGGCCTCTGGTATGCGCGATCGCTGCCGCGGCCGATCCAGGTCGCGACGGCGGGGCCGGCGACGGGCCGGGCGTCGGGGGCCACGGGAGCGACGGCCGCGGCCCCCGCCTCGCCGGCCGCCCCGGTGATCGTCGACGTGGCCGGATGGGTCCGCACGCCGGGGGTCTACGAGTTCTCGTCGGGCGACCGGATCGTGGACGCGATCGCCCGCGCGGGGGGCGCGCGGCGCGGCGCGGACCTCGCCGCGCTGAACCTCGCGGCGCCGCTCGTCGACGGGACGCAGATCCTCGTGCCCCGCGAGGGTGAGGCGCCTCCGGCTGGCGTCGTTGGCGCGGTCGCGACGGGCGGGGCCGCGGGCGGGCTGGTCAACATCAACACGGCGAGCGCGACCGAGCTCGAGGCGCTGCCGGGGATCGGCGAGGTGCTGGCAGCGACGATCGTCGCCTACCGCGACGAGCACGGCCCGTTCGCCTCCGTCGACCAGCTCGAGGACGTGAGCGGGATCGGGCCCTCCACGCTGGAGGAGCTCCGCGACCTCGTGACGATCTGAGGCTGCCCGGTGGTCGGGTGGGTCGCGCCGGCCGCCGCCACGGCGTTCTGGGCGGGCCTGCTGCTGTGGACGACGGTCGATGGGCAGGCGTCGCCGTGGATGGGCCTCGCCATCGGGCTCGCGGGCCTCGGCGGCGCCTGGCTCGCGGCGCCCCGCCGGGAGGGGGCGGCCCCCAGCCCGCTGGAGCGGGCAGGCCTCACGGGCGCCGAGTCGGGCGCCGCGCTCGCGGTGGCCTCGCCGACGGTCGAGCCGGGTCGGTGGCCCGTCGCGGCCGCCGCCCTCGCCCTGGTCGGGATCGTCGCGCTCGGAGCGTGGTGGGGCGGCGTCCGCGACACGCGCATCGACCGATCGCTGTTGTTGAGGCTCCCGGCGGGCTCGTTCGAGCTGACCGGCACGCTGCGCGCCGACCCCGGCGCATCAGCGTTCGGCTGGTCGGCGGTCGTGGTCGCGAGCCAGGTCCGATGGGAGGGCGGCGCGGCGACGATCCACGAGCCGGTCTGGGTCAACGGCGACGAGCGCCCCGACATGGTGCGCGGCGACCAGGTCGTGCTCCGAGGGGGGATCCGGATCCCGGACGACCCCGGGTTCGCCGCGTCGCTCCGGCGACGGGGCATCGCGGCGACCCTGTCGGTGTCGGACGTCGTGCGCGTCGAACCCGCACCGAACCCCCTGTTGCGGGCGACGCAAGGCGTCCGGGCGTTCGTCGCGCGCTCGATCGGCCGGCTCTTCCCACCGGCCGAGGCGGGGCTGCTGATGGGCCTCGTCCTGGGCGACGACTCGCGGCTGGATCCGGGTCTCGCCCGCGACTTCCACGCCGCCGGGCTCGGACACCTGCTGGTGGTCTCGGGCGAGAACGTCGCGATGGTGCTGGCCCCGATCCTCGCGCTGGCCGCGCTGCTCGGGCTCACCCGGTGGCCGCGCTTCGCCGTGTGCGTCGGGGTGGTCGTGTTCTTCGTCGTGCTGACCGGCGGCGAGCCGTCCGTGATGCGCGCCGGCGTGATGGCCACGATCGCGCTCGTCGGGACGCTGATGGGCCGCCCGCGGGACGCGGGCTCGGTCCTGGCGTCGGCGGTGCTGATCCTGATCGTGCTCGACCCGGGGCTGATCTGGGAGATCGGGTTCCAGCTGTCGGTGGTCGCGACCGCGGGCATGGTCGCGCTCGCGTCGCCGCTCGCCGAACGCGTGGCGCTCCTGCCGCGCCCGGTCGCGCTGGCCGGCGCCGCCACGCTCGCCGCGCAGCTCGCGGTCACGCCGTTGCTGTTGTTCCACTTCCACGCGGTCCCGGGGGTGACGGTCCCGGCGAACCTCCTGGCGTTCCCAGCGGTGTCGCCGGCGCTCCTGCTCGGGATCGCGGCAGCGGGCCTCGGCCTGGTGCTGATGCCGGTCGCGCGGCTCGTGGCGTTCCTGGCGCTCCTCCCGATGCGTTACCTGGAGCTCGTCGCGGACCGCTTGGCGAAGGCGCCGATCGCCGCCGTCACGTCGTGGGCCGGGCTGCCGGTGCTCGTCGTGGGTGCCGCCGTGGTGATCGCCGTCGCGTGGTGGCTGCGGAGCGGCCGGGTCGTGCCGCGCCCGGTCGCTCGCGTGGCGCTCGTCGCGCTGCCGTTCCTGCTGTGGTCGACGGCGCTCGGGACCGGGCCGCCGAGCGGGCTGGTCGTGCGGTTCTTCGACGTGGGCCAGGGCGATGCCGCCCTGATCAGCACCCCCCAAGGCGCGAACGTGCTGATCGACGGGGGTCCGGACGAGGAGCAGGTGGCGACGTACCTCGCGGCGCTGGGGGTCAAACGGCTCGACGTCGTCGTCGCGAGCCACCCGCACGCCGACCACATCATCGGGCTGCCCGCCGTGCTGGCGCAGATCCCGGTCGGGCTCGTCCTCCAGCCGGGGTGCGACGCGTCGTCCCAGATCCAGGTGGACCTGGACCTGGCGATCGCCGACGAGCACGTCCCGGTCCGCAACCCTCGAGCCGGGGCGTCCTTCATGGTGGGCGCATTGCGGCTGGACGTCCTGTCGCCCGACCGCTGTTGGTCCGGGACGGAGTCGGACACGAACAACGACGCGCTCGTGCTGATGGCGACGTACGGCCCGGACTCGATCCTGCTCGCGACCGAGCCGGAGGAGCCGGCGCAGGAGTGGCTCCTGGAGGACGGCGTGCCGCTGCACGCGTCCGTGCTCAAGGTGCCGCACCACGGCGCCGCGACCTCGGTGCCCGCGTTCTTCGAGGCGGTGGACGCGGCGGTGGCCGTCGTCAGCGTCGGCGAGAACGACTACGGCCATCCGGTCCCGGCGACCCTGCAGGCGATCGCGGCCACCGGCGCCGCGATCTGGCGTACCGACCGGAACGGCACCATCACCGTCACCTTCGAGGGCGGCGTACCCCAGGTGACGCCCGAGCGCTGACGGCCCGTCCACCGAGCCTGGGCCGCGTCCGCACTTGTCCGTGGATGGTGCCGAGCCCTCCATGCGACAGTTCGTGGACGCGAGGCCGACGGGCTGCCGCCGGTCCGGTGGCGCCGAGTCCCGGGGAGGAGAGACATGAAGGGCCAGCTGAACGTGAAGACCCCGGCCGAGTACATCGCCGCGGTGGACGACGAACGTCGGCCCGACATCGCGGCGCTCGATGCCTTGATCCGCGAGCATGCGCCAGAGCTCGAGCGGGTGATCATGGACGGCATGCTCGGCTACGGGCCGTTCCACCACCGGTACGCGAGCGGCCGCGAGGGCGACGTGTGCAAGCTTTCGATCGCCAGCAACGCCTCGTACATCTCGCTGTACTGTTTCGCCGCCGACGAGGACGGCTACGTCGCCGGGCGCTACGTCGACCGGCTCCCGAAGGCTCACGTCGGTAAGACCTGCGTGCGGTTCACGAAGCTCGCGGATCTCGAGGAGGAGGCGCTCGCGGCGCTGATCGAGGAGACCTCGAGGACAGGCCTCGTCGCCTGAGCCCCTCCGTGCGGCCGCTCATGAGGCCGATCCCCGATCCGTGACGACGACGGCACCGACGGTCACATCGTGACGCGGCGTTCCCGGCGTGGCCGTCGTACGACCGGGCCCTCGACCGGTGCCCCGGCGACGAGGACCTCGAACACGTGCCGGGTCCATCCGACCTGGCGGCGGGGCTCGAGCTGAACGAGGCGTTCGTCGCCGCGGAGCTGCCGCTGATCGACCTGTGGACCTGAGCGCGTGGGTCGGCCTCGGCGGCTAGCATCCGGGCCGTGAGCGCCGCGAACACCCCACCGGTCGTCCTGTTGTGGGGCGAGGACGCGTTCCTGCTCCGCGAGGCGGCCCTCGAGCTGCTGGGCGACCTCCGGACGACCGAGGTCGACGCGGGGGAGTGGCAGGGATCCGAGCTGCAGGACCTGGCGACGCCGTCGCTCTTCGGCGAGTCGCGCGCCCTGATGGTCAACGACGCGAAGGCCCTGACGAAGGACGCCCTCGGCGCGCTGGCGACCTACCTCTCGGCGCCCGATCCCGACGCGCGGCTGGTCCTGCTGGCGGTCGTGGGGGAGCGGGCGAAGGTCCCCGCCGCGCTCGACAAGCTCGTGAAGCCGGTCGGGCTGGTCCGGGAGCTGAAGATCGCGCGCAAGGACCTCGAGCCCTGGGTGCTGCAGCGGGCGAAGCGGGCCGGGCTCGATCTGGCCGCGCCGGCCGCGCGGGCGCTCGTGGAGGTCGTCGGCGAGGAGCCCGGATCGCTGGCCGGCGCCCTCGAGCAGCTCGCCGACGCGTTCGGGGACCGGCGGATCACGGCCGACCTGGTCCACGGGCAGTTCCGGGGGCTGGGGGAGCAGAAGGTCTGGGACCTGTGCGACCGGGCCTTCGCGAAGGACCTTCCCGGTGCGATCCGGTCGCTGCGGGCGCTCGAGGCCTCGGGCGACGACGCGCTGCCGGTGCTCGGCGGGATCGCGAGCCGCCTGCGCGACCTGATCCGGGTCCGTGCCTTGCCCGACCGGTTGCCGCCAGCCCAGGTGGCCAAGGAGGCAGGCCTGCGGTTCGAATGGCAGGCGCGGCGCTACCAGCAGCAGGCGCGGAACTTCAGCCTGGACGAACTGGTCGAGATCCACGACCGGGTGACCGAAGCCGACCGCGCCCTGAAGTCGGGCTCGACCGGGGACATCGTGATGCCCGCGCTGATCGTCGCGATCGCCGCGGCGTAGTGCCGGTCGGATCCGGGGTGGCCTACTCGGCGGCAGCGCCGACGGTGTTCGCGGCCTTGGCCAGGCGAGACTTGCGCCGGGCCGCGGTCCGCTTGTGAAGGACGCCCTTGCTGGCGGCCTTGTCGTAGGCCCGGGCGGCCTCGCGCTGGCGGGCGGTGGCGGCCTCGGCGTCGCCCTCGGCGACCGCGGCGTGCACCTTCTTCGTGGAGGTCTTGAGGGAGCTCTTGACCGCCTTGTTGCGCTCGCGCCGCTTCTCGTTCTGCCGGTTGCGCTTGATCTGAGACTTGATGTTCGCCATAGGAGTCAGCGAGTCTACCAGCCACGATGTGCCCGCCCGGACGGGCTGCCCGGGCCTAGGGTTCGTCGGGGAAGTACGCGCCCAGGGAGGTCAGGACGGGCATGGGGTGGTCGAGCTCCTCGGCCGTCCGCAGCATCGCGTCGTAGTTGAGCCGGGCCTCGCGCATCGCCCCGGGCGACGATGCATGCGCCGTGTAGCGCTGCATGCTCCTGTTCCGCTTGTACATCACCCGCATCATCACGCCGAGGATCCCCGACGGCCATCGCAGGTACGACACGTCGCGGTAGTCCTTGAGGTTCACGCCCCGCGCCTCGCACAGCGACAGGAGCTCCTTCGTGGCGTCGAAGCAACGCCGGAGCAGCGGCTTGTCGTCGAGCGTCGCCCGCATGTCCAGATGCTTCGCGAAGCCCGCGGAGAAGCCGATCGTCGACGCGTTGTGGACCCAGAGCCAGTGCAGGATGTTCGCCTGCACGTCGGGGGTCATGTCGGCCCGTTCGAACAGGGCGACCACACCTTCGAGCTTCTCGGTCCGGCTCCCGTCGACCTCGCCTAGGTGGATCTCGGCGCCCAGGTTCGTCCAGTAGAGGCCGTCCCTGATCGTCCCGCCGCCGTCGGGATAGCCGAGCAGGTACCGCTCGCGCGGCAGGACCGCGTCGAAGGCGGCGGCGCCCTCCCAGTTCGAGGACAGGATCAGGAACGTGGCGTCCGGGTACCGGGGTGCGAGCGGCTCGATCGCCGCGGACGCGTCCCACGTGCTCGTCGGTACCACCACCAGGTCGGGTCCCTCGGCGGGCGGCTCGTCGACGATCTGGGCGCGGTACGTCGTGACCGGGTTGTCCGGATGACCCTTGCGCTCGTCGAGCACGTCCATCCGCAGGCCGTCTCCGTCCGGGACCGCCCCGGGCCGCACCAGATGGGTCACGTCGGCGCCGGCGTCGGCGAGCGACCAGCCGTAGATCGTGCCGATCACCCCGGTCCCCACGATCAGGATCCGATCCACGGTTACCTCCCTCCTCGAGCCGTCCGGAGTCTGCCACCAACGGACGCCGGAGCGCGAACGGCGGGGCCGTACCATGGGGCGTCGTGACCGACACCTCCCGCATCCGGAACTTCTGCATCGTGGCGCACATCGACCACGGGAAATCGACGCTGGCCGACCGTCTGCTCGAGCTCACGCACACGGTGGAGGGCCGCGCGATGCGGGCCCAATACCTCGACAAGATGGATCTGGAGCGCGAGCGGGGGATCACGATCAAGGCCCAGTCGGTCCGGCTGCTCCACGACGGCTACGAGCTGAACCTGATCGACACGCCGGGGCACGTCGACTTCACGTACGAGGTCTCGCGCTCGCTCGCGGCGTGCGAGGGCGCGATCCTGCTGGTGGACGCGGCCCAGGGCCTGGAGGCGCAGACCCTCGCGAACTACCACCTGGCGCGCGACGCCGGCCTGGTGATCGTGCCGGCGCTGAACAAGATCGACCTGCCGGCGGCCGAGCCGGACAAGCGAGCGAAGGAGCTCGCGACCCTGCTCGACCGGGGCGAGGACGAGATCCTGTGGGTCTCGGCGAAGACCGGCGAGGGCGTGCCGGAGCTGCTGCGCGCCGTGATCGACCAGGTGCCGCCGCCCGTCGGCGATCCGACCGCGCCGCTGCAGGCTCTGATCTTCGACTCGATGTTCGACCCGTACCGGGGCGTGATCACGTACCTGCGCGTGCAGGAGGGCGAGCTGCCCTCGAACGCCCGGATCAAGATGTTCGCCACGCACGTGGAGTCCGACGCCGAGGAGACGGGCGTCAACGCGCCCGATCCGACGCCGGTGCCGAGGCTCACGGCGGGCGAGGTCGGCTACCTGGTCACCGGGCTGAAGGACGTCCACCATGCGAAGGTCGGCGACACGATCACGCTCGCCGGGAAGACCGGGGCGACCGAACCCCTCCCGGGCTACCGCGAGCCGACCCCGATGGTGTGGTCCGGGCTGTTCCCGGCCGACGGCAACGACTACCCGGTCCTGCGCGACGCCCTGGACAAGCTGAAGCTCTCGGACTCCGCGCTCGTGTACGAGCCGGAGACCTCCCAGGCGCTGGGGTTCGGGTTCCGGGTCGGGTTCCTCGGCATGCTGCACATGGACATCGTGCGGGAGCGTCTGGAGCGGGAGTTCGGGCTGGAGCTGATCTCGACGGCGCCGAACGTCGAGTTCCACGTGTTCACGGGCGGGCGCGACGGCGGCGGCGAGGTCGAGACGACCGTCCACAACCCGGCCGAGATGCCGCCCGGCGGCAACTACGACCGGGTCGAGGAGCCGGTGGTCTTCGCGACCGTGATCACGCCGGCCGACTACCTCGGCGCGGTGCTCGACCTCTGCCAGTCGCGCCGCGGCGAGCTGGTCGACATGAGCTACCTCACGCCGGAGCGCGTAGAGGTGCATTACGTCCTGCCGCTCGGCGAGATCGTCTTCGACTTCTTCGATCAGCTGAAGTCGCGCACGCGCGGGTTCGCCTCGCTCGACTACGAGCCGTGGGGCTACCAGGAGGCGAAGCTCGTCCGCGTCGACGT
>DATBLY010000102.1:0-1795 GCA_036555125.1 Actinomycetota bacterium | reverse complement strand
GTGGGCCTCGGTCTCGCTGACCGCGTTCGCGAACGCGTACCGGAACTGCTCGTAGGTCAGCGGGATCGCCCGGCCGTGGTTCGCGGGGTTGCGCAGCACCGGAGAGGCGGACTTCAGCGCCGAGATCGGCAGCGGGAGCACGCCGCGGAACGGCGCCGGGTCGATCGCGACCGACGCGGCATTCCCCTGCGCCCTTCGGATGTCCGGCCATGCTAGCGACGGCCGGGCGATACGCCTGAGGCGCCGAGCGGCTCGCCGGCGCGCGGACCGGCTAGCGGCGGATGACCCGCGAGAGCACCGCGAACACCAGCCCCGCGACGGCCCCGAACGCCAGCGCCTCCCGTGGGCCGAACAGCACCCGACCCCCGTCCTCGACCGTGACGCTCGGCGAGGCGACCAACCCGACGAACGCGCGCGGCCCGATCCGGGCTCCGCCCGCCGCGAGGATCGCCTGGGTCCCGCCGTTCTCGATCGAGACGTCGCCGTTCGCAATCATCGGGCCGCATCCCCCGTTCGTGATCGTGACGCTCCCGTTCGTGAAGACCGGCCCGCATCCGCCGTTGATCACGGAGACGTTCCCCTCGGCCGCCACGAACCCCGCCGCCGCGCTCTCGAGGGCGACGTCCCGGCCCGTGATCGAACCGACGAGCCCGCTCGTCATCACGACATCCGACATCTCGGTGCTGGCCGCGTCATCCCGCCGCTCGTCCATGACTCGCTCCCTCCGTCGGGACCATCCTACGGACGCTTCGATCGGGCCGGACGAGCCCGACCACCCCGCTCGGCTAGCATCGCGCCATGCCGGACGCGTTCCGCACGATCATCGAGCCGTTCCGGATCCACTCGGTCGAGCCGCTCCGGCTGACCACGGCCGAGGAACGGCGCCGGGCGATCGAGGACGCCGGCTACAACCTGTTCAACCTGCACGCCGACGACGTCCTGATCGACCTGCTGACGGACTCAGGCACCGGCGCGATGTCGCGCGACCAGTGGGCGGCGATCCAGCACGGCGACGAGAGCTACGCCGGATCGCCCTCGTGGTTCGTGTTCCTGGAGGCGGTGCAGGAGCTGTTCCCGTTCCGGCACGTGATCCCCACGCACCAGGGACGCGCCGCCGAGAAGATCCTGTTCTCCACGATCGCCGGACCGGGGTCGGTGGTCCCGAACAACACGCACTTCGACACGACGCGCGCGAACGTCGAGGCGACCGGGGCCGAGGCCGTCGACCTGGTGATCCCGGAAGGACGCGAGCCGGCCAACGAGCACCCGTTCAAGGGCAACATGGACCTGGCCGCGCTCGAGGCGCTCCTGACCGAGCGCGCGGCCACCGTCCCGGTCGTGTTCGTCACGGTCACGAACAACTCCGGCGGCGGGCAGCCCGTCTCGCTCGAGAACCTGCGCGGCGTCCGCGCGCTCTGCGACCGGTTCGGCGTGCCGCTGTTCCTGGACGCGTGCCGGTTCGCCGAGAACGCGTGGTTCATCCGTACGCGCGAGCCGGGGTACGGGGACGCGACGATCCCCGACATCGTGCGCGAGATGGCGGCGCTCGCCGACGGCATGACGATGAGCGCGAAGAAGGACCCGCTCGCCAACATCGGCGGCTGGCTGGCCCTGAACGACGACGACCTCGCCGACCGCTGCCGGACGCTCGAGATCCTCACCGAGGGGTTCCCGACCTACGGCGGCCTTGCCGGTCGTGACCTCGAAGCGATCGCGCAGGGGCTCGAGGAGGTCGTCGACGAGGACTACCTTCGCTACCGCATCCGCTCCACGGCCTACCTGGGCGACGCGCTCG
>DATBLY010000066.1:0-20577 GCA_036555125.1 Actinomycetota bacterium | reverse complement strand
TCGATCAGATGGAGGACGGCCTCCTCCCCCTCGAATAGGCCGTCCTCCACCCTCTCGATCCGCCCCTTCCGCTCCACGTACACGTCGTCGGGGCCGTTCACCATCACCTCGGTGACGTCCGGGTCCTTCAACAGGAACTCGATCGGACCGAACCCGACGACCTCGTCCGAAACCTCGTTCACCACGCGCGCCAGCTCGCGCTGCGGCAGGATCGCGCCGTGCTCGCGCAGGAGGTCGAGCGCCTCCTCGCGCACGCGCACCCGGCGCTCCGTGCGCGGCGCGGCGGCCAAGCCGCGCGCATCGACACGCTGGCGGAGCTCGGCGCGCAGCTGCCGTCGCATCGTCTCCCGGTTCACGGTGTCTCCTCTTCGAGCCGGGCGGCGAGCCGGTCACAGATCCGCGCGATGCGCCCTCGCGGCGGGAGCAGCCGGCCGTGATCCTGGGCCTTCGCGACCGCGCGATCGAACGGGAGCACCGCCAGCGCCGCGCGCCCGAAGACCCGCTCGACGTCGGCCGGGACGATCTCGCCCCGCGACGCGCGGTTCACGACGAACACGACCCGGTCGCCGGCCGCGGCCGGATGCAGGCCGTGGAGGAAGCGGGTGGCCGCCCGGAATGCGAGCACGTCCAGCGTCAACACCTCCACGAGCTGGTCCACCGTCGCCACGAGCCCGGCCGTCGCACCACCCAAGGCGCTCGGGAGCTGGACCAGGACCACGTCGGCGTCGGACGCCGCGGCGCGCACGGCGCCCTCGAGGTCCGCGGCCTCCACCCTGGCCGCGTCCTCGGGCGGCGGCGCGAGCAGCACGCGGAACGCCTCCGGGTGCTCCCAGAGCACCTGCTCGAGCTGCCGCGGGCCGATCTCCCCGCCGAGCGGGAGCAGATCGCCGAGCGTGCGCAGGGACGCACCGCCGTCGAGCGGTTCGTCGACGTGGTCGGCGGTCGCGCCGAGCGCGACGCCGATGTCGGCGAACACCGGATCGGCGTCGATCAGGATGACCGATGACCCACGGCGCGCGAACGCCCGCGCCAGGTGTGTCGCGACGAACGTCGCGCCCGCGCCGCCGCGCGACGCATGGATCCCGAACACCTTCGCCCGCCGCTCGACGACGTCGATCCGCGCGAGCGTCGCCGCCGCCGCGCCGGCGAGGGCCTCGCGTTCACCCGGCCACAGGAAGAAGCCCCTCGCCCCGGCGGCGATCGCGGCGCGCAGCGCCGCCACGGACTCCCGTGTCTCGACCGCGAGCCACGGACGCCCGCGCACGGCGCCGTCGACCAGCGACGGCTGCGCGACGATCGCGTCGGGCTCGAGCTGACGGATCGCCTCGACGAGCTGGCGATCGTCGGTCGCCGTGCCGACGACGCGCGCCCGGCCGGTCCGGTCGAGGAAGTGCATGACCTCCTCGACCACGTCGTGCTCCTCCAGGGCGAGCACCACCCTCGCGACGTCGTCCATCGATCCCGTCCTTCGTCGGTCCGCGGGGAAGCGCACGCGGGGAAGCCGGGAGGGAGAGGCGTCGGCGGCGGGTGGGAGGCGTCGCCGCGATGACGCTGCGAACGGTAGCCGTCCGCCGGCCCGCGAACCATCCCCAGGGCGGCCGATTTCGCCCGCCGCCCTGGGGACCCTTCCCAGCGAGACCGGGTGACCGACGTCGCGAACGCGTCGGCGGCCACTGTTCGACGAAGTTCGTCAGCGGCGGCGCTGGTTGCCGCGCGGCCGCCGCGGCTGGCGTGGACGGGACCGCGCCGGCGCGCCGCGGTCCACGGCGCTCGTGTCGCCGAGGCCCGCCTCGCGCCACTCGGCGTGCAGGTCGAGTTCCTTCGCGATCTGACGGACGTCGGCGCGCTGGTCGGGCATCACGAACGTGATCCCCTCGCCGCCGCGGCCGGCGCGCGCCGTGCGGCCCACGCGGTGCACGTACGCCTTGCCGTCCTCGGGTGGGTCGAAGTTCACGACGTGCGTGATGCGCTCGAGGTCCAGGCCGCGGGCGGCCACGTCCGTGGCGACCAGCACGTCGGTGTGTCCGCGCGCGAACCGCGCGAGCGCCCGATCCCGCTGCGGCTGCGAGAGGTTGCCGTGGAGCGAGCCCGCGCGGAACCCCTCTTGCGTCAGACGCTTCTGCAAGCGATCGGCACCCCGCTTCGTCCGCACGAACACGAGGGCCAGGCCGCGATCGGCCGCGAGCTCGCGCACGAGCGTGGCGACCTTGTGCTGGTGCTCGACCGCGACGAAACGGTGATCGGCCTCGGTCACGACCGGGCGCGGGTCCTCGACCTGGTGGCGGACGGGGTCGACCGTGAACTCCCGCGCCAGCCGGCCGACCTCGCCGTCGAGCGTCGCGGAGAACAGCATCGTCTGCCGCTCCGACGGGAGCTGCTCGAGGATCCGCCGGACGTCCGGCAGGAAGCCCATGTCCAGCATCCGATCCGCCTCGTCCAGCACGCAGATCCGCGCGCGGTCCAGGCGGAGCAGCCGGCGGCCCAGCAGGTCGAGCAGCCGTCCGGGCGTCGCGATCACGACGTCGGCACGGCGGGCGCGCTTGGCCTGATCCTGCATCCCGACGCCGCCGAAGACGGTCGCGATCTGCATCCGGCGCACGTCGGCGATCGCGCGGAACTCCTCGGCGACCTGGGTCGCCAGCTCGCGCGTCGGCACGAGGATCAGTGCCTTCGGCGCGCGCCCGTCGTGCTGCAGGCGCTCGACGATCGGCACCGCGAACGCGAGGGTCTTGCCGGAGCCGGTCCGCGAGCGGGCCAGGACGTCACGTCCGGCGAGCGCGTCGGGCAGGACCAGGGCCTGGATCGCGAACGGCGCGGCGATGCCGCGCATCGCGAGCGCCTGGGCCACGGGTCGGGAGACGCCGAGGTCCTCGAAGCCGGTTGCGGATGCACCCACGGTCGGCGGGTGGCCGTTCGGATGTGCGTCGTCGCGAACCGTGTCGCGGCGATATGCGCCGTCGCGTGGCGCGTCGGTCCGCGGGGCACCGTTCGGCCGGGGCGCACGGCGCCGTGGAGCGTGTGTGGTGGACATGACTTCCCTTCGGGGCGCGACAGCGGATGGAAGGAGCGTGGCGCGCGCGAGGGCTCGATGAGCCACCAGGGTCCTCCGGGCGGATGCCCGAGACCCACAGCGTACTACGCGATCGCGGCTGTCATCCGCGCAGGAGCGCCTCGTACACGGTGACCGGCTCGGCGAAGCCCTTCAGCTCGATCGGGCCGACCTCGCGGAACGACAGGCCCGAGCCGTCCGCGAGCTCGGCCACCAGCTCGCTCACCAGGGTCTGGCCCGCGATCGCGCCGGCGGCGATCCGCGAGGCGAGGTTCACGGTCCGGCCGAAGTAGTCGCCGTCCTGCACGACGACGGGTCCCGCCGCCACCCCGCCGTGGGCGGGGAGGCCGACCGCCGGCACGCGCTCGACGATCTCGAGGGTGGCGCGCACCGCCGGCCCCGGGTCGCGGAAGGACACCATCACGCCGTCGCCGAGCCACTTCACCGGGACGCCCTGGTTCGATCCGGCGACCTGGTCGACCAGGTTCACCATCTCGCTCGCGATCCTGGCGCCCGCCTGGTCCCCGCGCTCGTCGGTCAGGCGCGTGTAGCCCGCGAGGTCGACGAACGCGAAGGCCGGCGGCCGCTCGGGGCGCCGGTACAGGCCCATCTCCTCTACGACCTGCTCGATCCCCTCGACCGTGTACTCGGTCCAGCGCCGCTCCTGCTGTCGGCGGTACAGCGCCAGGATCATCTGCTCCTGGAACGGCGTGACCTCGGCGCCCAAGACGTTCGCCTGGTCCACGGCCTGCATCCGGGTGAGGCCAGCGCTCATCAGGCCGCGCACGAAGTACGTGTCGAACAGCGACGCCTCGGCCTCGGCGATGCGGCGCAGCCCGTCGACGTACACGCGCCCCACCCGGACGATCGCGTCGGTGTCCACCATCGGCGCCACCAAGCGCATCAGGCCGAAGATCGTCTCGTCGTCGTCGCGGGTGTGGTCGTCGGGCCCGGGCCGCCTGGCCCCGAGCGCCGCCCCCACCTCCAGGACCAGGTCGAGCGGCAGGTCGAGGCGCGCGGAGAGCTCGGCGAACGTCTCGGACCGGATCGGCGCCCACCGGTAATGGGGCAGGTCGACGAAGGAGAGCGACAGCTTGCCGTCCTCGATCGCCCGGGCGATCGCCTCGGCGGACATCCCCGCGCGCTCGCACGCGTCCACCAGGCGCACGCGGTAGACGTCGGACGGCCCGAACCGATCCCCCTCGTCCGGCACGAGGATCGTCAGGTCGCACAGCCGCTCCACGAGGACGGCGTCCACCCCCGCCCGCTCGATCAGCTCGTCGCGCGAGATGCGGGTCGCGGCGTCCACGATGCGTCCGAGCCTAGACGGACGCGCTCCGAACCGTCCGCGCGCGGAACGTGCGAGGGTAGCGCCCGATGCTCGAGGAGGAGGACGTCCACATGGATCGCACGACCAGGGATCGGCTCGTCGACCGCTACCGGGAGGGACCGCAGGTGGTCTCAGAGGCGCTGGAGGGGATCACCCCGGCCGAGCTCGACGCGCGCCCGGGGCGCGGCGTCGTAGGCCGGTCGCGCGACCGAGCGCTGTCGTAGCCTCCCCGGGTCAGATCGAGGGGAGGGAACGATGCGTCGGATGCTCCGAACGACGGTCGTCGCGGCCATGGTCCTGGGGGCGATCGCGCTCGCCGTCCCGGCCGGTGCCCGCGCGCCGAAGACCTGGGTCGTGCGGCCCAACGAGTCGGTCCAGGCGGCCGTCAACGCGGCGAGGCCGGGCGACACGATCATCCTGCTGCCGGGCACCTACCGGCAGTCGATCACGATCAAGGAGGACGACATCACCCTGCGCGGGGCCGGCGGGTTCGGCGGCGGCACCGTCCTGCGACCGCCCACGAACCTCCGAGGTCAGTGCAAGAAGGTGTCGGGCGGATCGGGCGTCTGCGTCCTCGGCGCGTTCGACGCGCAGGACCAGGTCACGGACCGCGTCTCCGACGTGGTCGTGAGCGGGATCCAGTTCCTGGGCTGGCCGAGCATGGGCGTCTTCGCGTACGGCACGCAGGACCTCCTCATCGACGGCAACACCGCGTACAACACCGGCGAGTACGGTCTGGCGAGCTTCGACGGGCTCGGCGCCGTGATCCGGAACAATCGGACCGGTCACACCGGGGAGGCCGGGATCTACCTGGGCGACTCGGCCGACGCCGGGGCGAAGATCTCCCACAACGACTCGTGGGACAGCGCGTTCGGGATCTTCGTCCGGCATTCGAGCGGCGTCACCGTGCAGCAGAACCACGTGTTCGACAACTGCGAGGGCATCATGGTCCTCGACGACGGCCAGGGCGGCGTCGCGGACATCACCGTGAAGTTCAACACCGCGACCACGAACACGAAGGCGTGCCCGGCGAGCGACGAGGCGCCGGCCCTCTCCGGCGGAGGGATCCTGCTGCTCGGCGCGAGCGACTCGAGCGTCACGCAGAACATCGTCCGCAACAACGAGGGCACCGAGGTCAACTCGGGCGGCATCCTGCTGCTCTCGGCGGAGGAGCTGACGGGCGGATCGGCGCCGAGCAACACCGTCATCACCGACAACCTGGTCTTCGGCAACGGTCCCTACGACGTCTTCACCGACGGCAGCGGGACGGGGAACCGGCTCACGGGCAACTTCTGCGAGACGTCGGCGCCGGCCGACTTCTGCGTCTAGCGATCCACGGGAGCGGGACGGTCCCGCGCGGGCCGTCCCGCTCGCCGGCTCCCGTCGCGCGCCCGGTCGCGCTTCGGTTGCGCTTCCGGTTGCGCTTCCGGTTGCGCTTCCGGGGCAAGGAACCGCAACCCCGCGCGGGCGGGACGTCGGGGACCGGGCCTAGACTCCGGCGGATGGCGGTCGTGACGCTCCGGGCCCCGCTGAAGGACCGGGCCGACGGGAACGACCGGGTCGAGCTCCCCGGCGACTCGGTCGGCGAGGTCCTCCGCGCGCTGGAGGACCGGTTCCCGAAGGTGGTCGGCTGGATCCTCGACGAGCACGGGCGGGTGCGGCCGCACGTCAACGTCTTCGTCAACGGCGAGAAGGTGCGCGAGGACGCGCCGGTCGCCGAGCGCGACCGCATCCACGTGCTGCCCTCGATCTCGGGAGGGGCCCGAAGGAGGACCAAGCGATGACCGAGCTGCTGGTGGGTACGAAGAAGGGGCTGTTCGTCCTGGAGGGCGAGCCCGGGTCGGCCTTCGAGATCGCGACCCGCGCGTTCCCCGGCAACGTCGTCGAGTACGCGATGCGCGACCCGCGCAGCGGGCGGTACCTCGCGTCGGTGACGTCCGGCTTCTACGGCCCGCGTCTGATGTACACCGACGACCCGACCGGCGAGTGGGAGCAGGCCAAGGGGCCGGGGCTTCCCGACGAGACGGACATCACGCTCGAACGCGTCTGGACGATCGTCCCCGGCGAGGAGGACGGTGTGCTGTACGCGGGCGCCGCCCCGGCGACGCTGTTCGAGTCCACCGACGGCGGCGAGACCTGGGAGCTGAACCGCGCGTTCTGGGACCAGCCGACGCGGAAGGACTGGCAGCCCGGGGCGGGCGGTCTGGCACTGCACTCGATCTGCACGTGGCCGGGCGATCCCGACAAGCTCGCGCTCGGGGTCTCCGCGGTCGGCGTCTGGCTCTCCGAGGACCGCGGGAAGACCTGGCGGCACGGCAACCGGGGCCTGGTCCCGCGGTACATGCCCGAGGAGGAGCGCGAGGGCACGATCGACCTGTGCGTCCACAACCTGCACCGGGCGCCGACGCGCCCCGAGCGCCTGTTCATGCAGTTCCACGGCGGTGTGTACCGCTCCGACGATGCGGGCGAGTCCTGGAACGACATCGCGCCGGGCCTGCCGGCCGACTTCGGGTTCCCGATGGTCATCGACCCGGACGACCCCGACAGCGCCTACGTGATCCCGATGAACGCCGACGCCGACCGCGTGACGACCGAGGGGAAGGTCCGCGTGTACGAGACGCGCGACGCCGGATCATCGTGGACGGCGCGCACCGACGGGCTCCCGCAGGAGGACGCCTACCTGACGATCCTGCGGCAGGCCTTCGGCCACGACGGCGGCTCGCCGCTTGGCCTGTACTTCGGGGCCACCTCGGGCGCCGTCTTCGGCTCGGCCGACGCCGGCGCGACGTGGTTCACCGTGCACGAGCGCCTGGCGCCGGTCACCTCGGTACGCGTCGCCGGCTGAGCGACCCACGGCATCGGCGGTAGCGCGGGAGCGCCTTCCGGGGGCATCCGGCTAAAGGCCAGCATGACCCACGGCCGAAGAGGTCAGTGGGATGCGGGTAGCCAGGCACGCCGTCGGGACGATCTGCGCGTTGGCGCTGCTCGTCCTGGTGCCCGTCGGTGGCACGCCCGCGGGAGCCGCCGGCGCATCGTCGTCGACCCGGTCCGCGTCCGCTCCCAACCACCGCCCGAACATCCTGGTGATCGTCAGCGACGACCAGGCGTGGTCGACCTTCTCCCGCAAGCTGATGCCCGCCGTCTACGACCAGCTGGTCGATCGCGGCGTGCTGTTCAGGCGCGCCTACGTCAGCACCTCGCTCTGCTGTCCCTCGCGCGCCGAGATCCTCACCGGGCTCTACGAGCACAACACGGGTGTCGACGACAACGACGTCCCCCTCACCCGACCCACGATCGTCGAGGCCGTGAAGCAGGCCGGGTACCGGACGTACCTCGCCGGGAAGTACCTGAACAGCTGGAACAGCTGCGCCCCCCGCGCCGAGTTCGACGAATGGGCCTGCGTCGTGTCGCACGAGCCCTCGAGCAACTCCCTGCGCGGCCCGAACGTGAACGTGAACGGCACGTGGCGCCACTTCAACGGCTACCAGCCCGACGTCCTCGGCTCGCTGCTGGCGGAGGACATCCAGGCGACGCCCGACGACGAGCCGTTCCTGGCCCTGTTCACCCCCACCACGCCGCACCTGCCCGCCGACGATCCTCGGTACGACTCGATGCCCGTGTCGCCGCCTCGGGGCCGCTCGTTCGACGCGAACACGATGACGGAGAACACCCCGCGGTTCGCGCGCCGGACCGCGCTGACCGACGAGGAGATCGCGAAGTCCGACGAGCACTACGTCGCGATGGCGCACGCGACGCGCTCGTTCGACGACGCGGTGTCCGCGCTCCTCGGATCGCTCGGGAACCGCGCCCAGGACACGCTCGTCGTCTACATCTCCGACAACGGCTTCCTCTACGGCGAGCACCGCCGGTTCGGCAAGAACGACGCGTGGGAGGAGGCGGTCCGCGTCCCGATGGTCGTCCGCTACCCCGCGGCCCTGCCCGCCGACCGCTCCTTCGCCACCGACGCCCTCGTCGCCAACGTCGACATCGCCCCGACGATCGCCGACCTGGCCGGCATCCCTTGGGGTGCGGACGGGCGGTCGTTCCTGCCGATCGTCACGAGGGATCGCAAGACGGTGCGCAA
This sequence comes from Actinomycetota bacterium, assembly GCA_036555125.1. Lineage (GTDB taxonomy): Bacteria > Actinomycetota > UBA4738 > UBA4738 > HRBIN12 > DATBLY01. The sequence continues at coordinate 12,114 of DATBLY010000066.1, read as the reverse complement.
CGCCATCCTGTTGGAGCACTGCCGCGGGGTGAACCGCGGGACGCCCGAGTGCTCGGGGCTGTTCTTCGACGGCGGGAACACGAACACCCCGGGCTTCGAGGGCATCGTGACCCCGCGCTTCAAGTACGTCGAGTACGACGACGGGTCGAAACAGCTCGTCGACCTGCGGCACGACCCGCGTGAGCTCCGCAACCTCCTGGCGCGGCCGGGCCGGAACGCGCACCGCCAGGCGCTGGCGAACCGCATGCGCGGCATGATCGGCCGGCTCACGAACCCGCCGGCGCACACGACGATCGCCGCCGGCCCGGGGCCGCTCACCTCGCGCTTCGCCCGGTTCACGTACTTCGCTCCCGCGCCGTCGGCCGCCTACCGATGCCGGCTGGTCCGGGTCGGCCACGACGCGCCGTGGGAGCCGTGCCCGGGTCAGATCGTCGGGTACGCCGGGCTCGAGGACGGCGACTACCGGTTCGAGGTCGCGGGCACGGATGAGGACGGGCGTTGGGACCCCACCCCGGCCGTTCGGGCGTTCACCGTCGAGACCCGAGGGGGCCCGGACGTGGCGATCGGAGCGAAGCCCGGCGCGGTGGTCGCGCAGGGTTCGGTGTCCTTCGCGTACTCGAGCTCGCTGAGCACGGCCCTGTTCTCCTGCCGGCTCACCTCCGGCGAGGTCGGCGGGGAGTGGGCGACGTGTCCCACGGACGGCATCTCCTACGAGGCGCTCGCCGAGGGCTCCTACCTGTTCGAGGTCGGGGCGAGGGATCCGGGCACCGGGTCGGTATCCCGACCCGCCGCGGCGTGGTCCTTCGCCGTGGACGCCGCCGGGCCCGTCCCCGCGTTCGTGCAGACGCCACCGAAGAGCACGCGGTCGGACCGTGCGGTGTTCCGGTTCGCGCTCGCGCCTACCACGTCGGGGCCGGTGCGCTGCGCGATCGACGGGCGCGCCGGCACGGACTGCGCCTCCGGCACCTACCGTGCCGAGGGCCTGAGCGGAGGCTTCCACGTGTTCACGATCGAGACCTCCGACCGGGCCGGGACGCGCGCCGTCACCGAGTACCGCTGGGAGGTCGACCGGACGGCGCCCGCCTTCAAGCTGAACGACGCACCGAACCCGTTCTCGAAGGAGCGCGACCCGGTGTTCGACCTGTGGACCGACGCCGACCCGGGCTTCTACCTCTGCGCGCTGGACGGGAGCCCCCTCATGCCGTGCTTCACCGCCGCGCACCTCACCGGCCTCGCCGACGGCAACCACCGGTTCGTGATGTTCGCGGTCGACGCGGCGATGAACCGCTCCGACCGGAAGGTGTACCGATGGACCGTCGACACGATCGCGCCGGGCCTGGTCCTGTCGGGCAGCCCGCAGCAGGGCGCCACGACGGCCTCGCGCCAGGCGTCCTTCGACATCGAGGGCAACGAGCCGGTCACGGTCTACTGCGCCCTCGACGGGGCCGCGTACCAGGAGTGCGGCGCACACGTCGACTACACCGGTCTCGCGGTCGGCGAACACGCCTTCTCGGCCTACGCGGTCGACCGCGCCGGGAACGCGTCGATCGTGGTCGGGCGAACCTGGACCGTCGCCTGAGCCCGCGCCGGCGGGCCCGACGTCCCTGCGTGTCAGACCCCACCGGTACGGTCACGGCATGGCACAGGTGATCTCCCTCCAGGACCACGTCCGGCGCCGGAACCCCCTCGCGCGAGCGATGTCGCGGCTCGACCTCGCGATCGGCCGGCTCGACCCCCTCGTGCGGCGCTCGGGCTCGCGCGTCCACGATGCCGTGACCCGCGAGCTGCTGGCGATCGCGGCCGAGGTCTCGGGCGGGCGGCCGCTCGACGCGGCCGCCCGGGCCGAGCGCCTCGCCGACCGGCTCGAGCACCCGGCAGCGCTCGGCTGACGCCGAGCGCTGCCTCGCGCCACCCGGGCCCTCCCGCCTAGACTCGGTTTCGGCCGAGGGGACCAGGAGGGGACACCGTGCGCCGCGCGATCGTGGCCGGCATCGCTGCGTTCCTCGCCGTCTTCGTGACGGGGAGCCTGTTCGCTGCCCTGCTCGATCGTGCCGGCGCCGGGGAGGACGAGGCGGTGACGCCCTCGGCGTCGCCGTCCGGCTCGCCACGCCCCGAGCCACCCGCCCCGATCGCCGCGTACCTCGCCTGGGTCCCGGGCGGCCTCCCGCCGAGCTTCGCCGTGCGCGCGGCGAAGCTGGCGGGGATCGACCAGGTCACGGCCGTCGCCGAGGACACCGCGTGGATGGTCGCCTCCTACGAGGCCGACGGGAGCATCGTCGATCGACCCGCCCCGCCCTACATGATCCCGATCGACGCGGCGGCGATCGACCCGACCGGCTACGCCGCGATGCTCGCGCCCGAGGCACGGGCCACCGTCGCCGAGCTCCGGCCCGGCGAGGGGCTCCTCGGCGAGACGTCCGCCAAGCTCCGCGAGCTCGGACCGGGCGGGCGGATGGAGTTCCAGGGCGGCTTCCAGGTCACGATCGTCGGCGTGCTGCCGGACGAGCAGGTCGGCGCCGCCGAGCTCGTGGTCGACCGGGCGACCGGGGCCGCGATCGGGATCGAGCAGGAGCGGTACCTGTTGCTGCTCCCCGCGCCCGATCGCCATCCCACCGCGGGCGGCCTGCGCGAGCGCCTGATCCGGCTGCTCCCCCCGGACCTGCTGTACCGCACCGCGCAGGTCCGCGCGCCCGGCCAGGCGCGATACCTGCGGATGGGCGACGCGGTCCTGCCACCCTCCATCATCAAGGCGCGCTGCGGCGAGTGGAGCGGGTACCCCGACCCCGCCGACCCCGGCGCGATCCAGATCGACCCGCGGTGGGTGGACAAGAAGATCGTCACGACGACCGTGCCGGTCCTCGGCGAGGTCACGTGCCACCGCAAGCTGATCCCGCAGCTCCGCGGCGCGATGGAGGAGCTCGAGCAAGACGGGCTCGCCGCCACGATCCACGCGTTCGCCGGATGCTTCGCGGCGCGCAACGTCCTCGGCTCGCCGTCCGCATCGATCTCGCACCACTCGTGGGGGATCGCGATCGACGTCAACGCGGACACGAACCCGTTCGCGCGCCCGCCGTCGCAGGACGCGCAGCTCGTCGCGCTGATGGAGCGGTGGGGCTTCACCTGGGGCGGGGAGTGGATCGTCCCCGACGGGATGCACTTCGAGTACCTGCGGCCGCCGCCGAAGACCTGACGGTCCGCGTGTCGCCCGGGAGCGCCGCCCGACCGCGTGGCCCCGGAGGTCGCGATCCCCCGTAGACGAGGGGAGCAGGTATCAAGCGCTGTCTGCACGTGCTCGGGCGCCGGCGGCTCCGCCACCCGGGGCCTGAGCATGCCTCCCGCGGCGTGACTCGCGCGTGGGTTCTGCTCCCCTCGCGATCCCGAAGGATCGCATCGACCGTACACCCGGCCGCTCAGCCGCGCAAACGTGGGTCCTTCGCGCGAGATCGCAGGACGACCCACACCAGCACCCCGGCGATCGCCACCGCCGCCACGGTGCCGGCCGCCACCTGCGTCTTCGGCTGCGCCGCGGTGCTCGCGATCCTCGTGCGCAACCGGACCGGGGCGCGGAAATCACGGATCTGCCACTCGCGCTCCTCGGCGACCTTCCGCAGCTCCTTGTCGGGGTTGACCGCCACGGGATGCCCCACCGCCTCGAGCATCGGCAGGTCGGTGATCGAGTCCGTGTAGGCGTACGAGCCGTCGAGGTCCACCCCGACGCGTGCCGCGAGCGAGCGGATCGCCTCGGCCTTCTGTTCGCCGTACGCGTAGAACGAGAGCTCGCCCGTGTAGCGCCCGTCGTCGCCGACCTGCGCCTGCGTGGCGATCACACCGGAGACGCCGAAGTGCCGCGCGAGGGGACGCACGATCTCCTCCGGCGAGGACGAGACGATGTACAGGCGCCGCCCCTCGCTGCGGTGCAGCTCCATCAGGTCGAGGGCCTCCTGATACACGTACGGATCGATCACGTCGAGCAGCACGTCCTGCACGAGACGCTCGACCTGCGACCGATCCCAGCCCTTCGTCAGCGCAAGCATGCCCTCCTTCAGGCGCTCCATCTTGTCCTCGTCGGCGCCGACCAGGAGGTAGACGAGCTGCGCGTAGGCCCCACGCAGCAGCTGCGCGCGCGAGACCATCCCCGCCCGGTACAGGGGCCGGGACAGCGCGAGCGAGGACGATCGCGAGATGATCGTCTTGTCGAGGTCGAAGAACGCCGCTTCCATCCTCATCCCATCCTACGGTCGGCCCCCGACGGCCCCGACTTCAGCGACGGAGCTTGCCCACCGACGAGCGGAACCCCTTGATCCAGGTCAGCTCGGCATCGGCCAGTGCCGCCTGCCGGTCGAGCATCGCGTCGGCGACGGCTCGCCCGGCGCCGCGATCGTCGGTCGCGCGCGCGCGTTCGCTCGTGACGGCGTCGAGCAGGTCCCGGACCGCGCGCTCGCGCGCGTCGACGGCGCGCCGCGCATCCGCGGCCGGCAGCAGGTGCACGAAGCCGAGCGCGAGGCCACCGTCCGTCTCGTACGGGGCGAGGCGCTCGAACCGCTCGGCCAGCCCGGTCCGCAGGCGGCGGCGGCCGGTCCCGGTGATCCGGTACACCCTCCGGTCGGGCCCCTCGGCACCCTCCTGCGCGCGCCCCGAGATCGCCCCGGCGCGCTCAAGCCGGTGCAGCGCCTGGTAGACCGACGCCTTCCCGACCTCCGCCCAAGATCCCATCCCGCGGGCGCGGGCGCGCTCGATCACGTCGTAGCCGTGCATCGGCTCCTCGGCCAGCAGGCCCAGCACCACGACCTCCACCTTCGACACGGCCATCGTCGGCTCCCCTCTAGTCCGTCTCGGACTAGTGCAGTCTAGACCGGGCGGGGCGGCCGCGTGGAGCGTCTGCGGTCCGTGTCGGTCCGGGGCGAGTACGGTCCACCCATGCCTTCGCGGCGCTGCGACTGGGCCGGCGGGACCGGCGACGCGCGCATGCTCGCCTACCACGACGAGGAATGGGGGGTGCCCTCCCACGACGACCGGCACCTGTTCGAGATGCTCACGCTCGAGGGCGCCCAGGCCGGCCTGTCCTGGCAGACGATCCTCAACAAGCGCGAGGGCTACCGGCGGGCGTTCGCCGGGTTCGACGTGGAGCGCGTCGCGCGGTTCGACGCCCGGAAGGTGGAGCGGCTCCTGCTCGATCCCGGGATCGTCCGGAACCGCCTGAAGGTCGCCTCCACGGTCGCGAACGCCCGCGCGGTCCTCGAGGTGCGGGCCGAGCTGGGGTCGCTCGACGCCTACCTGTGGACGTTCGTCGGCGGGGCGCCGATCCGGAACCGGTGGCGCGCGCTCGGCGAGATCCCCGCCGAGACCGCCGAGTCGCGCGCGATGTCGAGGGACCTGAAGGGCCGGGGGTTCCGCTTCGTCGGGCCGACCGTCTGCTACGCGTTCATGCAGGCGACCGGCATGGTCAACGACCACGAGACGCGCTGCTTCCGGTACGCACAGGTGGGAGGCGGCTCCCGGGCGGCCGACCGGGCGTCCCGGTGACCGCGGGTCGTGTGGACCTCTCCGGTCGCGGCGCCCCGCCGTAGCGTGGAGGCGGTAGACAGAAGGAGGTGAGCAGGATGACCGGATCGGTCAGCCTCGACCGGTACCTCCACTACATCGAGGCCCAGATGCAGCCGATGCATCGACCGGCGTCGGCGGGTCGACCCGAAGGGCACCGCCCGGTGGTCACGATCTCCCGACAGGCCGGAGCCGGCTCTCACGTCGTGGCCGAGGAGCTGATCTCGAGGCTCGGCACGCGATCCGAGGAGCCGTGGACGATCGTCGATCGCGACCTGGTCGCCACGGTGCTGGAGGATCATCACCTGCCCACGACCCTGGCACGCTTCATGCCTGAGGATCGGGTGTCGGAGACCGCCGACACGCTGGATCAGCTGTTCGGGATCCGCCCGTCGTCCTGGACCCTCGTCCGCAAGACGTCCGAGACGATCCTGCGGCTGGCGCAGATCGGCAACGTGGTCCTGATCGGCAGGGGCGCGAACATCATCACGCGCAACCTCGACCGCGCGTTCCACGTTCGGTTGGTCGGCTCGGTGCCGGTGCGGATCCAGCACATCATGGCGTACAAGCACCTGGACGAGGCGGCGGCTGAGGAGTACGTCCGGACCGAGGACCTCAAGCGCGAGCGGTACGTGCGCAAGTACTTCGAGCAGGACATCGAGGACCCGCTCAACTACCACGTCGTGATCAACACGGATCGGGTCGGCTACGCGGGGGCGGCCGAGCTGGTCGCCGGAGCCGTCCTCGGGATGGCGGAGGCGCAGGCCCCGACGACGATCCACACCGTGGGGGCGGGGGCGCGCTGAGCCCCGACGGGCGGGGGCGCGCTGAGCCCCGACGGGCGAGGGCGGCGCGCCGAGGCGCGCCGCCCTCGACGAACGGCTCAGAGCGTGGCGCGTCCCACACAGGTCTCGCCGGTCGATGGGTTCGTGGCGCGCGCGACGAACCGGTCGGTTCCGGCCGTGTCTGCCGGACGACGCCGCAGCTCGAACGATCCGCTCGGACCCTGGGTCACGCGCGATCCGCTGAAGATGCGGTCGCCGTCCTGACGGATCGCCACGTTCCAGGTCTGTCCCACCACGTTCGGATCGACCTCGAATTCGAGCTCGAGCCGGCCGTCGTCGGGCTTCACCTTCAGCTTCCAGTCGCTGCCGGCGCTGCAGCTGCCGCGGCGGATCACCTCCGGCCCCCCCGCGTGTGCCGCGGGCGCCGCCGCCAGGATCATCGTCGCCGCGAGCGCCATCACCGCCACCTTCGTCCGTGTCCGCATCGGATCCTCCCTCCGTCCGTGACGCCCGGCCGCCGATCGGCCGGGTCGTCAGGGGTATTACCGGGAGGCTCGCGGACCGGCCGTCAGCGCCGGGGCAACGTTCGACTAAGGGTTCGGTAAGTCGGGTGGGTATCCTGCCGAGCGGAGGCGTCAGGGTTCCTGGTGGGCCCCGCGGTCTTCAACACCGTTGTGGGGGCGCGAGCTCCCAGGCGGGTTCGATTCCCGTCCGCCTCCGCGTGGAGAGAACGGAGAGAGATCGTGGAGTTCGAAGGGCTCCGCGATCTCTCCGCGATTCCACTACTTCCGCAGGGTGAGTGCTTCGTGAGCACATCTACTCGGTGCCGCCGTGGCCAACGACGGGCCGGCACTACACCAGGGTGCAGGTGTCGGACGGAACATCATGATGCCCATCGCCGACGCCACTGCGCAGGCGTCGCCCGACCCGCTCGGTTTGGGGAACCCAACCCCGCGAGGTGCACACTTTCGATATCCCGGCCGAAGGGGGTGACCAAAGTGAGTGATGACTCGGCGGAAGAACACGCCCGCGTCGGCGATGAGGCGAGACGGACGGGACATGAAGCGGGGGCGAGCGCAAAGGAGCGGGTGGAGGCCCAGACGGCCCGTAAGGTGGCGGACGCTTTCACCGGGGAGAGCGGCGAGGAAGCGGTCAAGCAGCTCGGATTGATCCACGGCGGCCTGATCGGGATCGCCGGGTGGTCATGGTGCAGCCGCTCATCGCGGCCCCGTCACTCGACGCGCCGGCCAAGATCTCCGTCATCGCGTTCTCTGTGGCCATCCCGCTGCTCGCGGCGCTCGTGATGGTCAACCGACAAGAGGTCTTCCGTCGCCGCAGGACCCGTCTGTGAGCGTGACCATCGCTCACACGGTGGCCCAGTCGGCCGCCTTCGTCGGGATCGTCGCCGACTTCTGGCACATCTACTGGATCACTGGAGTCGTGTTCCTCGCCGCTGCGCTCGTCGGCGTGGGGGTGCATTCGGCGGGATGGTGGCGTCTGGAGAGGGATCACGACCCGTCGCAGGGCGGCGAACCCTAACGGATGGCCGCGATCACACGCGCACCGCCTCTGGATGGCGCAGGGAGCTCGCCGTCGCATCCCCCGTCACCCGGCCGGGAGAAGGGGATACGCACGCACTCGGCCGCATCGTTCGGGCGGTCGAGCGTTGTAAGGAGGCGGTTAGGGGGAATGAGGTGCCGATGGCGATATGAGCGATCCCAACCACCCCATCGACGTGCAGGGCGCCGCCGACCAGCTCGTCCATGCCGGGGCTCCCGGCGCGGCTGCGAGGGTCGACGACGAGTCAGGCGTCCGGCAGGCGGCGAGCGGCCTTGCGGATGTCCGAACGGGCCGGCCGATGCAACCGGATCTGCATTTCCGCGTCGGCAGCGCCACCAAGTCGTTCGTCGCCGCGCTCGTGATGAAACTGGTCTCGGACAGCACCCTCTCCTTCTCGGACACCGCCGATCGATGGCTCCCGGCGATCCTGCCCTACGGCGACCGGATCACCATCCGTCACCTGCTGAACCACACTGCGGGCGTTCCCCAATACACGGACATCGTCTGGCGCGAGCTCTACGCCTCGCCGCAGGCCCGGTTCCGCACGTGGTCCCCACGTGAGCTGGTCGCGCTGGTGGCCGACCGGCCGCTCGACTTCCCGCCGGGGACGGCCTGGTCGTACTCGAACACCGGCTACATCCTGCTCGGATTGATCGTGGAGGCAGCGACGGGGGCGAGGCTGGATCGCGAGCTGGATCGCCGGATCTTCGGCCCGCTCGAGCTGCGCCAGACATCCTTCCCGATCATCGCCCACGAGATCCCGAGCCCCGCCTCGCGCGGCTACAGCCCTCCGCTCGGCCCGGAGCTGGAGGTGCTAGACGGCCCGCTCGAGGACTTCACGGACCAGGACCCCTCCTACACATGGGCCGCGGGCGCCGCGGTGTCCACGCTGGAAGATCTGACTCGCTTCTTCCGGATGCTGCTGCACGGCGAGGTCCTGCCCCCACGGCTGATGGTCGAGCTTCTGACCACCGTCGAGGTGCCGGCCGCTTCGATCCCGCTCCCCCTGCTCGACCGCTATGGACTGGGCGTTGCCGAGCTCGACACGCCGTCCGGGCCCCTGATCGGCCATGCGGGCGGGATCACGGGCTTCCTGAGCATGACCCTCAGCACCAGGGATGGCCGCCGACAGCTCGCCGTCATGGTCAACGTCGGCGACCGTGCTCCCGTACCGCTCGTTGACGCGTACATCCGAGTGTTCAGGGAGCTCGGGGCACAGCTTCTGTCCTCCTAGTCCTCCTAGAGGTGCGAGACGACGACAGGGCTATCGCATCTGCGCCGTGCCACCACGAGACCAGCGTTCCAGCCAGGAGCTCGGCCGCCGGCGGGCGGGTGCAGTTGGTCGGACTCGATGCCGGCTCGTGCGAGGAGCCAGGAGATCACCGAATTCGAGTTTCCACATCTCGCCGGTGCGTAGCTCGTCCCTTCCCCACACGGGTGTTGGGACGTGCGGCGCGAGATCCAGAACCCGCTGAGCACCATCGATGTCCGTCGCCACCCGGACCGGACCCTTCGGCGCGTAGGCGAGGTCGGGGATGGAGCCTCCCTGCCAACGACGGATCTCGTATCGGAACAGCCGGAGGCTGGACCAAGAGCTCCGACGCAGGCTCTAGGAGGTGATCGAGAAGTTCACGCTTCTGGCGTCAAACTCGATTGAGCCGGAACCGCCTCTCGATCCTCCCCTCCTGAGCTCCCCTTCACGTAGCCGTGCTTCCGGCGGCGGGCATACGGACCCGAAGGGGTCCGGGCAGACTCCGGAGCCGAAGGGGCGGTTCGAACACCAGCGCCTCGCCGTCCACCCCAGCGGGGATCGGGCCAGCCGATCGGACCTCGAACACGGGAGCCTCCCATTGCAGCCATCCATCTGATGGATCTCGCGGCCCCGCCCACCACGCTGGCGCGAAGGCAAGGAAGTCGTCTCCTTCTCCCGCCCTGGCCGCGACGATCCCTAGGATGCCAAGATCCATCCGTTCTCTCGATCCGAGTCGGCTATCAGCCGTGAACCGATACGGCCCATTCGAGACGTGGACGAACTGGAAGCCAGTGTGCTCTTGGCCGTCCGGACCGGTGAACCGAAGGTCGAGCGGGCTGGCTTCTGGCCCGAGGACGCTCGGAAGCACTCGCCACGCCGTCCGCGGCTTGTCTTCTCGGTATCCCTCGGCCTCGACGATCATCGCGTAGACGCCGAGCGACACGTTGTTGACGAAGACCCGATCGGCGACCAACCCGACATCGATCCGTACCTCCTCGGCGTCGCCGAAGGCGTCGAGGGCGCGGATCGGGTCGCCCGGATCGAGACCGAGGTCTTTGGCGAAGTGATTCCGAGTCCCGACCGGCACGCACACGAACCCCACATCGTGCTCAAGGGCGACCTGGGCGACCAGGCCTTGCGAGCCGTCACCGCCAGCCATGCCAAGGACGTCGGCTCCGAGTTGTATCGCCTCCTCGGCACGCCGTTGCAGGTCGTCCCCGGGGCGAAGGACGACATACTCGACCCCTCGTCGGCGGGCCTCGTCGCCCAGGGCGACCCGCTCGGCCTTCCCGCCGCCTGAGTTCGGGTTCGCCAACAGCACCGGATGGGTGCTCGGACCGACCCGGCTGCCGGAGATGCGCACCCGTGTAGGTCGAGGAACCGCAGCGCGCACCGCGCGCCTGGCACCAACCGCTGCCACCCCGAACAAGAGGGCGACCATCAGGGCGGACCCCCGCTCGCCTCTGCGCATGAGGAGGATGACGGGAACAGCGACCAGCAGGCACGCCGCGATCACGGCGATCGTCCGCATCAGACCGGCAGCCACCATTGCAGCCACGGCCAAGGGAACCGCGATCAGGAGAGCGGCAATGCATACCACTAGATCGAGAGGCTGACGGTCGAACGAGATCACGATGGTTACGAACGCGAGGACGGACGCGGCACCCGCCACCGCTGAGCCGGGAAGAGCGGCTCGCAAGGTCCTTAGGAGCTCCGCGCGATGCGGGTTCGGGGCCCGCTCCACCGTCGACACCGATGAACCTGACAGGTCGCCGAAGGCGCTTCAGCCCGTCGGCTGCGCAGGCGCCGGGATCGCCCCGAGCTGCTGCAGCAGGCCGAACGTGTCCTCTTGGACGAAGTCCTCCATGATCCGGCCGTTCGCGATCCGGAACAGGCCGATCCCGGATCCTGCGACTGCTTCGCCGGTCTGGGGGATGCCAAGGAACGGCCCGAGTGAGGTGCCACCCCAGGTCCAGCGAACCGCCACCTCATCCCCCTCTGCGAGGAGGTCTTCCACCGTGACCGCGACGTCGGGGAACGCGGAGCGCAGCGCGTCCAAGAACTGCAGGAAGCCGTCGCGGTCCATCGGCGGGTTGCCACCGTAGTGGACGGTGTAGCCTGGCGCGAGCAGCTCGTCGGCGAGCGCGAGGTCGCCGGTACCGACAAGCCCTTCCCAGAACCGCCGAACGAGTGCCTTGTTGTCTTCTGTCGACATCGGCTCATCCTCCTTGACTGCGCTCGACCTAGAAGCGCCTCGCGGCCCGATCTGCGTCGTCATCTATATCCGATGGTCCCGGCCGGAAACGCTCCGCGGCACCAGCCTGAACGGCTTCGGCTGCGGGGCCGACGACCTTGCCGGCGATCACGTTGCTCGTTCCCCGCGCCATGACTTGCTCCGCAAACCGTTCATCCAGGAAGCCTTCGTACATCGAAGCGCGAGACCAACGGTTGGTCCCCGTTCCACCGTCTCCTCTCGTGGCGATCTGTGCGTTGAACACGGGGACGACTGCCCGCGTGGCGGCGAGCGAAGGCCCCCGCACCGGTTCAACATGTTGGATTCGACGGTGACCATCGGAGGGTTCCCTTGGCCCGCGAGTTGCCGCACCACTCGCCGTCGCGTACAGGAGATGGCGTCTGAGTGAACCAAGGACCGATGCGGCGGTATCCGCCCGCCAGCTTCGTCGATCGCGCGTATCCCTGATCGGCAACCGTTCTAGCCCGACGTTGTGGCGTACTGCCCCTGAGCGGCCCCCGTTAGTTAGCTCATCCCGACGACGCGCAGCCGGCGAACCCGACGAGGAGCGACATGGGCGCTAGCGCGACTCCGATCAGGGCGAAGCGCAACGGATAGAGGTCGGCGCCGGCCCCGCGCTACCGGCGCGTGGCGGTCACTTGGCCTGACCCCACGCCCGCGCGTCCACCCAAACGCGCTGACCTGCGGCGTTCGGGTTCTTACAGTGTTCCCTCCGCCTCCGC
>DATBLY010000049.1:0-44428 GCA_036555125.1 Actinomycetota bacterium | reverse complement strand
GTAGGAGTCTGGACCGTATCTCAGTTCCAGTGTGGCTGGTCGTCCTCTCAGACCAGCTACCCGTCGTCGCCTTGGTAGGCCGTTACCCCACCAACGAGCTGATAGGCCGCGGGCCCATCCCTGACCGGCGGACCTTTCCTCGCGAGGTCATGTGGCCCCGCGAGAGTATCCGGTATTAGACCCGGTTTCCCGGGCTTATCCCAGGGTCAAGGGCAGGTTGCCCACGTGTTACGCACCCGTTCGCCGCTGTCCCCGAAGGTGGGTTACCCCTCCCTCGGTTCTCGCTCGACTTGCATGTGTTAAGCACGCCGCCAGCGTTCGTCCTGAGCCAGGATCAAACTCTCCGTAGAGATCCACGACCCCACCCCGAGGGGCGAGGGTTCGCTTCCATCGTTGGAGTCGGCCGGCCCCGGGAGGCACTCCCGGCCCGGCCTTCATCCGATCCCGCCCGATGTCCGGACGGTTTCAGTACGTACCGTCTGCTGTGGATCGGAGGCACGGCGAACCGAGCCTCCCAGCTGACGGGATAAGCACTGGCTTCCGACACACTGTTCAGTTCTCAAGGTGCGAGACAGACGACGACCCCCGGGCGTGGTTGGGACCTCGCGAGGGGCTCGCGCCATCCCTATCGTAGCAGGGCTCCCCTGGCCGTCAACCGCGCGGTCGCTCGCCGCCTCAGCGCAGCCGGACGAACCGGCGGCGGCCGGACTGGAGCACCCGTCCGCGCAGCTCATCCCCACCGTACTCGCGATCCGGGTCGGTGACGACCTCGCCGTCGATCCGGATCCCGCCCTGCTCGATCCGGCGGCGCCCGTCGCCGTTGGAGGACGCGAGGCCCAGCTGCCACAGGACCCTCGGGAGCCAGAACCGACCCTCCGCCCCGGCCCACGCGGCATCGAGGGCCACCTCGTCGACGGTTTCCGGGACCTCGCGCTCCCGGTGCACGCGATCGAACCGCTCCTCGGCCTCCCGACCCGAACCCGCGCCGTGGTACCGATCCACCACGGCCCGCGCCATCCGGCGCTTCTCCTCGTTCGGGTGCCGCGACCCATCGGCGAGGCCGCGGGTGGCGGCCTCGACCGCGTCCGGGGGATCGTCCGTCGCCAGCCGCAGGTATCGGACGATCAGCCCGTCGGGGATGCTCATCAGCTTGCCGAACATCTCGTCCGGCGGCTCGGTGAGCCCCACCCAGTTGTCGAGCGACTTCGACATCTTGCGGACGCCGTCGGTGCCCTCGAGCAGCGGCATCGTCATCACGACCTGGGGATCCTGCCCGTACGCGCGCTGGACCTCCCGCCCCATCAGCAGGTTGAAGGTCTGGTCGGTCCCCCCCAGCTCGACGTCGGCCCGAACCGCCACGGAGTCGTAGCCCTGGAACAGCGGGTACAGGAACTCGACGACGCTGATCGGGCGACCCTGCCGGTACCGGTCTCGGAAGTCCTCCCGCTCGAGCATCTGCGCCACCGTCGCCACCCCGGCGAGCCTCAGCACCTCCGGCATCGGCATATCGGCGCTCCATTCCGCGTTGCCGTGCATCTCGGCTCGCTCGACGTCGAGCACGCGTGCCGCCTGCTCCAGATAGGTCCGCGCGTTCTCCGCGACCTCCTCGGCACCGAGCATCGGCCGCGTCTCGGACGTCCCCGACGGATCGCCGATCCGCGCCGTGAAGTCCCCGATGATGAGGATGGCCGTGTGCCCGGCGTCCTGGAACTGCCGCAGCTTGCCCAGGACCACGGCGTGGCCGAGCGTGAGGTCCGGGCGGCTGGGGTCGACGCCGAGCTTCACGCGGAGCGGGCGACCGAGCCGGAGCTTCTCGGCGAGCCCCCCGTCCGGCACGATCTCCGCGACGCCGTCGGCGAGTACGCGGAGCGCGTCCGGACCCATGGCGACGGGATGCTACCAGTGGGAACCCAAGGCCAGGGGTACGCTTGCCCGCATGAGGCCGGTCCGGGGATCCGCCCTGCTCGCGATGCTGTTCGTCGTCGTCGCGACCGCATGCGGCGCCCTCCCGAAGCTCGACGACTACCGAGAGCACGAGCTTCCGCTCGCCCAGACCTCGTTCCTGTACGCCTCCGACGGCACGCTGATCACCGAGCTGCATGCCGCCGAGGACCGGGTGATCCTCCCTCCACGCTCGATCCCGACCTCGATCCGCGACGCCGCCGTCGCGATCGAGGACAAGCGCTTCTACTACCACCACGGCATCGACGTCCGCGCGATCGTCCGTGCCGCGTACGCCGACGTGACGGCCGGACAGATCGTGGAAGGGGGCTCGACGATCACGCAGCAGCTCGTGAAGCAGCTGTACGTCGGGACCGACGAGACCTTCTCCCGCAAGATCGACGAGGCGGCGCTCGCGTGGCAGCTCGAGGACGAGCTCACGAAGGACCAGATCCTGACGCGCTACCTGAACACCGTGTACTTCGGGCAAGGTGCGTACGGCGTGCAGGCCGCCGCGCGCTCCTACTTCGGGGTCGACGCGGACGATCTGACCGTGGCGCAGTCCGCCCTGCTGGCCGGGTTGATCCAGGCCCCGAACGACTACGACCCGTTCATCCATCCCACCCATGCGCGTCAGCGCCGGAACGTCGTGCTCCGGGCGATGCTCGAGCAAGGGATGGTGTCGGCCGACGCGTTCGAGGAGGCTCGACGGGAGCGCGTCGAGCTGGACCCCTCGCTCGACCAACAGCGGTACCCGTACCCGTACTTCGTCGACTACTTCAAGCAGTGGTTCCTGTCGAACCCCGCGTTCGGGCCCACCCGCGAGGACCGCTACCGGCTCCTGTTCACGGGCGGCCTGCGGATCGTGACGACGCTCGATCCCTCGTTCCAGCGCGCGGCCGAGACCGCCGTGCACTCGGTCCTCTCGTACCCCGACGATCCCGAAGGCGCGATGTCCGTGGTGGATCCACGCACGGGGTACGTCCGCGCGATGGTGGGCGGCCACGACGCCGATTACTGGAACGCGAAGAGCGACGACGGTCGGGTCAACCTCGCGACCGGCGGGAGCACGGGCCGTCAGGCCGGTTCCTCGTTCAAGCCCTTCGCCCTCGTGGCCGCCCTCGAGAACGGCATCTCCCCGTCGACGGTCTTCCCCGCCCCCGCTTCGATCGAGATCCCGCTCGACAACGGCCAGGTGTGGGACGTGACGAACGCCGAAGGGAGCGGCTACGGGTCGATGACCCTCGAGTCGGCGACGGTCAACTCGGTGAACACCGTCTACGCCCAGCTGATCGAGCGCCTGGGTGCGGATACGGTCGTCGAGGTCGCGAAGCGGATGGGGATCCGCTGCTGCCAACGCACGACGAACCCCAAACGGCCGCTGCTCCCGTACCTCTCGGCGGTGCTCGGGACGAACGAGGTCAACACGCTGGAGATGGCCTCGGCGTACGGGACCCTCGCGGCCGGCGGGCGCCACGTCAACCCGGTCCCGGTGATCAGCATCACCGATGCCCAGGGCCGGCTCTTCTGGCAGGCGAACCCGAGGCCGGAGCAGGTGATCGAACCGGTCGTCGCCTCCGCGGCGAACCAGATCCTCCAGCAGGTGGTCCTGTACGGGACCGGCACCGCCGCCAACATCGGCCGGCCGCAGATCGGCAAGACCGGAACCGCCCAGGAGTACCGCGACGCCTGGTTCGCGGGCGCGATCCCCCAGCTCGTCGCGGCGGTTTGGGTCGGCTTCCCGCAAGGGCAGATCTCGATGGCCCCGCCGACGACCCGGATCACCGTGTTCGGTGGGACGTGGCCCGCGCAGATCTGGCGGTTGTTCATGCTGCAGGCGGCGGCCACCTTCCCCGAACGGGAGTTCCCCTCTCCCGACGTGGAGTACGTGTCCGTCGCCGTGGACGTCACGCAGGACCCGTACTGCCTCCCGAACGCCTTCACGCTCCCCCAGAACATCGAGACCCTGCAGTTCATCGTGGGCACCGAGCCCCTCCTCACGTGCACGACGCCGACCGAACTCCAATCCGTGACGGTGCCGTCCGTGATCGGGCTCTCGCAGGCGGCGGCGACCGCGCTCCTCGAGCAGGCCGGGTTCTACGTGAACGTGCAGATCGCCGTTTCGACCCAGCCGCCGGGGACCGTGATCTCCCAGAGCCCTTCCGCGGGCACGACCGCGTTCCAGACGAGCTCGATCACGATCACGGTCTCGAAGAACGAGTCCAGCCCGTCACCCTGACCGGGCCCCCGTCGACACGAACGGGCTGGACGCGTCGAGGAACCGCCAGGCCCGCTCGGTCTCCCGGCGGATCCCGACGCGCGTCGTCGTCGCGATCGGTCCCCCGGACGGCGATCCGGCGCCGATCCACACCTCGTGCCCTCGCACGAGATCCGCGCCGTCGAGCGCTCGGTCCACGGCGAGGGCCTGACAGAGCCGAGCCGGACCCCCGCAGAGCTCGGTCAGGGCGTGGCGTCCGCGCAGCCGGCGCATGTCCTCGACCCCGAGGAGCGGCTCACCGGCCCGCAGCAGGACGGCACTGGCGTCGTCGGGCGCACCGGTCACCGCGTTCATGCAGTGGTGCATCCCGTAGGTGAAGTACACGTACAGGTGACCCGGCGGCCCGAACATCGTCGCGTTGCGAGCCGTGGGCCCACCGAACGAATGGCTCGCGGCATCGTCCTGCCGGTACGCCTCCGTCTCCACGAGCCGAACCGCCAGCCGGGTCCCATCCGGAAGATCGCGCACCAGGACCCTGCCGAGCAGGTCCGGCGCGACCTCCGTGACGGGCCGGCGGTAGAAGCTCCGCGGGAGCCGCCGCCCGATCACCGGAGGGCGGGCTTGGCGAGGAACCGCCGGAGCCTCGAGATCGGCCACGCGTTGATCACGTCGTCCTTCGAGAGCCAGCCGCGCTGCGCAGTCCCGACCCCGTACCGGAGGAGGTCGAGGTGGGGAACCGCGTGCGAGTCGGTATCGATCGAGAACCGCGCCCCGTGCTTGCGGGCCCACAGCACGTGCTCGTCCTTCAGGTCCAGGCGATCGGGGTACGCGTTGATCTCCAGCGCGGTCCCCGTGCGGGCCGCCGCCGCGAAGACGGCGTCGAGGTCCAGGTCGACCGGGTCGCGATTGCCGATCTTGCGTGTGGTCAGGTGGCCGATCACGTTCACGTGAGGATGTTCCATCGCGCGGACCACGCGGCGGGTCATCTCGTCACGCGACAGGTTGAAGTGGGAGTGGATCGACGCGACCGTGATGTCGAACCCACGCAGGAAGTCCTCGCCCCAGTCGACCCCGCCGTCCGGATCGATGTTCAGCTCGGTCCCATGCAGGAGCCGCATCTTCGGGTAGCTCGCCTGGAGGCGGCGTAACCGCTCCCGCTGCGCCAGCATCTTCTCGTCCGTCATGCGCTGCATGTACAGGTTCGGCGCGTGGTCGGTGACGGCGTAGTAGACGTACCGGCGGGCGGCAGCCGCCTCCACCATCTTCTCGAGCGACGCGAGGCCGTCGGTGAGGTTCGTGTGGGTGTGCAGGTCGCCACGGATCTGGTGCTCCTGGATCACGTCCGGCAACGTTCCCGCCAGAGCGGCCTCCACCTCGCCGCGATCCTCGCGCAGGGTCGGTGGGATGTACGCCATGTCGAGGCGCTCGTACACCGCCTCCTCGGTCGAGGCCTCCAGGAGCTCGCCCGACCCGGCGTCGAACAGGCCGTACTCGGAGAGCTTGAGGCCACGCCGAACGGCGATCTCGCGGATCCGGACGTTGTGGGCCTTCGAACCGGTGAAGTAGATCAACGCGGCGCCCCAGACATCCTGCGGGATCACCCGGAGGTCGACCTGCAGCCCCTGGCGGGTGATCACCGAGGACTTCGTGTCGCCCCGGGCGATCACGCGCTCCACCGGTCCAGAGCCGGTGAACGCCTCCATCACGGCGTCGGCGTCGTCGCTCGCCACCAACAGGTCGACGTCCCCGATCGTCTCCTGCATCCGACGCAGCGAGCCGGCGTACTCGGCCCGGCGGACGCTCGGCAAGGCGCGGAGACGATCCAGGAGATCCTCGGCCAGGTCGAGCGCCGTCGAGATCAGCACCCGGCCGCCGGCGGACTCGAGGCGTTCCACGCCGCGCAGGATGTTCTCCTCGGTCTTCTTCGAGAAGCCCTTCAGACCCGCGAGGCGCTGGTCCCGGGCCGCGGCCACCAGGCCGTCCAGCGAGTCGATCCCGAGCTCCTGGTAGACGTGCATCGCCTTCTTGGGGCCGAACCCGGGGATCGACGTCATCGCCCGGACGCCCGCGGGGATCTGCGACCGCAGTCGCTCGAGCTCTTCGATCCGCCCGGTGGTCAGGTACTCGTGGATCTTCTCGCCGATCGACGCCCCCACGTTCGGGATCGTCCGGAGCTCGTCGAGTCCGTAGCCGTCGATGTCGCCCGCGTAGCCCCCGACCGCACGGGCGGCCTTCTCATAGGCCCGGGGCTTGAACCGATCCTCCGAGAGGATCGAGAGGAGGTCCGCGTACTCGAGGAGGAGCCGCTCGACGTCGTCGTTCGTCCGCGCCACGCCGGGATCAGGCCACGTCGAACAACGTGAGCAGCAGGGCCTTCTGCGTGTGGAGCCGGTTCTCCGCCTGATCCCAGACCGCCGAGCGCGGCCCGTCGAGCACCTCGTCGGTGATCTCCTGACCCCGGTGCGCCGGCAGGCAGTGCAGGACGATGACGCGCGGGTCCGCGAGCTGGACGAGCTTCTGGTTCAGCTGGTACGCGGGGAACACCAGCGCTCGCTCATCGGCCTCGTCCTCCCGGCCCATGCTCGCCCAGACGTCCGTGTACAGCACGTCGACCCCGTCGGCGGCCTCCGCCGGGTCGTGCAGCACGTCCACGGTCCCGCCCGTCTCGGCGGCGATCTCCGCCGCCCGGTTCACGACCTGCGGGATCGGTTCGAACCCCGGCGGCGTCGCGATCCGCACCCGCATACCGGCCTTCGCCCCGCCGAGCAGGAGCGAGTGCGCGACGTTGTTACCGTCGCCGAGGTACGCGAGGGTGCGTCCCTCGAGACCCCCGAGTCGCTCTCGGATCGTGAAGAGGTCGGCCAGGGCCTGGCAGGGGTGCTCGAAGTCGGAGAGCGAGTTCACGACGTGCGCCGATGCCGTGGACGCCAGGAGCTCGAGCCGTTCCTGCTCGAACGTGCGGAGCACGATCGCCTGCACGTACCGCGACAGCACGCGGCCCGTGTCCTCGATCGTCTCGCCGCGACCCAGCTGGAGCTCGGTCGACGAGATCACGAGCGGATGGGCGCCGAGCTCCGCCACGCCGACCTCGAAGGAGACGCGGGTCCGCGTCGACGGCTTCTCGAAGATCAGGGCGACCGATCGTCCGGCGAGCCGGTCCCGGTAGGCGTCGGGGTCGGCCTTCACCTTCGCCGCAAGGTCGAACAGATCCAGCAGCTCCCGCGGCGAGAGGTCGTCGACCGAGAGGTAGTTCCGAGGCATCGGGGCGAGTCTAGTGCCCGTCGGCCGACGACCGCGAGCCGTCCGGAGCGGGCTCGCCCGGCGAGACCGTCCGCAGTTCACCGCCGACGTCCGTCGCGACCCGGTCGACGATCCGCGCGACGATCGTGTCGGCCTCGGCGCCGTCGAGGGTGCGGTCGCCGGAGCGGAGCTCGATCGAGAACGCCAGGCTCTTCTTCCCCTCCCCCAGCCCCCCGCCGCGGAACACGTCGAACAGGACGACCCGGTCGAGGAGGTCGCCGGCGGCGGATGCGATCGCCCCGCGGACGGCTCCGGCCGGCACGCCCTCGTCCACCAGGAACGCGAGGTCCCGCCGGACGGGCGGGAACCGCGAGACGCCCCGGTACCCGGCGAACCCCCCGAGCCGGTCGGCCAGCGCCGTCGCGTCCACCTCGAACACGGCGACGCGCGTATCGATCCCGATCTCGGCCGCCCGGGAGGGGATCAGCTCCCCGAGGGATCCGATCGGGCGGTCGTCCAGAAGGATCGACGCGGAGCGGCCGGGGTGGTACGGGGGCGGGGGGCGATCCCCGAGGCTCCAGCCGTCGATCCCGAGGCCCTCCATCAGCGCCTCGAGCGCGCCCTTCGCGTCCAGCACCTCGAGCGGGCGCCCTCCGGCGTGCACCCCCTCCTCCCGCCCGACCAGGACGACCGCCACGGACTCGCGCTCGTCGACGGGATCGCCCGCCCGGAACACGTGTCCGATCTCGAAGATCGTGACCGCCGGGGTGCCCTGATCCAGGTTGCGGGCCGCGGCCTCCAGGAGCGCGGGCAGGAGGCTCGTCCGCAGGAACGGGGTATCCGCCGACGGGGGGTTCGCGACACGGATCGGCTCGGCGTCGCCCACCAGCGCGACCTCCGCCTGCGAGGCGAACGAGAGGGAGATCGCTTCACGCAGCCCCGCGCGCATCAGGGACCCGCGGATCCGTCGACGCAGGCGGTAGCTCTCCTGCTCGCCGCCCGGCTGTCGGATCGGCGGCAGCGTGGCGGGGAGCTTCGCATACCCCTGGGCCCGCACGACCTCCTCGATCAGGTCCACCTCGTCCGTGAGGTCTGGCCGGAAGCCAGGGATCTCCGCGACCACGTGGTCCCCCTCGACCGTGGCCGGGACCTCGAGGCCACGGAGGGCCGCCGCCGCCGCCGGGGCGGCCACCTCGTATCCCAGCAGGACGCTCGCGCGTGGCGCCCGCATCGAGACGCTGCGGCGCGGCGGCGCCTCGCCGACGTCGATCGCCCCGGCGAGGAGCTCGCCACCGCCGGACCACGCCATCATCAGCTCGGCGCAGCGCGTGGCGGCATCGTGCACGCCTTCCGGGTCGGTGCCCCGCGAGAACCGGATCGACGCCTCCGTCAGGAGGTTGAGCCGACGCGACGTGCGCAGGACACCGCGGGGTGCGAAGTAGGCGCTCTCGAGCAGGACGTCGCGGGTTCCGTCCGCGACCTCGGACATCGCTCCCCCCATCACGCCGGCGATCCCGACCGGCCGCTCGGCGTCGCAGATCAGCAGGTCGTCCGCCTCGAGCGGGCGCTCCACGTCGTCGAGCGTGACGATCGTCTCGCCAGCGGCCGCGCGCCGCACGACGATCCCCGGCCCGGCCAGCCGATGCAGGTCGAAGGCGTGCATCGGCTGGCCGCGTTCGAGCATCGCGTAGTTCGTCGCGTCCACGGCGGGCGAGATCGGCCGGACCCCGGACGCCGTGAGCCGTGCCTGGATCCGTAGCGGGGTCGCCGCCCCACCCAAGCCGCGGATCACCCGCGCCAGGTAGCGGGGACAGAGGTCGGGATCCTTGACGTCGACGGTCGCGACCGATGACGCCTCTTCGTCGCCCTCCGGGACCTGGGGACGGGGCACGCGCAGCTCGACGCCGGTGGCGGCCGCCACCTCCCGGGCGACGCCGACGACGCTTAGGAGGTCGGGCCGGTTCGACTCGATCTCCAGGTCGAGGACCGCCTCGTCGAGCCCCAGGGACGCCTTCAGGTCGTCGCCGGCGTCGCCGCCCTCGGCCCCGAGGATGAGGATCCCGGTGTGCACGTCGGCGATCCCGAGCTCGCGGAGCGAGCAGAGCATCCCGTTCGAGACCACGCCTCGGATCTCGCGGGCCCCGAGCGACTCGGGCAGCGACGGGACCCGAGCGCCGGGAGGGGCGAGGGGCACGAGGTCGCCCGGGGCCATGTTGCGGACACCGGCGACCACCTCCAGCTCTCCCCCTCCCGTCTGGACGCGCACCAGGCAGAGGGTGTCCGACCCGGGGTGGTCCCGGATCTCGACGACCCTGGCGACGACGACGCCGTCGAGTCCGTCCCACGGCCGTTCGATCGACTCGAGGTGCATCCCCTTCTCCGCGAGCAGATCGCCCAGCTCCTCGGCGGAGAGGTCCGTCGCCACCAGCTCCCGGAGCCACGAGCGCGGGATCCGCATCACGCGACCCCCTCGAACTGTTCGAGGAAGCGCACGTCGCTGTCCCACAGCATCCGGATGTCGGGGATCTGGTACCGGATCATCGCCAGCCGGTCGTATCCGCCACCGAAGGCGAACCCCGTGTACCGCTCCGGATCGTAGCCGCAGTTCGCGAGCACCTGGGGGTGGACCATCCCGGTCCCCATCGCCTCGATCCACCCGCTGAACGCGCACGTCCGACACCCGTCGCCCCCGCACACGAAGCACGAGACGTCCACCTGGGCCCCCGGCTCGACGAACGGGAAGAACGACGGCGTCATGCGGATGCGGCGATCGGAACCGAGGAGCTCGCGGTAGAACGTTTCGAGCGTGCCCTTCAGGTCGGCGAACGAGATCCCCTCGTCCACGGCCAGGCCCTCGACCTGATGGAACACGGGCATGTTCTTCGCGGTGATCTCCTCGTTGCGGAAGACGCGACCCGGGACGACGACGTAGACGGGCGGCGGCTGCGTCTCCATCGTCCGGATCTGCATCGGAGAGGTGTGCGGTCGCAGGAGCAGCTCCGGATGGCCGGGGACGTCGACGTAGGTCGTGTCCATCGAGGTCCGGGCCGGGTGATCGGGCGGGATGTTCAGGGCGTCGAAGCTGTGCCATTCGTCCTCGACCTCGGGTCCCTCGACCACCCGGTACCCCATCCGCGTGAAGATCTCGACGATCTCGGTCTCGATCAGCGTCAAGGGGTGCAGCGAGCCCGGGCGGGCGCGGCGGCCGGGGAGGCTGAGGTCCACCCGGTCCGCCTCCAGCAGCCGCTCCTCGGCCTCGGAGAGCAGCTCCGCGCGCCTCGCGGCGAGCCGTTCCTGCAGCGCCGCCCGGACCTCGTTCGCCACCGCCCCCACGTCGCGGCGGCCCTCGTGGTCGAGACTCCCAAGCGAGCGCTGGACCTCGCTGAACGCCGACCGGCGTCCCAGCACGGCGGTCTGTGCCCGATCGAGCTCCTCGGGTGTGCGCGCCGCATCGAACGAGGCGAGCCCTCGCGCTCGCTCCGCCTCCAGCGTGCGCAGCATCTCCCGGGGCTCCATCAGGAGGCCGAGTCTAGCAACGCCTCCCGGGGCGCCCGGCTCAGCGATCGGCCCCCGTGGGCAGCTCGAGGTGCAGGGCGAGCGCCCCGTCCTCGACCGAGGCCCAGACGCGACCGCCCTGGCTCTCCGCCACGCCCTTCGCGACGGACAAGCCGAAGGCACCCGCCCCCGAGCTCGCGGACCGGACGTCGAACAGGTCCTCCACCTCGGAGGCGGCGAGCTCGGTCCCCGCACGGCGGACCGAGAAGGCCACGGTCTCCGCGCTCCACGTCGCCTGGATCGTCACCGGCCCCTCCCGCCCCCACCACGTCGACGATTCGACGAAGGCGAGGAGGCTGGTGCGTAGGCGGGCCGGATCGAGGAGGACGGCGCCGCCCTCCCCGAGCCACCGCACCCCGGGGTGCTCCGGGTCGTGCTCGAAGGCGCGCGCGACGGACAGGACCAGGTCGGCGACCTCGATCCGCTCGGGGAACAGCTCCAGGCCGCCGCTCGCGATCCGTGCGGCATCCGTCAGGCGGCGGACCAGCGTGTCCATGCGGTCGGCGTCGGCGACGATCCCTCGGAGCATCGCTCCCCGTTGCTCGGGATCGAGCTCGTCCCATCGTCGCTCGAGCGCGTAGCCGAACCCCTTGAGCGCGGTCAACGGGGACCGCAGGTCGTGCGCCGCCGCCGCGATCACGGCCTGGAGCGACGCGTCCTCGTCGCCTCCACGCCGGGCCCATTCGAACAGGCACACCGTTGCCGCGGCCGCGAGGTTCAGGGATTCGGCGCGGCCGCGGTGCGGCACCCTGACGCTCCCGTCGGTGGCCTCGATCACCTCCGCCGGCAGGCCGTGCGCCTCGTTGCCGAAGATGAACGCGATCGGCCCGGAGAGGTCCGCGTGGTACAGGTCCTCGGCGCCGGCCGGGTCGAGCGCCAGGATCCGGACCCCCCGCCCGCGCAGGTCCTCGATCGCGGTTCCGGTCGCGACCTGCCGGACCATGGGCAGATGGAAGAGCGACCCGGCGGACGCCCGCACGGTCTTCGGGTTGTACGGGTCGACCGACGTGGCCGTGAACACGACGCCGGAGGCTCCCGCGGCGTCCGCGGAACGCAGGATCGTTCCGGCGTTCCCGGGGTCGCGCACCTCGTGGAGCAGGACGAGCGCGCCCGCGACGTCGAGGTCGGAGAGCCGGACGTGTCGATGCGGAGCGATCCCCACGAGCGGCTGCGGGGTCACCGTCGAGGTGATCCGTTCGATGAGTTCAGGAGCGACGTGAAGGACCTCGACCCCGAGCTGCCGCGCCCGAACGGCCAGCGGGTCGTCCGGGTCCGCCGTCAACAGGGCCTCGAGCGCGACCGGAGGTTCGAGGGCCTCGCGGACGCCCTGCGCGCCCTCCACCAGGAACCGTCGATCCTCCTCGCGGTACGAACGCTTCTTGAGGCGCATCGCGGCCGCGACCCTGGGGTTCTTGCTCGAGGTCAGCACGGCGACCTCGAACGGGTGGAACGGCCGCGAGTCCGGGTCGCCCGCGCCGGCGGCACCGGCGGTCAGTCCGAGACGGGCAGCGACCCCTTCGCCACGTCGACCAGCGAGCCGAAGGCGGCGGGATCGTGGACGGCCAGATCGGCGAGGATCTTGCGATCGACGTCGACCCCGGCCAGCTTGAGGCCGTTGACGAAGCGGGAGTACGAGATCCCGTGCGGTCGGACGGCCGCGTTGATGCGCGCGATCCACAGACGCCGGAACTGCGCCTTGCGGTCGCGGCGGTCGCGGTACGCGTACGCGCCGGAGTGCATGACCTGTTCCTTGGCCACGCGGTAGCGGATGTGGCGGCTGCCGTGGTAGCCCTTGGCCGCCTCGAGGACGGCGCGACGCTTCTTCTTCGCGTGGACGGAGCGCTTCACCCGTGCCATCGACTCACGCCCCCAGCAGCCGCTTGATCTTCGTGCGCTCCGCGGTCACCTCGGACATCCCCTCCACGCGGCGGCGGCGGCTCCCCGACTTCTTGGTGAGCATGTGGTTGCCTGTGGCCTTGCGGTGCAGGACCTTCCCGTTGCGGGTGATCCGGAACCGCTTCGCGGCCGATCGGTTGGTCTTCATCTTCGGCATCGTTCTCATCCTTCGGCGGCCTCGTCGGAGGCCGGCGCCTCCGTGTACCGCTTGTTCGGGGCGATCACCATGATCATGTTGCGCCCCTCTTGCTTCGGCATCGATTCCACCACGATCCGGTCGCCCAGATCGGCGACCAGCCGGTCGAGGATCTTGCGCCCGAGGTCCGTGTGCGCCATCTCGCGACCGCGGAACATGATCGTGACCTTGACCTTGGCGCCCAACCGGAGGAACCGCTCGACGTGCCCCTTCTTGGTGTTGTAGTCGTGCGGATCGATCTTGGGGCGGAACTTGATCTCCTTGAGCCCGATCCGGGACTGCTTCTTCCGCGCGTCCTTCTGACGGATGTCGCGCTCGTACTTGAACTTCCCGTAGTCCATGATCCGCGCCACGGGCGGATCGGCCTGCGGGGCGACCTCGACCAGGTCGAGATCCAGCTCACGCGCGCGACGGAGCGCGTCTTGGGTCGTCACGACGCCGATCTGGTCCCCGTCTGGCCCGACCAGGCGCACCTGGGGAGACCGGATCCGATCGTTGATCCTGGGATCGGTCGAGACCCCGCATCACCTCTTTCGAAAAACAAGCACCGGGCGCGCCGGTGCGTGGGATCCACACATGCTTGCACTGCTGGCGACACAGTATAGGGGCGCACCCGGGGGGTGTCGACGCGTCATCGCCATCCGGTCTCCCGATCGGGGCGCATCACCAGTCCGGCTCCAACGGACGCCCGTAGGCGTCCTCGAGCCGCTGCGTGTCGTCCTCGGTCGTGTAGCCGTAGGCGATCTCGAGGACGCGGCCCCGCGCGGACCCCGTGGCCCGGATCCGATGGGACTCCTCAGCCGGCACCATGAACTCCTCGCCGGTCTCGGCCTCGATCACGCGGTTGCCGATCTCGATCGTGAGCCCGGGGTCCAGGACCACCCACATCTCGTCACGCATGCGGTGGAAGTGGACGCTCGTCTCCTGTCCCGGCTCGACGGTGATCACCCGCACGGACGAGGGCTGGTTCAGGGCGTAGGTCGCCACCTTGCCCCAGGGCTTGTCGACGATCACACGTCCTCCATCGCCAGCGCTTCGACCACGGAGACCATCTCCAGCACGGCGCGGGCAGCGTCCCACCCACGGTTCCCGTGCTCCCCTCCCGCCCGCGCCTCGGCCAGCGCGACCGAATCCGCGGCCAGCACCTCGAAGATCGTCGGGACGCCGGTGGTCCTGGCGACCTCGGCGATCCCCCGAGCCGCTTCGTTCGCGACCAGCTCGAAGTGCGCGGTCTCGCCACGGATCACCGCGCCCAGGCAGATCACCCCATCGTGTCGACCTGCGCTCGCCAGCCGTCCCGCGACGGACGGGATCTCGAACGCCCCCGGTACCCACACGACGTCGATCCCGTCGGGCGGAACCCCCGACGCCTTCAGGCCATCGACGGCGCCCGCGACGAGCTTCGTCGTGATCCGCTCGTTGAACCGGGAGGCCACGATCACGATGCGCCTCCCGGCCCCCTCGGGGGCGCCGCGGATCTCCGTCACCCTCGCTCGCCCACCGATCCGCTCGCGCGACCCCCGGCCTCCGCGATCCCCGGGGCGGTGGGAACGGGTCCGTCGGTGGCGTCCGGCCGTCCGTCCGCGAGACCGTCGAGGAGGTGCCCCAGCTTCTCTCGCTTCGTCCGCAGGTACCCGATGTTCTCGGGCGTGGCCTCGACCTGGAGCGGCAGGCGCTCCACGATCGAGAGGCCATGTCCCTCGAGGCCGGCCCGCTTGGCCGGGTTGTTCGTGAGCAGACGCATCGTCCGCACGCCGAGGTCGACCAGGATCTGGGCCCCGACCCCGTACTCGCGAGGATCGGCGGGGAACCCGAGCTCGAGGTTCGCCTGGACCGTGTCCCGTCCTCGATCCTGCAGCTCGTAGGCCCGGAGCTTGTGCGTGAGCCCGATCGCCCGCCCCTCGTGTCCGCGGATGTACAGGACCACGCCGCGGCCCTCCTCGCCGATCACGCGGAGGGCGCGCCCCAGCTGCGCGCCGCAATCGCAACGGAGCGATGAGAACACGTCGCCCGTCAGGCATTCCGAATGCACCCGGGTGAGGACCTTCTCGCCGTCACCGAGCTCTCCGAGCACCAGCGCGACGTGCGTGCGACCGTCGACGACGCTCTCGTACGCGTAGGACCGGAACTCCCCGTACGGCGTCGGGATCGTCGCCTCGGCCACCCGACGGACGAGCAGCTCGTGCTCGCGTCGATAGGCGATCAGGTCGGCGATCGAGATGATCTTCAGCCCGTGGCGGTGGGCGAACCGCACCAGGTCTGGGAGTCGGGCCATCGTGCCGTCCTCGTTCACCGTCTCGCAGAGCACGCCGGCCGGGTACAGGCCGGCGAGCCGTGCGAGATCGACGGACGCCTCGGTATGCCCGGCGCGCTTGAGCACGCCTCCCTCGCGGTAGCGGAGCGGGAAGATGTGGCCGGGTCGAGACAGATCCTCCGGCTCGGTGGCCGGGTCGATCATCGTGCGGATCGTCACGGCACGGTCCGCCGCCGAGATGCCGGTGGTGACACCACGCCTGGCGTCGACCGAGACCGTGAACGCCGTCCGCTGGTGATCGGTGTTGGCCGCCACCATCAGCGGGATCTGCAGCTCGTCGAGCCGTTCACCGATCACGGGGACGCATATCACCCCGCTCGAATGCCGCACGATGAAGGCGATGGATCCGGCCGTCACCTTCTCGGCCGCCATGATCAGGTCGCCCTCGTTCTCCCGGTCGGCGTCGTCGACCACGATCACCATCCGGCCGGCTCGGATCTCGTCCACGGCCTCGGGGATCGTCGCGAAGGTGGATCCCTCGGCCATCGTCGTCTCGGGTCCGCTCATGTCGTACGTCCCTCCATCAGTCGCTCCACGTACTTCGCGATCAGGTCGATCTCGACGTTCACGGTGTCGCCGGGTGCCGCGACCCCGAGGGTGGTCACCTCCAGGGTGTGCGGGATCAGGGCGACCGACACGGCCTCTCGATGGATCCCCGCCACGGTGAGGCTGACCCCGTCGAGGGCGATCGATCCCTTCTCCACGACGTAGCGCTGCAGCTCCGCCGGCAACCGCACCGTGAGGGTGGCTCCGCCCGACGCATCCCGGTCCAGGCCGGTGACCGCGCCCACGCCGTCGACGTGACCCTGGACCAGGTGACCGCCGAGGCGTGTCGCCAGCGTGACCGGGCGCTCGAGGTTCACGGGGTCGCCGGGTTCCAGTCGGCCGAGGTTCGAGCGCGCGAGGGTCTCGTCGGACAGGTCGAACGCGAGCGCGTCGTCCTCCCGCGCGACCACCGTCAGGCACACGCCGCTCACGGACATGGACGAGCCGATCCCCGTCCCGCCGAGGACGGTGCGGCACCCCACGACGAGCCGGTGGGTCCCCGCCTCGCGGATGGTGCCGCGCTCCTCAACGATCCCGGTGAACATGGGCCTCCACCCTGAGGTCGTCCCCGAGCCGCTCGACCGATCGGATCTGTAAAGAGCGGGCGCCCGAGATCGGGGCGAACCCCTCGCCGTCGACGAGCGTCGGTGCGGCTGCGCCGCCGATGAGCTTCGGCGCCAGGTAGAGGACGAACTCGTCGACGAGGTCGTCGCGGATCGCGGCCCAGGCGACCGTCGGGCCGCCCTCGAGGAGCAGCCCTTGGATCTCGCGCTTCCCGAGCTCCTCGACGAGCGCGGCGAGCGAGACCGCTCGGTCGGGGTCCCGGTCGAGGACGAGCACCTCGGCGCCTCGCGCCTCCCATGCCTGACGGGACGCGCGGGGCGCCAGATCGGTCGTAGCCACCATGGTGGCCGCGTCGTCGGAGAAGGCCGCGCGGTCCGCTGGGACTCGCCCGGTCGCGTCCAGGACGATGCGGAGTGGAGGCCTCCCTCCCTCGAACGCCGGATGGCGCACCGTGAGACGCGGATCGTCCGCGAGGACGGTCCCCGCGCCGACGGCGACGGCATCGGACCAGGCGCGCAAGCGGTGGACGTCCGCCCGCGCGACCTCGCCCGTGATCCAGCGCGACGTCCCGTCCCGTGCCGCCGACTTGCCGTCGAGCGTCCCCGCCATCTTGAGCAGCACCCACGGCCGTCCCGTCGTCACGTGGTGGTGGAAGGCGCGGTTCAGCCAGGCCTCTTCGTCCGCGCAGACGCCGGTCTCGACCGCGATGCCCGCGGCGACGAGCTCCGCCACGCCGGGGGCGTCCGCGCCGAGGTTCGGGTCGATCGACCCCACGACCACGCGGCCGACCCCGGCCTCGATCAGGGCCCGCGTGCACGGGGGGGTTCGGCCGAAACGGTTGCAGGGCTCCAGCGTGGTGAAGACGGTTGCGCCACGGGAACGATCCCCGGCCTGGGCGAGCGCATCGATCTCCGCATGAGCCGTTCCGGGACCCGCGTGCGCGCCCTCGGCGACCACGCCGCCGTCGGGCGCGACGATCACAGCGCCGACCATCGGGTTCGGGGACGATCGCCCCCATCCGCGCTCGGCGAGCTCGAGGGCCCGCCGCATGTGCTCCCGTTCGTCCACCGTCCCCCGCATCCTCCGGGGCGGCGTCGACGCGAGCGCAGGCGGCCGGAGCCGCCGTCATCGCGCCCGTCTCCTCTCATCCCGACTCTCACGGTCGGTCCCGGGATCGCACCGGGTCAACCCTCGGATGGCGTCCGAGGGGTCGCGGACTGTCACCGCCGGTGGGGATTTTCACCCCGCCCCGGAAACGAGCTGTTGCGCCAGAGTATAGGCGGGGTAGCTGCCGTCGTGTCCGCCGCCCGCGCGGTCAGTCGGCGCGTCGGTCGATCGCGTAGGAGGAGCCGGCGTCCCGCTTCGCGAACTGCTTCATCTCGGTCGCGACCGCCACGGCCTCACCGTAGTGGGCGAAGCCACGCCGAGACGTCGTGGCGATCCCGACGGAGACGGCCACGAGCGGGATGTCCTGCAGGGTGCCTTTTCGATCCTCCATGCGGACGAAGCCCCGGTCGAGGTCGTCCGCATCGTAGAACTCGAGTCGGATCTCGTCGAAGCGGCGACAGATCCGGTCCGCGACATCCTCGGCGGCCTCGGGGCTGACGACGGCCACGAAGTCGTCCCCGCCGACGTGCCCCACGAACCCCTCCGCGCTGTCGAACTCCACGACCGCGTCCTGGATGATCCGCGCCGTCGCCTGGATCAGCCGGTCGCCGCGGACGAACCCCTTCTGGTCGTTGTACGTCTTGAAGTTGTCGAGGTCGCAGTACAGGACCGCGAACGGTCGCCCATCGCGCACCTGGCGCTCGATCTCCTCCTGGATCCGGATGTTGCCCGGCAGCCCGGTGAGCGGTGAGAGGTTGCGCATCTCCTTGGCGCGCCGCAGCGTGCCCTTCACGCGCGCGAGGAGCTCGATCGGATCGAACGGCTTGATGATGTAGTCGTCGGCCCCCGATTGCAGGCCGGTCACCTTGTCGGCCGAGAGGGCCTTCGCCGTGAGCATGATGATGCTCGTGTTGGCCGTCTGCGGGTTCTTCCGTAGCCGCTGTGCCACCTCGAACCCATCGATCCGCGGCATCATCACGTCGAGGAGCACCAGGTCGGGCCGGAGATCGCTCGCCTTCTCGAGCGCCTCCTCGCCGTCGCTCGCGACGGCGACGTCGTAGCCGGCGGACCGCAGGTTCACCTCGACGAACCGGGCGATGTCCGGGTCGTCATCGACCACGAGGATCGTCTCGGCCATCAGGCGGCCTCCCCTCGGGCGATCCCCGCCAGCTCACGAGCCGCCTCAGCCGGGTCCGGCGCGTGGAAGATCGCGGAGGCGGCGACGAGCACCGACGCGCCCGCCTCCACCGCCCGGCGCGCGTTGTGGACCTTCACGCCGCCGTCGATCTCCACGTCCACCTGGAGGCCACGTCGATCGACCTCGCGCCGGACCCGTTCGATCCGGGGGTAGACCTCGGGGTTCAGCTCTTGACCCGCCCATCCGGGGCGGATGCTCATCAGCATGACGTCGTCGAGGTCGTCCAGGAACGGGAAGACCTCCTCGACGGGCGTCTCCATGTTCAGGGTCATCCCCACGCCCAGTGACGCCCCGCGCGCCTTCGCGATCACGGGCGCCGGATCCTCGACCGCCTCTCGATGGAACGACACGATGTCCAGACCGGCCGCGGCGAGATCGTCGAACAGGGCCGCGGGCGCCTCCACCATCAGGTGTCCGTGCAGGACACGGTCGGTCACCGGTCGCAGCGAGGCCACCACCACCGGTCCGATCGTGATCGGCGGAACGAAATGTCCATCCATGACGTCGACGTGGATGGCTTCGGCATGAGGTTCGATCAGCTTTACCTGGGCGGCGAGGTACGCGAAGTCGGCCGAGAGGATCGAGGCGGAGAGACGTCCCACGCGGCAATCGTACCCGCGCAATGCGTCCGGACCGCTCAGGCCGACCGCTCGAACGCGGCGAGGAACATCCCGTCCGAGCCGTGGAGATGCGGCCAGAGCCGGACCCGTTCCGACGGCCCATCGGGTCCCTCGATCACCGCGGGTCGAAGGTCCGGCCGGTGTCGTCGGATCGCATCGGCCGCCGCGTCCGTCTCGGCCCGCGGGAACGTGCACACGGCGTACACCAGGCGTCCGCCTGGACGCAGGAGGGACGCGATCCCCGCCACGATGGCCACCTGGTGTCGCGCGAGCCGCGACAGGTCCTCGCGGCGCGGGCGCCAGAGGAGCTCCGGTCGGCGCCGGGCCGATCCGAGCCCGGAGCAGGGCGCGTCGACGAGGATCCGATCGAACGGGCCCCGCAGCGCCGGCCGCGCAGCGTCCTGGGCGAGGACGGTCAGTGAGACGCCGAGGCGCGCGGCGTTGTCCCGAACGAGGCCGGCTCGGCTCGGATGGAGATCGGCCGCCACCACCGAGCCGCCGGGCTCCGCCGCGCACGCGAGCGCGGTGGCCTTCCCCCCGGGACCCGCGCAGGCGTCGAGCACCCGCTCGCCCGGGCGCGTTCCCAGAGCGCGAGCCGCGAACGCCGACGCGTGATCCTGGATCGCGAACCACCCCTCTCGGTAGCCCGGGAGCAGGCGGGGGTCGGCGCGTTCGACGAGGAGGCAATCGGGGTCGATCGTCGATCGCGCCGGCTCGTGACCCGTCGCGGCGAGAGCCTCCGACAGCTCCGTGACGGAGACGCGGCACGTGTTCGTGCGCAGGCACAGGGGCGCCGGCACGGACAGAGCCTCGGCCGCGACGCTGACGTCCGGACCGACGAGACGCCGGAGCTCGCGGACCCCCCACGCGGCGAGCCCCGTGCGGTTCGCGATCGCGTCGTCATCCTCCCCGACCGGCAAGGCCGGCCGCTCGACCGCGATCCGACGCAGGATCGCGTTCACGAAGCCCCGTTCCCGTGGCGCCACGAGACCGACGGTCTCCCCGACCGCGGCGTGCTGGGCGACGGCCGTGAAGAGCAGCTGGTACGCGCCCACGCGGAGCGCCGCGCGGACCGTCGGGGACATCCGGGCGAGCGAGCGCGTGGCCCGCTCGGCGATCACCCGGTCGAGGAACGGCCGGCGTCGGAGCGCTCCGTATGCGAGCTCGGCGGCGAAGCGCCGATCCCTGGCGTCGAGCCCGGACCGCCGCAGCAGGGCCGGGATCACGAGCGTCGAGTACGCGTCCTCGTCGATCACCCGACGGAGTGCCTCGGCCGCCACCGAGCGGGCCGCGCGGGCGCTCATCCGAGCCGTTCGCCGGGCCCGAGGCGACTCCCGCGCGCGAGGTCCCCACCCGACATGCGTCGACGGCCGGCGGGTGCGACCTCGAGCAGACGCACGGACCCGTCGCGCGCCCCGACCTCGATGGCCTCTCCGTCGACCGCGGCGATGATCCCGGGCTCCCCCCGACCGGCGAACGCCTCCGCCCGGAGCACCTTGACCGGGGCCCCCCGCACGATCGTCGTCGCCCCCGGGGAAGGCGAGAGCGCCCGGATCCGACGGACGATCGCGTCGGCGCTGTCCGACCAGTCGATCGGACGATCGTCGGGGGTGATCTTCGGTGCCGACGTGGGGACGCCCGTCTGCGGGCGAGGGGTGATCGACCCGTCCGCGAACCCCACGATCGAACCGACGAGGAGACCCGCGCCGGTCGCGGACAAGCGCTCCCCGAGGGACCCGGCGTCGTCCTCGGCCCGGATCGGTTCCTCGCGCTGCTCCAGGATGGGGCCGGCGTCCAACCCCTCCTCCATCAGCATCGTCGTGACGCCCGTGGTTCGGTCACCGGCCAGGATCGCCCGCTGGATCGGCGCGGCGCCCCGCCAACGCGGGAGCAGGGAGAAGTGCAGGTTCACGGCACCGATCGCCGCCGCCCCGAGCACCTCCGCGGGAAGCAGCTCCCCGTACGCGACCACGGCGATCACGTCGGGATCCGCGGCGAGGAGCCCATCGAACCCCGGACCCGACCGGACCGTGGG
Source organism: Actinomycetota bacterium (assembly GCA_036555125.1). Classification (GTDB taxonomy): domain Bacteria; phylum Actinomycetota; class UBA4738; order UBA4738; family HRBIN12; genus DATBLY01. The sequence goes on along the minus strand of DATBLY010000049.1, from coordinate 22,998 downwards.
CGTCTCGAGCAGGCGGATGGCCCGCTCCCGGGCCAGGGCCGCCACCGGGGTCGGTACGGGTGGGGCGCCGCGCCGGCCGGGCCGGGGATCGCGGGTCACGGCGAGCGCGAGATCGATCGCAGGCCCGGCGTCGGCGAGGGCCGCGAGCGGGCGCACCGACCACGCGTCGTTCCCGAGGAACACGACGCGGATCAGACCGGACATCGCGATCGCGATCAGTCGCCGCGGCGCCGACGCCCGCCGGGGTCGGCCTGCCCGAGCTCGATCCGGCGGAGCTCGGCGAGGACCTCGCGTCGGCCATCCTCGCCCAGCCGATCGATGAACAGGAGCCCGTCCACATGGTCGGTCTCGTGCTGCAGGATGCGGGCGAGCAGCCCCTCCCCCACGACCTCCAACGGATCCCCCTGCAGGTCCTGACCTCGGCACAGGATGCGCGCGGCCCGCGGCGTCGGGTGGAAGGGACCGGGGATCGAGAGGCAGCCTTCCTCCTCCACCTGCTCCCCCTCGGCCCCCGACAGGCTCGGGTTCGCCAGGAAGGTGGGGCCGGTGGCACCATCGTCGAAGACGAACAGGCGCAACGACAGCCCCACCTGCGGACCCGCGAGGCCGACGCCCGGGGCGTCGTACATCGTCTCCACCATGTCCTCGAAGAGTGCGCGCAGCGAACGATCGAACGTCGTGACGGGCTTGGCCGGGGTCTTCAAGACCGGGTCGCCCAGGGTACGGATCGGCAGGATCATCGACTCAGAGATGCGGCTCCGCCTCGACGCGCGACACGATGTCGCGCGCGGCGAGGCGCCGGACGGTGGCGCCGAACGCCGGCAGCCGCCGGGGCTCGAGCGCGAGCAAGCATACCGTCTGCTCCCCGGCGCTCGAGACCAGCAACGTCGTAGGCAGGAGCTCTTCGAGCGCCCGGACGACCGCCGGTCGCCCCGCGACCCGGAAGACGGGGGCCCCGACCGGGAACCCCGCGGCCGCGCGGCGGCTCGCCTCGTCGACGAGGAAGCGGTCGGCGTTCCCGCGGACGAGGGCCTGCACCGCCGGCTCCGCCGGATGGGCCGACTGCACGATCGCACGTCCCGACGGCCTGGCCCAGCCGATCGCCTCCATCGCGATCGCGACCGACCGCTCCCGCGCGGCGAGCCCCGCCCGACGCTCGGAGAGATCGACGTCGAGGATCGCGACGAGGTCGAGTCCCCCCGGGCCAAGGTCGCGGACGGCGTCGGCACCGCCGATGAGGATCTCTCCGGGGCGCGGCAGGCGCGCGCGACCGGGCGCCTCGATGCGCCTGACCGGGACGGTGGCCACGGCGCCGGCCCACTCCTGCACGCGCTCCGCCCCGCCGCGCCGGATCCCGAACCGCTCGCTCCCGCAGTGGGCGCACCGCCCGGGCGACTCGCAGACGACGCACGTCACGGCGCCCGACGCCACCCGCAGGGCTCCGCCGCACGCCGCGCACGCCGCGGGCCGCCCGCACGCTCGGCAGACCTGCGCGATCCCGTACCCCGGCACCGGCGAGAACACGAACGCCCGGCGGGCGTCCCGGAGCGCCCGAACCAGCCTCGGGGCGCGCCCCTCGGGGCCCGGCCGGACGACCTCCACCGGCGGCCACCGCCGTCCCGCCGGAGCGACCGCGGAGACCCCCGGAGCGGCGGCGAGCTCGGCCGACGGACACAGGGCCGCCCCGACCATCACCGCGCCCGCGAGCTCGGCGCGCGATCGCGCGACGTCGCGGACGTGGTAATAGGGCGCCCGATCCTCCCGATGCGCGGGGTGGCTCTCCCGGCCCACGTAGATCAACCCGACGCGCGCGAGCGGTGCGAAGACGGCGGGCCGCGTGCCGACGACCACGTCGTAGCGGCCGGCGAGCACCTCCAGCCAGCGGCGGTACCTCGAGCGCCGGTCGCCGCCCACGAGCGTGCCCACCCGCTCGCCGAACGTCTCGGCGATGGCCCGCGCCGTGGCGGGCAGCGGACGGGCCTCCGGCACGAGCACGATCGCGCGTCGCCGCCCCGCCAGGCAGCGTTCGACGGCCTCGAGGGCCAGATCGACCTCGTCCTCGGGAGCCGGTCGCAGGCGGAACGCGCCGCTCCCGTCTCCGAGCGCCTCGGCGAGCGTGCCACCCCCGCGGTAGGTCGCCAGCGTCCGGCGCGGATCCCGCGACGTCGCCCGGACGGGCGGGTCGATGGCAGGCGCGTCGAAGCCCTCCTCCTCGGCGACGACACGGGGCGGGATCGCGCGACCGATCACCGCGGCGAGGGGCGCCACGTACCGATCCGCGACCCACCGGAAGAGCCGGAGTCCGTTCGGATCGAAGAACCGCACCGGCGAGACCACCGCGGTCACGTCGAGGACCCTGGGCGGCGGCTCGAGTGCCGGCCCCAGCACCCAGCCACGGACGCGGCGCCCGTGGAACGGCACCTGGACGAGCGATCCCACGCCGGCCGCCGATCCCGCGGGGAGCGTGTAGGTGAAGCCTCGATCGAGGGAGAGCACCGGCCGATCGACGCAGACGTCGACCGGCCCTTCGAGGATCTCAGCCGACGGCGCTACGGAGTTCGTCGGCGCGGTCGATCGCCTCCCACGGGAACTCCTTCCGGCCGAAGTGCCCGTACGCCGCGGTGTCCTGGTAGATCGGGCGACGCAGGTCCAGGTCGCGGATGATCGCCGCCGGTCGGAAGTCGAACAGCTCGCGGATCGCCGACACGATGCGCGCCGGATCCGCACGCTCGGACCCGAACGTCTCGATCATCAACGAGACCGGGTGGGCCTTTCCGATCGCGTACGCCACCTGCAGCTGGCACCGGTCGGCCAAGCCCGACGCCACCACGTTCTTCGCGACGTACCGCGCCATGTACGCCGCGGAGCGATCGACCTTCGTCGGGTCCTTCCCCGAGAAGGCCCCGCCGCCGTGCGGCGCCATCCCTCCGTAGCTGTCGACGATGATCTTCCGTCCCGTGAGGCCGGTGTCCGCCTTCGGCCCGCCGATCTCGAACCGCCCGGTGGGGTTGACGAGGATCGTGATCCCCTCGCGGTCGAGCTCGTCGAACTCGCGCAGGACCGGGTCGATCACCTCCGCCTCGATGTCCGGGCGGAGCAAGGTGTCGACGTCGACCTCCTCGCGGTGCTGGGCCGAGATCAGCACCGTGTCGATCCGGACCGGGACATCGCCGTCGTACTCGACGGTCACCATCGACTTGCCGTCCGGCCGCAGGTACGGCACGACCCCCGCGCGGCGCACATCTGCCAAGCGCTTCGCGAGCCGGTGCGCCATCGCGATCGGCAGGGGCATGAGTTCGGCGGTCTCGCGACAGGCGTAGCCGAACATCATCCCTTGATCGCCCGCCCCGAGGTGGTCGAACGCGTCCGTCGAGTGCTCCTCGCGGTGCTCGTACGCGTCCTCGACACCACGCGCGATGTCGGGCGACTGTTCCTGGATCGCGGTGATCACGCCGCAGGTCTCTCCGTCGAGCCCGAACCGCGCGTCCGTGTACCCCACGTCGGTCACGGTCTGCCGGACGACCGTCGGGATGTCGATGTAGCCCTCACGCAGGGTGATCTCGCCCGCCACGATCACGAGCCCCGTCGTCACGAGCGCCTCGCACGCCACGCGGCTGTCCGGATCCACCGTCAGCAGCGCATCGAGCACCGCATCGGAGAGCCGGTCGGCGAGCTTGTCCGGATGTCCCTCGGTGACGGACTCGGACGAGAAGAGGTGAGACGTCATCGCGCCGGAGTATAGCCATCGGCCCGATCGCGGCCGGAGAGGATCTCGACGACCCGGTCCCAGATGGCGCCCGCGAGCTCGGCCTTCGTCCAAGCGCGCATCGGCTCGTCGCGGCCGTCGGCCGCCAGGATCGCGGCACGATTCGTGTCCGCGCCGAACCCGGTCCCGTCGCGTCCGACCTCGTTCGCGACGAGCAGATCGAGCCGCTTCGTCGCGAGCTTCTCGCGTCCTGCCTCCTCCACGCCGCTCGTCTCGGCGGCGAATCCCACGCGCACCAGGTCCGATCGCCCCGCCAGCCCGCCCAGGATGTCGGCCGTCGGCTCCAATCGCAGCTCGGGGACCCCGTCGCCCTTCTTGATCTTGTCGTCGGAGGCAGAGACCGGGCGGAAGTCCGCGACGGCCGCCGCCATCACCAACGCATCCGCGCTCGCGACGGCTTCGTCGACCGCGGACCACATCTCGTCCGCCGTCTCCACACGGCGGACGTCGACGCCCGGCGGGGGCGCCACCGTCCCCGGCCCCAGGATGAGGGTCACGATCGCCCCGCGGCGTGCGGCCTCCGCCGCGACCGCGGTGCCCATCTTCCCGCTCGAACGGTTCCCGATGAATCGGACGGGATCGATCGGCTCGTGGGTCGGGCCGGCGGTCACGACCACCCGCATACCGGCGAGGTCGGCGCCCCCGCCGACGGCCGCGCGGACCGCGGCGACGATGTCGGTGGGATCCGCCAACCGGCCGAGACCCTCGTCGCCGGCCGCGAGCGCTCCGGCGACCGGACCCACGATGCGCGCACCTCGTGCGGCGAGCAGCTCGACGCTCGCGCGCGTCGCGGGATGCTCCCACATCCCCGTGTGCATCGCAGGCGCGAGCACGAGCGGACAGGTCGCCTCGAGGAGCGTGGCCGTGAGCAGATCATCGGCGAGCCCATGGGCGAGCCGCGCGATCGCGTTGGCCGTCGCCGGGGCGACGACCGCCACGTCGATGGTGCGCGCGAGGCGGACGTGGATCACGTCGCCGGGACGCTCCCAGAGCGACGTATGGACGGGTCGGCCCGTCAACGCGGCGAAGGTCTCCGGACCGACGAACCTCGTCGCCGCCTCCGTCATGACGACCGTGACCTCGGCGTCCTCCGCCCGCAGCGCGCGAGCGACGATCGCAGCCTTGTACGCGGCGACGCCGCCGGTGACGCCGAGCAGGACCCGGCGACCGGCGAGGACGCTACTCGTCGACGGGCTCCTCGAGGCGCTCGTAGTCGATCTTGCCTTCCGCGATCTCCTCGAGGGCGATCGACAGCGGCTTGTTCGTGAGCCCACCGCTCTCGATCAACGGCGGGATGAACTCGGCTCGACCCTCGCCCAGCTGGCTGTAGTAGGAGTTGATCTCCCGCGCGCGCTTGGCGGACAGGATCACGAGCGTGTACTTGGAGTCCACGGCGGCGAGCAGGTCGTCGATCTTCGGTTCGATCATGCGCACGGTCCTCACGGGTCCGGATCGGGGATCTCCGCCGGGTCTCGGCGGGATGCATCGATGATAGCAGCGACCTGCGACGATGCGGTCTCGAGGTCCTCGTTCACGACGACATGATCGAACATCGGGGCCTGCCGGAGCTCGGCCTCCGCGGTGGCGAGTCGGCGGTCGATCCGCTCCTCCGACTCCGTCCCGCGGGACCGGAGGCGGCGCTCGAGCTCCCCGAGCGACGGGGGCGCGAGGAACACCAGGATCGCGTCGGGGACACGCTCACGGATCTGGCGGGCACCCTGGACGTCGATCTCCAGGATCACGTCGCGCCCGGCGGCCCGCGCCGCCTCTACCCTATCGGCCGGCGTCCCGTAGCGGTCGCCGAACACCGTGGCCCACTCGAGCAGCGCGCCGCTCGCGATGAGCTCCTCGAACGTCGCTTCGTCGACGAACCGGTAGTCGCCGCCATCCCGCTCGCCCGGACGGGGCTCCCGGGTCGTCGCGGAGACGGACAGGACGAGCCCTTGGGGATCCCGCGCCAGCAGCCGGCGGACGACGCTCCCCTTGCCGACCCCCGACGGACCGGCGATCACGATCAGGTCGCCCCGGCGCGAGGCCAAGGCCGGTGCTACTTCTTGAAGCGCTCGAGCAGCTGCTCGCGCTGCTTGGCTCCGAGGCCTCGAACCCGTCGGCTCGCCGAGATGTCGAGCTCCTCCATGATCTTCTGCGCGCGGACCTTCCCGACCCCGGGGAGCGACTCGAGCACGTTCGACACCTTCATCTTGCCGACGGTGTCCTCACCCGATCGCGCCAGCACGTCGGCGAGCGAACGCTTGCCGGACTTCAGCTCGGCCTTCAGCTCCGCCCGCTTCTTGCGCGCTTCGGCGGCCTTCGCCAGGGCCTGCTGTCGCTGTTCCGGGGTGAGGGTCGGTAGAGCCATGACACGCTCCTTACTCGTCGATCCGGTCGGGAACGGCGCGAGTATACGCACCCCCCTCACGGCGGGACAACGCGAGCGCGGCGGTCTGCCTGCGGTTTCGCGTCGCCGCCACGGCGAGGACGGAGCGTGCGACGGGTCGCGACGTCACCGCACCGACGCGAGGATCGACCGCGCGACGGCCGCGGGATCGGGCGCGCCGGTGATCGGACGCCCGATCACGAGGAAGTCCGCGCCACGCTCGGCCGCTTCCGTCGGCGTGAGGACGCGCACCTGATCGTCGCCGTTCGAGCCCCGCGGTCGGATGCCCGGCACCACGAGGCAGAAGTCGTCGCCGCAGACATCCCGCACGTCCCGAACGTCCGCGCCGGAGACGACCACGCCGTCGAGGCCGGCATCCTTCGCCTCGAACGCGAGCGACGCGGGACTCGCCAGATCCTCACCCGACCGGCTGGACAGCACCGTCACCGCGACGACGAGCGGACGAGCGACGCCGGCGCGGTCCGCGCCGCGCTCGGCCCCCCGGAGCGCCGCCCGCATCATGTCGACCCCGCCGAGCGCGTGCACGGTCATCATCGCCACGTCGAGGCTGGCGATGTTCGCCGCGGCGGCCTCCACCGTGTTCGGGATGTCGTGGAGCTTCGCGTCGGCGAACACCGGGGCGTGGGCCGCGATGCGGCGGACCGCGGCGGGACCCTCGGCCCAAACGAGCTCCAGGCCGACCTTCATGAGTCCGACCGCCGGGGCGAGCGACGCGGCCAACGCCTCGGCGCGCTCGATGTCGGAGACGTCGAGGGCGACGATCAGGGGGTTCGTCGGCGGCGGGATCACGGACCCGCACCCGCGGGCCGTGAGGGCAGCCGGATCCGCCCCCGGATGTCGTCCGGGGATCCGAGCCCCTTCGCCTTCAGGTACTCCGCCACGCCTCGCGCCACGTCGACGGGCGCGGCCGGGTCGATCAAGGCCGCGGTCCCGACCTGGACCGCCCAGGCGCCCGCGAGCATCAGCTCCACGGCGTCGGTTCCCGTCCGAACACCGCCGCTGGCGAGGATCGGAACGTCGGGCATCGCTCGCGCGACGGTCAACACGGCCTGGCGCACCAGGGGCGCGATCGCCGGCCCGGACAGCCAGCCGGTCACCGACGCGAGCGTCGGTCGCAGTCGCGTCGCGTCGACCGACATCGCGGGCGGCGGATCGATCAAGGTCAGGCCCCGGACCCCTGCGCGCACCACGGCGCGGGCGACCTCGACCAGGTCCGCCGACAGCACCGGCAGCTTCGCGAACACCGGCACGAGCGACATCCGTGCGACGGCCCCCGCGACCTCCGCGGCGCGGTCCGGGTACGCCCCGAGGGTGGGTCGGTCGAGCTCCTCGTCCGGCTCGGAGAGGCGGACCTCGATCGCCGAGATCTCCGGCCGTCCCTGCAGGAGGCTGGTCAGCCGGGCGTACTCCTCGAGGCTCCCCCCCGCGATCGACACCATCAGGGCGGTGCCGACGCGACCGAGGCGTGGCAGCTCCTCCTCGAGGAAGACATCGATCCCGGGGTTCTGCAGGCCCGTGGACCAGACGATGCCGGATGCCGACTCCGCGATCCTGGGCGTCGGTACGCCCTTGCGCGGTCGCACCGTGACGCTCCGGCTCACGATCGCTCCGATCCTCCGGGCCTCGACCAGCCCGGCGAGCTCCCTCCCCGTTCCCGCGCAGCCGGCGGCGACCATGACCGGGGTCCGGAGGACCCATCCTCCGAGATCGACGGCCAGCGAGCGCTTCACCCCGGCCACGTGCGCACCACCGGCAGACCCTCGGGAGGTGTCGGCAGCATCGTCGGGGCGTCGCCGCGCCAACGATCCCACAACACGCGGGCCGGGTTGAAGACCGGTCCGTCGATGCACGAACGGAGGTGGTCGTAGCCCGAGCCGTCTCGACGGGCGACGGGGACCACGCACGTGAAGCAGAGCCCGAAGCCGCAGCCCATGCGCTCCTCGATCGCGACCTGTGCGGGCAGCTTCCGTTCCCGGCAGAAGGTCGCGATCCGCTCGAGCGAGCTCGCCCCGGCGGCCGCGTACAGGACCTCGGCCTTGGCGCGCTCGGCGACCTCGGGGAGGACGTCCGCCACGCTGCCCCGGGTCCCGAGCGTCCCGTCCGCGGTGACGATCTCGATCGTCTGCGACAGGCGCTTGCCCTCGATCGGCTTGAACACCCGGTCGAGCGTCTCGCCTCCCACCACCATGTCCACGCGCTTGTGGCGCGCGAGCAGCTCTTGGGCCAGGAAGTAGAGCGCCGCGGCCCCGTGACCTTCCGCCACGAGGACGCAGTTCGTCAGCCGCTTCGGGAACGCGAACCCCCTCCCGAGCGGACCGATCACGTCGAGCGTCTCGTGCGCGCGCGCTCCGGCGAGCCAGCTCGTACCGGGGCCGCCCGGATCGAACACGAACTCGAGCGTCCCGGCCCACCCGCCTCGGCGAGACGCCTGGTGGATCGCGAAATGCCTGCGCAGCAGGAACTCTCGGCCTTCCGGCATCTTCACCGCGAGGAACTGTCCCGGCCGGGCTCGCTCGGCGATCTCGGGCGCCACCACGGTGATCGTGTGGTAGGCGCCCAGGCGACGCGTCGACAGGATCTCCGCGCGCACCCGCTTCACACGCGCTCCTCCCCGCCGACGCCGCTCGGCGCCACGTCCTCGAAGCGCATCCGCCCTTGCCGCGGGCGACCCCACGACGCCGCGTGGTACTCCTGCAGGGACCGTGGCTCGGTCGCCGAGCCGCGGAGCGCCTCGATCCCGCGGACGGAGGCGAACGCGCCGGGGAGCGTCGTGACGCACGGGACGCCCGCGGCCGCGGCTGCCATCCGGATGAAGGAACCGTCGCTGCGGGGCGCCCGCCCGAATGGGGTGTTGATCACCAGGTCGATGCGCCCGTCGCGGATCAGGTCGACGACGTTGTGAACGCCCTCCGACACCTTGGCGACCGCCTCCACCGGGATCCCCGCGCGGCGCAGGACCCCGGCCGTCCCGACGGTGGCCACCAGCGAGAACCCCATCTCGGCCAGCCGTTGCGCCGGGAACACGATCGCGCGCTTGTCCCGGTTCGCGACCGAGATGAACACCGAACCCGACGTCGGCAGGCCCGCCCCGGCGGCGACCAGGGCCTTGGCGAGCGCGACGCCGGGATCCGCGTCGACGCCCATCACCTCGCCCGTGGATCGCATCTCCGGGCCGAGCACGGTGTCGACGCCCGGGAACCGCTCGAACGGCAACACCGCCGCCTTCACCGATGTGTACGGCAGGTGGCGGTAGTGCTGCGGGTCGGACGGGAGGACGCCGGCCGTGGCCAGCTCGGCCAGGCTGCGGCCGAGGAGCGTCAGGGTCGCGACCCGGGCGAGGGAGACGCCGATCACCTTCGAGACGAACGGCACCGTGCGGGACGCTCGCGGGTTCGCTTCCAGCACCCAGATCCGCTCGTCCTTGACCGCCAGCTGGAGGTTCAGCAGACCACGCACGCCCAGACGACGCGCGATCCGTCCCGTGATCTCCTCGATCCGATCGAGCTCGCCGTCGGAGAGCGTCCCCGGTGGGATCTGGCACGAGGAGTCGCCCGAGTGGACCCCCGCCTCCTCGATGTGCTCCATCACCGCGCCGATGAACACATCGGTACCGTCGCAGACCGCGTCGACGTCGACCTCGATCGCCCCTTCCAGGAACCGATCGATCAGGACGGGATGGTCGGGGGACGCCTCGGCGGCCGTCCGGACGAACAGCTCGAGATCGTCTTCGTCGTAGACGATCTCCATGGCCCGGCCGCCGAGCACGTAGGACGGACGCACGACGACGGGGAAGCCGATCCGGGCGGCGACCGCGCGCGCCTCCTCGAGCGTCCGCGCCTCGCCGTGACGTGGGGCGGGGATCTCGAGCTCGGCCAGGAGCTCCGCGAACTTGCCCCGATCCTCGGCCAGATCGATCGCTTCCGGGCTGGTGCCGAGGATCTCGAACCCCTCCTCGCGGAGCGTCCGGGCGAGCTTCAAGGGGGTCTGACCACCGAACTGCGCGATCACGCCCACCGGGCGTTCGGCGCGGCACACGGCGAGCACGTCCTCGAGCGCGAGGGGCTCGAAGTACAACCGCCCCGACGTGTCGTAGTCCGTGGAGACGGTCTCGGGGTTCGAGTTCACCATCACCGAACCGAATCCGACCTCCTCCAGCGCGAACGCCGCGTGCACGCACGCGTAGTCGAACTCGATCCCCTGCCCGATCCGGTTCGGCCCGGCGCCGAGGATCACGACCGACGGACGCTCGCCGGCCTCGACCTCGTCCTCCTCCTCGTACGCCGAGTAGTAGTACGGGGTCGCGGCCGGGAACTCACCCGCGCACGTGTCGACGGTCTTGAACACGGGAGCCACCCCGAGCGCGTCGCGATGGCGCCGGACGGCCGCCTCGGTGGCGTCCGTGAGCGCCGCGATCCTTCCGTCGGAGAGCCCGACCCGCTTCGCGGCCCGGAGGTCGTCGGCGCCCAGGGTGTGGAGCGGTCGCCCCGAGACGGCGGCGGAGGCCTCGACGACCGCCGCGATCCGATCGACGAACCAGGCGTCGACCGCCGAGGCGGCGGCGATCTCGTCGACCGCGTGGCCCTCGAGGATCGCGCGCTCGATCAGATGCAGGCGGGTCTCGGTCGCGTCCCGGAGGGCCTCGAGCACGGGCAGTCCGCGGTCGTCCGCGGCCGATGGGCCCAGGTCGAAGCCGGCACGCTCCAGCCCCCGCCACGCCTTCCCGAGCGCCTCCGCGAACGTCCGGCCGATCGCCATCACCTCACCGACCGATTTCATCGTCGAGGTCAGCCTGGGGTCGGCGTCGGCGAACTTCTCGAACGCGAAGCGCGGGATCTTGACGACCACGTAGTCGAGGGTCGGCTCGAACGACGCGGGCGTCGCCCCGGTGATGTCGTTCGTGATCTCGTCGAGGCGGTATCCGACCGCGAGGAGGGCCGCGATCTTCGCGATCGGGAAGCCCGTGGCCTTCGACGCGAGCGCAGACGACCGCGAGACCCGTGGGTTCATCTCGATCAGCACGCGGCGGCCGTCGCGCGGGTTCACGGCGAACTGGACGTTCGAACCTCCCGTCTCGACGCCGATCGCCCGGAGGCACGCGAGGGCATCGTCCCGCATCGCCTGGTACTCGCGATCCGTGAGGGTCTGCACCGGAGCGACCGTGACGGAGTCCCCGGTGTGCACCCCCATCGGGTCGACGTTCTCGATCGAGCACACGATGACCCCGTTGTCCGCGGCGTCCCGCATCACCTCGAGCTCGAACTCCTTCCAGCCCGCGACCGACTCCTCGACCAGGATCTCGCCCACCGGCGAGAGCTCGAGGCTCCGGCGTGCCAGGTCCGCGAGCCGCTCGCGATCGTGCGCGAAGCCGCTGCCGCCTCCGCCGAGGGTGAAGGAGGGACGGACGATCACCGGGTACCCGACCGCGTCGCCGACCGAGAGGGCGTCCTCGACGGTGCGCGCGGTGTCGGCCCGGGGAACCTCCAGGCCGGCGTCGCCCATCGCGCGCTTGAACCCGCTGCGGTCCTCGGCCCGGCGGATCGCTTCGAGGCTCGCGCCGATCAGGGCGATGCCCAACCGATCCAGGTCCCCCGACTCCGCCAGCGCCACGGCGACGTTCAGCCCGGTCTGGCCACCGATCGTGGGCAGGAGGGCGTCCGGACGTTCGCGCTCCAGGATCGCGAGGACCGATGCGGGCGTGAGCGGCTCGATGTAGGTGCGATCCGCGAACCCCGGGTCGGTCATGATCGTGGCGGGGTTCGAGTTCACGAGCGCGACCTCGTAGCCTTCTCGGCGCAGGACCTTGCAGGCCTGGGTCCCCGAGTAGTCGAACTCACAGGCCTGACCGATCACGATCGGCCCCGAGCCGATGACCATGATCCGCCTGAGGTCGTCGCGGCGAGGCACCTAGGAGCGCTCCATCAGCCGACGGAACCGTGCGAACAGGTGCCGCGCATCATGCGGTCCCGGTGCGGACTCCGGGTGGTACTGCACCGAGAAGGCCGGCACCTCGATGCAGCGGAGCCCCTCGAGCGTCCCGTCGTTCAGGTTCCAGTGCGTCAGGGCTACCCCGCCGAGCGGCGTCTCGACCACCGGCGGCTCGCTCGGGATCGTGCCGGCCCCGCCGGCCGCGCCCCCCGAGGGTCCGCCGCTCCATCCGCGCGGGTCGACGGCGAACCCATGGTTGTGGCTCGTGATCTCGACGGCGCCGCCGTCGAGATCCTTCACGGGCTGGTTCGCACCCCGATGCCCGAACGGCATCTTGTACGTCGTTCCGCCGAGGGCCAGACCGAGCAGCTGATGCCCGAGGCAGATCCCGAACAGCGGCACCTTCCCCAATAGCGCCCGGGCAGCCGCGATCCCGTACCACGTCGCATCCGGGTCGCCAGGGCCGTTCGACAGGAACACGCCCTGGAACCCCCCGTCGGCGACCTCCGACGCCGGCGTCTCGGCCGGGAAGACGGTCACGTCGATCCCGCTCGCCGCCAGCAGGCGCAAGATCGAGCGCTTCATCCCGAAGTCGTACGCGGCGATCCGGAACACGGGGCCGAGCCCCGGCTCGGCGGGACCCACGAGCTCGGCCGCGGCGTACGGTCCCGCAGCGCTGACGGTGGACGCCAGGTCCGAGCCCGCCATCCCCGCAGATGCAAGGACCCGTCCGAGGAGGGACGCGGTGTCCAGATCCTCGGTCGAGATCGCGGCGCGCATCGCCCCGGCCTCTCGGATCCGCCGCGTGAGCCTGCGCGTGTCGATCCCTTCGATCGCGACGACGCGCGCGCCCTCGAGCTCGTCGCCGAGCGTCCCAGTCGCCCGCCAGTTGGCCGCTCGACGGGATGCCTCCCGGACGACGAACCCCGAGACCCGGACGCGCTCCGACTCCCGGTCCTCCGGGTTGACCCCGTAGTTCCCCTGCTGCGGAGCCGTCATGGCCACGATCTGCCCGGCGTAGGAGGGGTCCGTGAGCACCTCCTGGTAGCCGGCCATCGCCGTGTTGAACACCGCCTCACCGAACGTCTCACCGGTCGCGCCGAGCGAGCGGCCGCGGAAGGCACTCCCGTCCTCGAGCACCAGCAGCGCCGCCGTGGATCCGGTCATCGGGTCGGCTTCCCCTCCCACACGGTCGGCCGACCCGCGAGGATCGTGTGCACCACCCGGCCCCGGAGCCTCCGTCCCGCGAAGGCCGCGTTCCGGCTCATGGAGACGTACGGCGGTTCCGCGGTCCACTCCGCCTCGGGGTCGAAGACGACGAGGTTGGCCGGCCGTCCGGCCGCGACCGGACCGCCGTGACCGGCGGCCCCGAGGATCCGCGCCGGCGCCGTCGACAGGGCCTCGATCGCGCGGGGGAGGTCGATCGTCCCGGGGTCAACGAGCTCCGTCAGCACGACGGCGAGCGCGGTCTCGAGCCCGATCGTGCCGGGCGGGGCCCGATCGAACTCCGCTTCCTTCTCCTCCACGGCGTGGGGGGCGTGGTCGGTGGCGATCACGTCGATCGTCCCGTCCGCGACACCCGTCCGCAGCCCCACCCGATCCTCGTGCGTCCGCAGCGGGGGGTTGACCTTGAGGTTCGTGTCGTAGGTGCGCAGATCCTCGTCGGTGAACGTGAGGTGGTGCGGCGTCACCTCGGCCGTGACGGCGATGCCCTCCGCCTTCGCCCGCCGGACGAGCTCGACCGACCGAGCGCTCGACAGGTGGCACAGGTGGAGCCGTCCACCGGTCAGCCGGGCGATCGCGAGATCACGTGCGACGACGATCTCCTCGGCCTCGGCGGGCTGACCGCGCAGGCCGAGCGACGAGGAGTGAAGCCCCTCGTGCATCTGGGCGCCCTCCGCCAACGACGCGTCCTCGCAGTGCTCCGCGATCGTGACCCCGTCGAACGCCTGTGCGTAGCGGAGGGCGTTGCGGAGGATCCTCGCGGACGGAAGGCATCGCCCGTCGTCGCTGAACACGCGCACCCCCGCGTCGACGAGCTCTCCGAGCTCGGCGAGCGACTCTCCCTCCAACCCCTTCGTGATCGCCCCCACGGGGAAGACCTCGCACGAGCCGACCCGACGGGCCAGATCACGGATCTCGTTCACGATCGCGGCATGGTCGGTCACGGGATCGGTGTTCGCCATGGATGCGACCGCGGTGAATCCACCGGCCGCCGCGGCACGCGTCCCGGTCTCGATCGTCTCCTTGTGCTCGTACCCTGGCTGGCGCAGGTGCGTGTGCAGGTCGACCAGGCCGGGTGCGAGCACGAGCCCCGCGCACTCGGCCACCTCCGCGCCGCCCGGAGCCAGCCCGGTCCCGACCTCGACGACCCGCCCGTCGGCGACCAGGACGTCCGCGACCCCGTCCTGACCCGACGCCGGATCCACGACGCGCGCGCCGATGAACAGCACGCCCTCAGGCATCGGGGGCCACCTCCCCGCCGCCCCCGAGCAACAGATACAGCAGGGACATCCGGACGGCGATCCCGTTCGTCACCTGCTCCTCGATCACCGCGTTCGGCAGGTCGGCGACCTCCGAATCGATCTCGACACCGCGGTTCATCGGGCCCGGATGCATGATCAGCGACCCCTCCGGGAGCAGGCCCACGCGCCGCCTCGTCAATCCGAACAGCCGCGCGTACTCGCGGACGCTCGGGAAGTACTCGAGCCGCTGACGCTCGCGTTGGACGCGGAGCATGTAGCAGACGTCGAGCTTGGGCAGGACGCCGTCGATGTCGTACGACACCTGCACGCCCCACGCGGGCGCCTCCGGAGGGATCAGGGTCGGCGGGCCGACGAGCGTCACCTCGGCGCCCATCTTGACCAGGCCGAGCGAGAGCGAGCGGGCGACCCGTGAATGCAGGACGTCCCCCACGATCGCGACGCGTAGGCCCTCGATGCGACCGAGCTTCTCGCGGATCGTGTAGAGGTCGAGCAGGGCCTGGGTGGGATGCTCGTGCGTCCCGTCGCCCGCGTTCAGGACGCTCCCACGCACCCACCTCGTCAGCTGGAGCGGCGAGCCGGACGACGAGTGGCGGATCACGACGGCGTCCGCACCCATCGCCTGCAGGGTCAGGGCCGTGTCCTTCAGGCTCTCCCCCTTGGAGACGGACGAGCCGCTCGTCGAGAAGTTGATGACGTCCGCCGACAACCGTTTCGCCGCCAGCTCGAACGAGATCCGCGTGCGCGTCGAGTTCTCGTAGAAGAGGTTGACGACCGTCCGACCGCGCAGGGCTGGCACCTTCTTGATCACGCGCGAGCCGACCTCGCGGAACGATTCGGCGGTGTCCAGGATACGCACGACGTCCTCGGCGTTCACGTCGTGCATGGAGAGCAGATGTCGGTTCACGTGGACACCTTCCCATCTCGTTGGGCGGCCCGGACCACGACCGCGTCCTCCCCGTCGACCTCCGTCACGGACACGCGCACGTCGTCGTCGCGGCCGGTCGGGATGTTCTTGCCGACGAAGTCGGCCCGGATCGGGAGCTCTCGGTGTCCACGGTCGACGAGGACCGCCAGCTGGATGCGCTCCGGCCTGCCGAAGTCCATCAGCGCGTCCATCGCCGCCCGGATCGTGCGGCCCGTGAAGAGCACGTCGTCCACCAGGACGACCGTGGCGCCGTTGAGGCCGAAGTCGATCCGCGTCTCATGCACCTCGGGAGCCTCCGCGCGCAGGCCGATGTCGTCTCGGTAGAACGTGATGTCGAGCGCTCCGACCGGGATGCTCGAGCCCTCGATGCGCCGGATCTCATCCGCGAGACGCCGGGCGAGGTCGTCCCCGCGGTTCGCGATGCCGACCAGGACCACCCCTTCGCCCCCACGATCCCGCTCGACGATCTCGTGGGCGATCCGCGTGAGCGCTCGGCGGATCTCGTCCGGTCCGAGCAGGAGGGTGCCGTTCATGAGGACGCGCCCCCCGACGGGTGGGCGCGGCGTGGTGGGGTCATCCCTGCATCGCTCCCTTCCCGGCCTCTCGGGACCGGATTAAAGGGGAAGGCCGTCTCGAGCAGGATACCGCGCCCGGGACCGCAGATGACGGACGACGGCCGGCGAGGACGTAGACTGGCATCCCCGTTCCAGACGGAAGAAGGTGGATCGATGAACGAGTGGGTCATCGTCGCGATCGTGGCGGTCGTGGTGATCTTCGGAGCCACGAAGCTGCCCGAGATCGCGCGGAACTTCGGGCGCGCGCAGGGCGAGTTCAAGAAGGGCCTGAAGGACGGCGCCAGCGAGGACCAGAACCAGGGCGGCCCGGAGACCAAGCCGGAGGCCTGAGCCGTCACCCACCCGGCGGCCCGCCGGCCGCTCGCTCCCGCCCGATCCGCCCGAGGATCCCGTTCACGAACCCGCGAGCCTCGTCGGAGGAGAGTTCCGACGCCGCATCGACGGCCTCGCTGATCGCCACCGACGGGGGGACGTCCTCCCCCTCGAGGAGTTCGTACACGGCCACCCGCAGGATCGTCCGGTCGAGCGCGGCCATCCGCGCGACGGTCCAGCCCTCCGCGTGCTCCTCGAGCAGCAGGTCGATCTCGGGGAGCCTGCGGCCCACACCCTCGACGATCCGTTCGGCGAACGGTGGGACCTCCCGACCCCCCGTCCGCCAATCGTCGATCATCTCGGCAGGGTCGGCGTCGGTCAGGTCGCATCGATACAGGACGTCGATCGCGACCCGACGTGCCTCACGCCTGGTGCTCACGCCTTCACGCGCTCGATGTACTCCCCCGAGCGCGTGTCCACCTTGACCCGCTCGCCTTCCTCGACGAACAGCGGCACCTGGACCACGACGCCCGTCTCGAGCGTCGCGGGCTTGAGCGCGCCCGTGCGGGTGTCGCCCTTCACCCCGGGATCGGTCGTGGTCACGCTCAGGACGACCGACGCGGGCAGGTCGACGGCGATCGCGACCCCCTCGTGGAGCGCCACCTGCGCCTGCCCTCCCTCGGCCAGGTAGCGCCCGGCGCCGCCCATGACATCGCCGGGCACGTGGATCTGGTCGTAGGTCTGGAGGTCCATGAACACGAAATCGGCTCCGTCTCCGTACAGGTACTGCATGTCCTTGCGCTCCACGATCGCGAGCCCGACCTTGACGCCGGCGTTGAACGTCTTCTCGACCACGGCGCCGGTCTTGACGTTGCGGAGCTTCGTGCGGACGAACGCCCCACCCTTGCCGGGCTTCACGTGCTGGAACTCGATCACCTGGAACAGCGTCCCGTCGAGCTCGAGCGTCATCCCGTTCTTGAGGTCGTTCGTGGAGACGCTCATCCGCGGTTGCTCCGGAGCCTCATAGCTCGATCAGCTCGCGGGTCGACGTCGAGAAGACCGTGGCACCGTCCGCGGTGACTTCGACCATGTCCTCGATCCTCACGCCGCCGAGCGCGGGGATGTAGATCCCCGGCTCCACGGTCATCACGGCGCCCTCCGGGATCGTGTCGGCGCCCGAGCGGGCGAAGTTCGGCCCTTCGTGGATCTCGAGACCGACCCCGTGTCCGAGCCCGTGCGTGAACCGCTCCCCGTAGCCCGCGTGCGCGATCGTCGATCGGGCGACGTCGTCGATCGTCCCGCCGCTCACGCCCGGCGCGATCGCGTCGATCGCCGCTTGCTGCGCCTCCCGGACGAGGTCGTGGATCTTGCGCAGCTCTGCGGGTGGCTCCCCGAACGCGACCGTCCGCGTGAAGTCCGCGTGGTAGCCGTCGTACAGCGCCCCGAAGTCCATCGTGATCACGTCCCCCTCCTCGAGGACGCGGTGGCCGGGTCGATGATGCGGCTCGGCGGCCGCGTCCCCGAACGCCACGATCGACTCGAAGGACAGATCGTCGCCGCCCGCGCGCCGGATCGCCTGGTCGATCTCGAGCGCCACCTGTCGTTCGGTCATCCCGAGCACGAGGCGATCCAAGACGTCATCGAAGGCCCGATCGGTGCAGGCCTGCGCCTCACGCAGCAGCCGGAGCTCGTCGGCGTCCTTCACCCACCGGTCGCGATCCACCGGCGCTCCCGCCGCCACCAGCTCGACGCCGTCGAGGGCCTCGCCGAGCATCGCGTGCTGGCGGATGGATACATCCCGATCCTCGAACCCCAGACGGGCGACCCCGAGATCCGCGCAGGCGGACGCGAGGGGTTCCCCCAGCTCTCCGAGGTAGATCGCCCGCTCGCATCCGGGCACCTCGTGACGCGACTGCTCGATGTACCGACCGTCCGTGAAGAACCGCTCCCCGGACGTCGCGATCAGGAGCTGGCCGTTCGAGCCCGTGAACCCCGTGAGGTAGCGGACGTTCGGGAGCCGCGTGACGAGCAGCGCATCGACCTCCAGCTCCCCGAGCCGGGCCACGATCCGTCCACGCCTCACCCCGTGATCCACGCGAGCCCCTCCAGCGCCAGATGATAGCCACCGACCCCGAGACCCGAGATCGAGCCGCGACAGACGTCCGAGATCACGGAGGTCCGACGGAAGTCCTCCCGGGCCGCGACGTTGGACTGATGGACCTCGAGCACCGGCCGACCCGAGGCCTCGATGGCGTCGCGGAGCGCGTACGAGTAGTGCGACAGCGCCCCGGCGTTCAGGACCACGGCATCGACGCCCTCAGCGGCGGCGCCCAACAGCCACCCGACCAGCTCGCCCTCGTGGTCCGACTGCCGCCAGACGACCTCGTGGCCGAGATCACGGCCGCGCTCCCCCACCTCCGCCATCACCGCCTCGAGCGTCTCGGACCCGTACACCTCCGGCGTGCGCCGGCCGAGCGCCCCCAGGTTCGGCCCGAACAGGTACAGCACCTTCATCCGTCCGCCCCCATCGCCTCGAGCACCCCGCGAACCATGTCCGCCGGCACATCCTCCGCGACGAAAGGCTCTCCGACATCGCGCAGGAGCACGAATCTCATCCCACGCCGGTACTTCTTGTCGAGCTCCATCGCGCCGAGCACATCCGCGGGATCGGCGATCCGCCCGTCGGGGTCGAGGCCGAGCGCGGAGAGCAGCCGCACGGTCCGGGCCGCGAGCCCGGTCCCGGCGTCGCCCCGGGCTTCGGCCAGGCGCGCGGCGAAGACCAGGCCGACCGCGACCGCTTCGCCGTGCGACCGCCCCGTGTACCCCTCGAGCTGTTCGAGCGCGTGCCCGAGCGTATGACCGTAGTTGAGGAACAGCCTGGCTCCCGCGTCGCGTTCGTCGGCCGCGACGATCCTCGCCTTCGCCGACACGCAACGCGCCACGACGTCCTCGAGCGCGGCCGGATCGCGGGCCAGGATCGCGCCGGGGTCGGTCTCGAGCCGTGCCAGCAGCTCCGGATCGAGCGTCAGGGCGTACTTCGCGACCTCGGCGAGGCCCGAGCGGAACTCGCGCTCCGGGAGCGCGATCAACGGATCCACGTCGGCCACGACGCCGACCGGTTGCGAGAACGTGCCCACCAGGTTCTTCCCCTCGGGGAGGTTCACGGCCGTCTTCCCGCCGATCGCGGCGTCCACCTGAGCGAGCAGCGTGGTGGGGACCAGCAGCGACGGCACGCCCCGCATGTAGGTCGACGCGACGAAGCCCGCGAGGTCGCCGACCGCCCCGCCGCCCAGCGCGACCACCACGTCGTCGCGGTGGGCGCGCTGGGCGGCGAGCTGCTGCAGGACGGCCTCGTAGACGGCGAGCGACTTGGCCTGCTCCCCGGATGGGACCGGGAGCTGCACGGCCGAGACCCCGCGAGCGGCCAGCGCATCGGCGAGCGGCAAGAACCATCGATCGGCGACGACGCGATCCGCGACGACGAACGCCCGCTCGGCGTCGGGACCGATGTCGAAGGCGCCGGGGTCCGCGATCACGCCGCGCCCGACGATCACGTCGTACGACCGTCCGGGGATGGGGACGGTCACACGGACCAACGCAGCTCCTCGATGATCGCCTCGGCGACCGACCCCGGCGTCCCGGCGGCATCGACGACGTGGGCCGCGAACTCCCGATAGAGCGGTTCGCGGGCCTCGAGCAGCCGTTCGAGGTCGCCGTCCTGCTGGATCAGCGGGCGCTCGGCGGCGGGCCGGGTCCGCTCGCGCAGGACGTCCAACGGGGCATGGAGGAAGACGACCACCCCGGTGTTGCGCAGGGTGATCCGGTTCGCCGGCTCCAGGACGACCCCGCCACCGCAGGCCACCACCGCCGGATCCTCGACGCTCGCCTCCACCAAGGTCGCCGCCTCGAGGGCCCGGAACGCCGCCTCGCCGTCGCGACGGAAGATGTCCGCGACCGAGGCTCCCGCCCTCGACTCGACCCGCTCGTCGAGGTCGACGAACGGCACGCCGAGCCGGCCCGCGAGCTCACGCCCGACGACGGACTTCCCCGCACCCGGCATGCCGACGAGGTAGACGATCACGCCAGCCCCTCCGCGTACGCCTCCAGGTTGCGGGCGGTCTCGGTCAGCGAATCGCCCCCGAACTTCTCGAGCATCGCCCCGGCGAGCTCGAACGCCACGACGGCCTCACCCACCACCGCCCCCGCCGGGACCGCACAGACGTCCGTGCGCTGCTTGATCGCGGTCGCGGCCTTCCCCGTCGCGAGGTCCACGGTCCGCAGCCCCTGCGGCACCGTCGAGAACGGCTTCATCGCGGCTCGGAGCCGCACGGGCTGCCCGGTCGTCATCCCGCCCTCGATCCCACCGGCGCGTGCCGTCGCCCTGCCGATCCCTCCCGGCCCCGGGACGATCTCGTCGTGCGCCTTCGAACCCGGACGGGTAGCCGACGCGAACCCGTCCCCGACCTCCACGCCCTTCACCGACTGGATGCTCATCAGGCCCATCGCCAGCCGTGCGTCCAGCTTTCGGTCCCAATGGACGTGGGACCCGAGGCCCGGCGGCAGGCCATACGCGAGCACCTCGAAGACCCCCCCGACGGTGTCGCGCGCGCGACGGATGCGGTCGATCTCGGCGACCATGCGGGTCCCCGCGTCCGGATCGAAGCTCCGGACCGGCGACCGGTCGATCGCCGGCAGGTCGTCGGGCGTCGGGACCACGGAGCGTGCGCGCACCGCCACCGTGCCGATCCGCACGACGTGCGACAGCACCTGGACGCCGAGGGCGCCCAGGAACGCCTTGCAGAACGCGCCCAGCGCGACCCGTGCCGCGGTCTCGCGTGCGCTCGCCCGTTCGAGCACGTTGCGAACGTCGTCGAACCCGTACTTCTGGCTGCCCGTGAGGTCGGCGTGACCCGGCCGCGGGCGCGTCAGGCGGCGGTCGGGGTCCTCGGGGCCCTCCACCGCCATCAGGTCGCGGTACTTGGCCTCCCACTCGACGTTGGGGATCGACACGCCGATCGGCGAACCGAGGGTCCGCCCGTGGCGGACCCCCGAGACGATCTCGAACCGGTCCGTCTCGAGGCGCTGGCGTCCACCCCGGCCGTACCCGTGACGCCGCCGCCCGAGCTCCGCCGCCACGGACGCGGTGGCGACCGGGACCCCCGCCGGCAGCCCCTCGAGGATGGCCACCAAGCCCTTCCCGTGGGATTCCCCGGCCGTGAGCAGGCGCAACATGGCCCCCATCATAGGGACGACCCTGAGGTCCCTCGTGTGACGCATGGATCCGGGATGGGTCGGGGGCGGCCCCGCGAGGGAGCCGCCCCCGAAACCGGCGACCGCTCCCCCCGTGGGCGGACCGCCGGGACCCGGCCGGCCGGCTACTTCTCCGGCGTGAAGCAGAGCGTGAAGGACTCGTCCCCGAACAGCATCGCCGCGCAGTTGCCCGACACCGAGACGAGCTGGAAGTCGCCGCCCGCGAACGTGTCGCCCTCGGCGACGTGGTAGACGGTCCCATCGACCTCGATCGTCGCCATCTGTTGCCCGTTCTGCGTGAACGTGTCGAGGATCACGACGGTGTGGCCGCCGATCGTCGTACTCGAGCCGTTCGACGGGAGGGTGGGCGAGGACGTCGGACCACCGGTCGGGCTGGTCCCCGGAGACGTGGGTGACGTGCCCGGCGACGTGGGTGACGTGCCCGGCGACGTGGGCGAGGATCCGGGCGACGTCGGCGGCGCCGCCGTCGCGAAGATCGGTGGTGGCGAGAAGGGGTCGCGGCCGTTGAACACCGCGCTCGGCGGCGCCTGGGTGGGGCCGGTGGTCGGCCCCGTGGTCGGCCCGGTCGCTCCGGTCGGCCCCGACGGCCCGGTCGTGGGGGCGGTACTCCCGGACGGCGGGGTGAGCGGCGGCAGGGCCTCGGTCCCGCCCTTGCCGAGCTGGCCGATCCCGAGCAGCGCCACGATCAGGACGGCGGCGAGGATCCCACCGATCTTGACGGCGCGACGGTCGCGGTCAGACAGCGGCATCTAGTTCCCCCCCGGCTGGAGGACGCCGACCTCGCCCGGGCTGGGCGACGCGGCCGGACTCGCGGGCGCGGCGGTGGTGCCCCCATCCGTCGTGGGCCCTGGCGACGACCCGGGGCCGGCGCTCTGATCCGTCGTGTACAGGGTGACCGCTGCCGTCGCGGTCAGGCCTCCACCGGTGGCGGAATCGCCGGCGGGAGCCACGGTGAGCGACGTGACCTTGGCGGCCCGGGGAAGGGTCTCGATGTTGAAGAGGAACTCCGTGATCGCGAAGTACGACCCCTCCACCGTGAGCGTGGTGTCGATCGAGGTCAGCCCGGTGGCGGCGTCGAAGGTCGGGCCGCCCGGGGTGATCGTGAACAGGTCGACGCCCGCCTGATCGGCGGCGTTCTGTAGGAGGAGGATGAAGCCTTGCTGGTCAACGGTGGGCGGGATCGCGTCGTCGACCCGCCGGATCGTCTCGCGGGCCGCCGGGGCATCCTGCTGTGCCTGCTGGAGGGCGGCGAGCTGCGACTGCAAGGTCGCTTCCTGCGACTGCGCCTGCTCCAATTGGTCGTTCGCGCTGCTGACCTGGTTCATCTTCGGGAGCACGAG
>DATBLY010000039.1:0-4068 GCA_036555125.1 Actinomycetota bacterium | reverse complement strand
GAACGCGCCGATCGTCGCGCCGCCGCCGATCGCCTTCGCGTAGGCCGCCAGGTGCGGCCGGACGCCGAACCGCTCCGTCGTGCCCCCGTAGGCGATCGTGCCGCCGCACTTCACCTCGTCGTAGATCAGGGCGGCGCCGTTCGCCTCGCACGTGTCCCGCAACGCCTGCAGGTACCCGGGCTGGGGAACGACCAGGCCGATGTTCATCATCACGGGCTCGAGGATCACCGCCGCGATCTCGCCCGGGTTGTCTCGGAACGCCTGCTCGACCGCCGACGCATCGTTGAACGGTGCGACGATCACGGTGTTCCACAACGCCTTCGGCACGCCCTTCGACGTCGGCTCGGTCGTGTACCAGGCCTTGCCCTCCTGATCCACGTTGTGCCGCAGGCCGAGCACATCGGCCTCGGGCACGACCGAGAACAGGACGGAGTCATGGTGCCCGTGGTACGAGCCCTCCATCTTGATGATCTTGTCGCGGCCGGTCGCCGCACGGGCGACACGGATCGCGTCCATCGTCGCCTCGGTCCCGGAGTTCACGAACCGCATCTGCTCGAGCTCGAAGCGGGAGCAGATCTCCTCGGCGAGCGCGACCGTGGCCTCCGTCGTGACCGCGAAGTGGATCCCCTGGTCCGCGACCTTGCGGATCGCCTCGACGATGACCGGATGGGCGTGGCCGACGACGTTGACCCCGAACCCCCCGTGGAAGTCGGTGTATCGCGTCCCGTCGACGTCCCAGACGTTCGCGCCCGAACCCCGCTGCAGGTACACGGGGTAGGGATCCCCGGCCTGGAAGTTCGAGGCCACACCGTTGGGCAAGCTCCGCAGGGCGCGCTCGTGTAGCGCCTTCGATCCCGGGGTCCGGTCCAGCAGGACCTTCGTTTCCCGCTCGGCGATCTCCGCCGCACGCGCTTTCAGACGGTCGACGTCCACGCGTATCACCTCCTGAGTCCGGCCAGCCTACCGGCCCGGTCGGACGGGGCGCAACGCGAACGGGACCGCGTCGGCCCTGCTAGGGGCGGTAGTTCGTGAACTGCAGCGCGATGCCGAAGTCGTGCTCCTTGACGGCACGGATCGCCGCCTGCAGGTCGTCCTTGTTCTTGCCCGAGACCCGGATCTGGTAGCCCTGGATCTGCGTCTGGACCTTCGGGACCGACGAGCGGACGAACTTCGAGATCTCCTTGGCCTTCTCGTCGCCGATCCCGGTGAGCACCGTTACGGCCTGGCGCACGTGGCCCTTCGCCGCGCTGTGGACCTCACCCTCGGAGAGGGCCTTGAGGGGGACGTTCCGCTTGACGGCCTTGTCCTTCAGCACCTGGACGGCGGCCTTGAGGCGGTCCTCCGTCGAGGAGCGGAGCTCGAGCGTGGTGTGGTCCTGGGTGATGCTCGTCTCCGTGTTCTTGAAGTCGAACCGCTGGGCGATCTCGCGGCTCGCCTGGTCGACGGCGTTCCGGACCTCCTGGAGGTCGACCTCGGAGACGATGTCGAACGAGAACTGGTCCTTGGCCATGGCCGCATCGTAACGGAAGTCCCTTGACGGCCAGGCGGCGTAGGGCTTGGATGCGAGCGAGGCCGGAGCCTACCGGCAGAGGGTGGAGGTGGCGGATGGCGCGGCCGCTCGCTCGGATCGTCACGCTCCTGGTCGCGTCGGCAGCGATCGTGCTCAGCGCCTTGCCCGCGATGGCCGCGCCGCCGCCCAACGACGACGTCGACGGCGCCATCCGCGTGAGCTCTCTCCCGTTCGTCTACGAGCAAGACACGACGGACGCGACCGCCGACGGACCGCGCCGGTGCGGGAACAGCTCCTCGGTCTTCTTCACGTTCGAGCCGACGCAGGGTGGGCGCTATCAGGTGGACACGCTGGGCAGCGAGTACGACACGGTGCTCACCGTGTTCGTCCGGCGATCCGGCTCGGTCGCCCTCGTGACCTGCAACGACGATCGCTTCAACCTTGCCTCCGGCGTTCGCTTCCGCGCGCGGCCCGCCGTCACGTACACGATCATGGTGTCGACGTGCTGCGGTTCGGGCGTGGACGGGGTGGGGGGTCCGCTCGTGCTGGCAGTCGACCGGGTGGATCCGAGCCGGATCCGGGCGAGCCTGGAAGTGGCGGGCGGTTCCACGGATCCGGTCAGCGGGGATCTGACCCTGACGGGAACGACGACCTGCTCGGAGCGATCGATCATCTACGTCGAAGGCGCGATCCGCCAGGTGCGCAACGGTCTCTTCGTGGCCCGGGCGTACCTGTCGCACGGGGTCACCTGCGTACCGGGCTCCGGCGCTGAGTGGTCCATCGTGCTCGAGCCGGCCACGGGCGTGGTCTTCGGACCGGGTGCCGCATCGTTGCGGCTCGACACGATCATCGCCACCGACGGCTTCCGCGACGTGTTGCGGCTGCCGGTCGGGGAGGAAACGGTCTTCATCAGCTGAGCGCCCACCTCGGTACGAGGGCGTCGGCATGCACCGCGCCGTAGGATAGGGCTCCCCGGGAGGGTGCCCGAGCGGCCAAAGGGAGCGGTCTGTAAAATCGCCGGCGTAGCCTACGGAGGTTCGAATCCTCCCCCTCCCACCGACCGACGAACGAACCGCTACTCGAGAGCAGCTGATGGTTCGAGAGCGCAGCCCGTCCGGAGATGACGGTCGAACATCACGGAGTCGGCTCGAGCGATCGAACGCCCGTCGTTCCTCATCGACCGCGGTCCCGCCTCCCGAAGCGGCGTCGTTTGCGATCCTTGACGATCTCGCGGACGACGTGATGGCCGGGCAGGCCCGTCACCCCACCGCCGGCATGGGTGGCGGAGGACGCCTGATAGAGCCCGCGGATCGGCGTGCGGTAGTCCGCATAGCCGGGCGCGGGTCGCATGTGGAACAGCTGGTCCGGCGACAGCTCACCGTGGAAGATGTTGCCGCCGATCAGTCCCCACTCATGTTCCATCTGCCACGGTCCGATCACCTGGCGCCCCACGATCGCGTCCTTGAAGCCCGGCATGAAGTCGTCATGGATGTCCACGAGTCGGTCCGCGTACGCTTCGAGCTCGTCCTGGTTGCGCTCCTGGGCCCACTCGTGCGGCACCCATTGCGTGAACATCGACATCACGTGCATGCCCTCGGGCGTAAGGGTCGGGTCGTAGTAGCTCGGGATGCAGGTCTCCGAGAACGGTGCGGTGGACGCCGCGCCGTCGCGCGCCTCTTCGAACGCCTTCTCCAGGTACCGGATGGTGGGCGCGATCATGATGGAAGAGCCGGCGATCTCAGGATCCTCGCCGTTGGGGTCGTCCCGGAAGCCGGGCAAGTGCGAAAGCGCCAGATTGACCTTGACGGTCCCGCTCCGCGTCTTCCAGTTCTCGATATCTCGGACGAACGCGTCTGGCAAGTCGTTGCGATCGATCTGGCGCAGGAACGTGGTCTTCGGGTGACAGGCGCTGATGACGAGTGGGGCTCGGAACTCCTCACCCGACACGGTCACGGCTCCGCGCACCGCGCCCGACTCGACGAGGATGTGTTCGACCGGGCTCGAGGTGCGGACCTCGGCGCCGAAGGACTCCGCGCTCGCCCGCAAGGCGCCGCTCACGGCACCCATGCCGCCCATCGGGTATCCCCACTCCGACACCTTGCCATCGCCGAGGTCGCCCACGGCATGATGCATCAAGACGTACGCGGTGCCCGGCTCCTCGGGCCCTGCCCAGGTGCCGATGATGCCGTTGGTCGCGATGAGGGCCTTGAGCTCTTCGGACTCGAACCATTCGCTCAGCAGATCCGCGGCGCTCATGGTGAAGAGCTTCGTGATGTCTGCGGCTTGGCGGGAACTCATGCCTTTCCGATTCCGCAGCGCGAACTGCGCCTGATCGGCGAGGTCGCTCCACGCCATGGATCCGAGGTTCACCGGCGTCTGCATCAGGAGCGGTCCGAGGAACGCCGCGCTGCGCGCGAGCCAGCCCGACCAGTCCTCGTAGACATCGGCATCCGTCTTCGAGAAGCGGGAGAGTGTCTCCCGGAACCGATCGCGCGTGCCCTCGTCATCGCGGATACCCCCCGACCCCGGCTGGGGGGCGTAGGAGCCTCCCATCGGTA
>DATBLY010000038.1:0-9366 GCA_036555125.1 Actinomycetota bacterium | reverse complement strand
GCGCACACGCCGAAGGGGCTGCAGGTGATGAAGCGCTTCCTCTACGAGGGGTGCGGCCTGCTGCCCGACTGGACGCCCGCGAACGTGATCGATCGCGCGGTCGCCCAGATCCGCGAGCAGGTCGGCGGTGCCGAGGTGCTGTGCGCCCTCTCGGGCGGGGTGGACTCGGCCGTCGCTGCGCTCCTGGTGCATCGGGCCGTCGGGGGTCAGCTCACGTGCGTGTTCGTCGACCACGGGCTGAACCGCGAGGGTGAGCCCGACCAGGTCGAGGAGACCTTCGGCCGTCATTTCCACGTCCCCTTGATCCACGTGAAGGCCGCCGACCGGTTCCTGGAGCGGCTGGCGGGTGTCACCGACCCCGAGCGGAAGCGCAAGACGATCGGTGAGGAGTTCATCCGCGTGTTCGAGGAGGTCGCGCGGGAGCACGCCGACGCCCGGTTCCTGGTCCAGGGGACGCTGTACCCCGACGTGATCGAGTCGGGCTCGGCGACCGCGGCCAACATCAAGAGCCACCACAACGTGGGCGGGCTGCCCGAGGAGATGGACCTCGAGCTCGTCGAGCCCCTCCGCGACCTGTTCAAGGACGAGGTCCGGGTGGTCGGCGCGGAGCTGGGGCTGCCCGAGGAGATCGTGCAGCGCCAGCCGTTCCCGGGTCCCGGGCTGGCGGTGCGGATCATGGGCGAGGTGACCGCCGAACGGCTCGCGGTCCTGCGCGGCGCCGACCGCCTCGTCCGCGAGGAGATCAAGCGGGCCGGCCTCGAGCACGAGACCTGGCAGGCGTTCGCCATCCTGCTGGCCGACGTGCGGAGCGTGGGGGTGATGGGCGACGGGCGGACCTACGAGCACCCGGTCGTGGTCCGGGCGGTGACGAGCGAGGACGCGATGACCGCCGATTGGGCCCGGCTGCCGTACGAGGTGCTCGACCGGATCGCCCAACGGGTGATCCGGGAGGTGCCCGGCGTGAACCGGGTCGCCTACGACATCACGTCGAAGCCGCCCGGGACGATCGAGTGGGAATAGGCCGACCGGTCCGCGGCGGTCACCCGGCCGCGCGGATCGCGACCCCGTGCCGCCGGCGGTAGCTGCGGTTCTTCCTCCGGTTGCCGCAGATCCGCATCGCGCACCAGGCCCCCGATCGGTTCTTGGATCGGTCGTAGAACGCCCACCGGCATTCGCGGCACGTCTTGAGCCGTCCCCAGGAGCCGTCGAGCGACGCCTCCGCGCACGCCGCGAGGATCCCCGAGATCGCCCGGTCGACGCCGTCGCCGAACGCGACGAGCGACGGACGACCGTCGTCGCCGAACGCGACGCCGATCGGGGTGGTGGCCTCGTGCGCCAGGGCCGGTGGCGGCTCGCCCCCGGCGGCGACGACCTCGCGGAGCCCGTCCCGCAACGCGACCAGGCGGCCTCGGTCGGTCTCCGCGAGACGGGTCCCCGGGACCAGGAGCCCGCTCGCCGCGAGCCACGCCGCGGCTCGCTCCGGGGTCCCGAGCCGATCCACCTCCGGCGGGAACTCGTGGTTGTGGGAGTTCAGGAACCGCTGGACCAGCCGGAGGGAGCCGGGCGCCGTGGGACGGTCGCCGGGCTCCTCGGTCTCGCCCAGCCGGGCCATGCGCGCCGGGTCCATGCGAGACCAGCGTAATGGTTTGACAGGTCTCGCGCCATGCCGATAGCCTGCGGCCATGGCGAAGCGGGCGATCGCGGCGGTCGCGCTCGCCCTGGCGTTGGGGGTCGTGATCGGCTTCGGCGTCGGGGCGGCCACGTCCACGGGCGACGCGACGCCGGCCGGGCGCGCGAGCGCTCGCCCGTCTCCCTCACCGTCCCCCGTGGACCTCGTCAAGGTCGGCGGCGTCTACCTGGCGGCGCGATCGTTCGACCTGCCGGCGGAGGTCGAGCCGTACGCGTACACGAGGCCCGGTCCGCCGCGCGAGACCACGCCGATCGACGGGACCTACCTGCGCGTCTTGACGATCGACGAGGTCGGCGGTCCGCTGGTGGGCCTCCCGTACCGATGCCTGCGCTGCATCCCGTTCCGCCGCGACGCGGGGCTATCGACGTTGATCTTCTTCGAGGGACGCTACTTCCTGGAGCACCAGATCTCGGGGTTCCGCGCGTCGGGCCATTTCACCGTCGACGGCGCAACGCTCACGCTGTACAACGACTCGAACTGCTCCTCGATGGAGGGCACCTACCGCTGGTCGCGTGCGAAGGGCCGGCTCCGGCTCCGCGTGATCGACGACCCATGCCCCTTCGACGAGCTGCGCACGGCCGACCTCACGTTCCGGCCGTGGGTGAAGGTGAACCAGTGCTTCCACCGGCTCGTGGACCTGTGGCCGGCGGTCGTCGGCTGCCGGTCGACGAGCGACGACGGCTGATCCGGCCCCGGGGAGGCCGTCAGGTCGCGCCGCTACGGCTCTCAGGCCCGCTCGGCCGTGACGATCAAGCGCTGGCTCGAGGAGTACCGCGGGTGGCAGGTCGTCAGCACGAGCGTCGGTTCCGTGGT
Source organism: Actinomycetota bacterium (assembly GCA_036555125.1). GTDB lineage: Bacteria > Actinomycetota > UBA4738 > UBA4738 > HRBIN12 > DATBLY01. The sequence continues at coordinate 6,863 of DATBLY010000038.1, read as the reverse complement.
CTGGCTGAGCACGACGCCCGATCCCTCGGATGCGATCACGAAGACCTCGGTCACCCGGTACTCGAAGGTGCCGTACTCCGTCCGCAGGGTGATCGGGTCGCCGACCCGCATCGCGTCCAGGTCGTGGAACGGCGCGAGGTAGGTCGTGCGGTGGCCGGCGATCCCGACCCGCCCGGTCCCGTCCCAGGGGTCGGCGGTGTCGGGGTAGTGCCCGGGGCCCTTCTTCAGCGACTCGGTGTCCGTTCCCTGCACGACGATCATGTCGAGGTCGATCCGGGGGATCACCAGCTCGGCGTAAGCCGATCCCCGCAGGGGGACGACGCCGGGCGGCGGCGCCTGCTCCGGCGTCTGCGTGTCGACGACGGCCTCGAACCCCTGCTTGAGGTCCGCCTGGGCGGCCTTCGTCTCCAGGCCCGTGCCCCACAGGAGCCAGCCGATGTAGCCGGCGACCCCCGCCGCGAGCATGAGGCAGGCGATGCCGAACCAGTGAACGACCGTGCTCCAGAGCGGCCTGCGTCGCCGGCTCACCGGCGCCTGCGTGCGGGGAAGGGCTTCGGCGTCCACGTCGGTCCAGGGTACGGCCGGGCCCCGGGGCGCACAACGAACGTGCCGACCGGCGGCGTCTCGACCGCGCGCTAGCATCGGGTCGTGGCGACCGTCTCCCCCCTCCTCGAGGGCCTGAACGACATCCAGGCCGAGGCCGTCCTGCACACCGACGGCCCGGTCCTGATCGTCGCCGGCGCCGGCTCGGGCAAGACGCGGGCCCTCACGCACCGGATCGCCTACCTGATCCGCGACCACGACGTCTCGCCCGGGCAGATCCTGGCGATCACCTTCACCAACAAGGCGGCCCGCGAGATGGCCGAGCGCGTCGAGGGCCTGATGGGCACGCGGATCTCGAAGGGGATGTGGATCCTGACGTTCCACTCGACCTGCGCGCGGATCCTCCGCCGGGAGCACACCCACCTCGGGGTGCCGTCGAGCTTCACGATCTACGACGACGGCGACACCGAGCGGCTGATCGCCCAGGTGCTGAAGGACCTCGACCTGGACCCCAAGCGGTTCCCGCCGAAGGCGATGGCGGCGGGGATCGGCCGCGCGAAGGACCAGGTGATCGGGCCGGACCGGTTCGCCGAGCAGGCCGGCAACTTCTACGAGGAGACGATCGCGAAGGTGTACGCCGAGTACGAGCGGCGGAAGAAGGCGGCCGGGGCGCTCGACTTCGACGACCTGATCTCGGAGACGGTCCGGCTGTTCGCGGATCATCCCGAGGTGCTGCAGCACTACCAGGAGCGGTTCCGATACGTCCTGGTCGACGAGTACCAGGACACGAACCGGGCGCAGTACCAGCTCGTGAACCAGCTCGCCGCGAAGTACCGCAACGTGTGCGTCGTCGGCGACGCCGACCAAGGCGTGTACTCGTGGCGCGGCGCGACGATCCAGAACATCCTGGACTTCGAGCGCGACTATCCCGACGCGGCGGTGTTCCTGATGGAGCAGAACTACCGCTCCACGCAGAACATCCTCGAGATCGCGAACGCGTTGATCGCGAACAACGTCCAGCGCAAGCCGAAGAGCCTGTGGACCGAGGCGCCGAACGGCGAGCTGACGGTCCGGTACCGGGCCGAGGACGAGCACGACGAGGCGTTCTTCGTCGCCGACGAGATCGAGCGGCTGCGCGCGTCCGAGGGGTTCCGCTACCGCGACGTCGCCGTGTTCTACCGGACGAACGCGCAGAGCCGGGTGCTCGAGGACGTGCTGATGCGCATCGGCACGCCCTATCGGGTGTTCGGGGGCGTGCGGTTCTACCAGCGGAAGGAGATCAAGGACGTCCTTGCGTACCTGCGGCTGCTGGTGAACCCGCAGGACGTGATCTCGTTCCGCCGTGTCGTGAACACGCCGAAGCGCGGGATCGGCGACGCGACCGTGGCCTCGGTCGAGACGTTCGCCTACGACGAGGGCATCCACGTGCTCGACGCGTGCCGCCAGGTGGACCGGATCGCGACGCTCGGCACGCGGGCGAAGGGCGCGGTCGCCGGGTTCGTCCAGGTGATCGACGCGCTCCGGCACCACCTCGACGACGGCGCCGGACCGGCCCGGATGGTCGAGTTCGCGGCCCAGGGGTCGGGGTACCTCGCCGAGCTCGAGGAGGAGCGGACGGTCGAGGCCCAGGGGCGGATCGAGAACCTCCAGGAGCTCGCGGGGGTGGCGGCCGAGATCGTCGCGCGGGAGCCGGACACGGACCTCGCCAGCTTCCTCGAGCAGGTGTCGCTCGTGGGGGAGCAGGACGAGTACGACGAGGACGAGTCGGCGATCACCCTGATGACCCTGCACATCGCGAAGGGCCTCGAGTTCCCGGTGGTGTTCATCGTGGGGCTCGAGGACGGGATCTTCCCCCACTACCGGTCGATGACGGACTCGGCCGCGCTCGAGGAGGAGCGGCGTCTCGCCTACGTCGGGATCACGCGGGCGCAGCAGCGCCTGTACCTGGCCTACGCGTGGAGCCGGACGCTGTTCGGCCAGACCCAGTACAACCCGCCCTCGCGGTTCCTCTCGGAGATCCCCGAGCGCCTGCTGGACGTGCGGGAGGCCGAGGCTCGCAGCCGCCACCGTGGCCGGGGCGCGGGGACCGCGATCCGGGCGGAGGCGCAGCGCGGGTACTCGGTCGTGGGACTGCCGGGGCGCGACGAGGCCGTGGAGGTCGCCCCGGGCTGGACGGCGCCGCGCCCGGCCGCGGTCCAGAGGCGTGAGGCGCCCGCGATCGTCGCCGGCGACACGGTGGCGCACGAGCGCTGGGGTGAGGGCGTCGTGCTGACGGTCTCCGGAGCCGGCGAGGACGCCGAGGCGACGATCCGGTTCGGCGACGTGGGCGAGAAGCGCGTGCTGCTCGCCTACGCGCCGCTCCGCAAGGTGGGGTGACCGCGGCCGGGCTCAGCCCGGGTGGGGCAGCTCCCGGAGACCGCCGGCCTCGGTCCAGGACAGGACCCGGCGGGGTTCGGCGAACGTGATGAACCCCGCGGACGTCACGTCCAGCGCGAAGAGGTGGAACTCCGGCTCGTCGGGTGCCCAGTCGATCCTCCGCCGGATCGCGTCGCGGTACGCCTCGCGCCGCCCGGCGTCCTCGACCGGCACGGCCCTCCCGTAGAGCTTGGCGTCACCCTCCGTCCCCATCCGGTCGCTCGTGCAGCTGTGGACGACGCACCGCGGATCGCGGAGCAGGTCGACGGCCTTGCGGCTCCGCCACATCATGCCGAGCATGAGCTCTCCGGCCGCGAGGTCGAACTCGCACGGGGTGATGCGCGGTGAGCCGTCGGCGCGGAGCGTGCCGAGCATGCAGAGCTCGTGCGCCCTCAGCCGGTCCAGGGCGAGCTCGGCGAGCTCGGGGCACGCGGAGGCGAAGGCGTCCCAGCGCATCGGGGTTCAGCGGAACAGCGCGAGGTACCCCGCGACGAGGATCAGGATCCCCGCGATCAACGGGGCGATCACCCACGCGAGGCCGAGCCGGCCTCGGTACGGTCCGAACGTACCGACCTTCGTCGTGGGCTTGAGGCCAGGCGGGCGGATCTAGAACCGCTTGGGCATCGCGACTCGAGTATAGGCACCGGTGAGCATCGCCCGCCGGGGTCGGTAGTCTGAGCAAGACTACCGGCCGGGCGCCCCGAGCCGGTCGAGGACGTTGCGCGTGATGCGCTCGACGATCGGGTCCCCGTGCTTCAGCCCGAACGCCCAGTCGATCACGCCGGAGTTGAAGACCGTCCCGCCGCCGGGCCGGTCGAAGACGCCCATCACGGCGTGGTTGTTCGCGAGCTCGTCCACGTGGCTCGGTGACGCGTCGCCGAACAGCGCCATGGCGACGTGCTCGCGCTCGCCCGGCTCATGCGCGTAGCGCGTCGGCTGCTCATCTTGGGTCCAGAGGCTCGCGGGGGCGGTCGCGAGGATCTCGAGCGTCTCGGGGGCACCGTCCTCGTGCGTCGGGACCGGGAGGCCGTCGCGGAGCGTGAACGCACACCCGTCCACCTCGTAGGCGACGATCGCATCACGCGTCCCGAAGCCGTCGTCACGGCCCAGGCCGCTCCCGGCGAAGGCCCAGTGGTCGGGCCGATGGACCGTGTAGCCGCCCGACGCGTCCGGCGCGCCGAGGCCGTACCGGGAGTACCCGCCCCGCGTGAACGTCAGGCCGATCGTCGAGGTCTCCGGATGCCCGATCCTCCGGTCCGACCACGCCCCCGTGAGCAGGTGTTCGTCGGCGGTCCCGAGGACCGGGTCCTCGTCGGCGCGGTACTTGAAGCCAGTCATCGCCCGGTGACCGTCGTCGAAGCGGACCTGCCAGAAACAGGTGTTGCCGCTGAAGATCGCAGCGTTGCCGCCGGCGGCGACGAACGCGTCGAGGGCGTCGCGCATCCCGCGCGACCAGTACTCGTCGTGCCCGACGTGCAGGCTCAGCCGGTACCCCTCGAGGAGTTCCGGCCGCGCGTCCAGGTCCTGCGAGGTCGCGACGTCGATCCGGTAGCCGTTCGCCTCGGCCCAGTGCAGGAACGGCCGTTCCCAGTTCCACCAGCCGGCCCCGCCGCTCCAGTCGGACAGCCCGAGCGGCCGCGCCCAGGAGCGATAGCCCATCGCCTCGCGATCGGGCGTGGACTGCATCATCCGCCCGATCGGCTCGGGCTTGATCAGGAACCCCTTCGCGAAGGGCCGCTCGAACGAGACCCGCGTCCCGCCGGTGTACAGGGACGGTCCGCCCCAGTCGTTGTACGCGTTCCAGGTGGTGGTGGAGAGGACCAGCAGGATCGGCGCACGGTCCCGCGTGGGGGGTCGCACCACGAAGCAGGCGTCCGCGCGCTCGCTCCCGGCGGTCAGCGTGACGGCGTAGTACCCCGAGCGCCACGTTGCGTCGACCGGGATGTCCAGGGTGGCTGGCCACCCGCAACCGGTCGCGCTGGCGTCGTCGGGGATGGGGTGGGCGCGACCGGCGGCGTCACGTGTGTCCCAGACGAGCGTCGGCACAGCGCCGTCGCGCTCGATCGACACGTCGAAGGTGTCGGCATCCGTCGAGACGTGGATCGCCACCGGGTCGCCGGGCTGGATCGAGAGCGGTGTGCAGTAGGCCTCGAGCACGGGGCGAGTCTAGTGAGCGCCCGCTACCGGGGTGTCTCAGGGTTCGTGCGGTACAGGATGTTCACGATCAGCCAGCGGTCGCCGAACCGCCCCAGGTGCGCGTGCACGTCCCACGGCCCGACAGACACGGCGCCACTCGCCATGTGGCCATCGACGCTCAGGACGCGCGCGTCCCAGCTCCGCTCGATCCCATGGGGCGCGCCTTCGCTCACCTCGTCGATCACGTCCTGCATCGACACCTCCTCGAGGTCGAGGCCGTCATCGGGATGCACATCGCGACGCTCGACGAAGTCGGGATGGTAGACGGCGCGGGCTCGCTCCACGTCGCGGTCGAACCACGAGGACGCGTATGCGTCGAGCACCCGCCGGGCAGGGACCGGGTCGCCGGGGGCGTCCGCCGCCGGGCGCCGTTGGTAGAGCGCGTTCACGATCAGCCAGCGATCGCCGAAGCGCGCGAGATGCAGGTGATCCACGAAGGGCTCCGAGACGACGCGAGCGGAGGCGATGTCGCCCGCTCGTTCGAGCACCTCGACCTCCATCGCCCGGCCGTAGGCCTTGGGTCCGCCCGCGACGGCATCGGTCGTCATCACGGCGAAGGGTGCCTCGTCGAGGGTCAGGGCGCCGGTGGCGTCGTCGACCGCGGCTCGTTTGGCGAGCGCGGGATGCAGACACGTCGCCATGCGGGTCGCGTCGCCGTCCAGCCACGACTCGACGTAGTCGACGATCGGTCGATGGATGGGCTCGAGGCCGGTCATCGCTCAGACGACCATCGTGCCGCCGTCGACCACCAGCTCGACGCCGGTGATGTACGCGGACTCGTCGCTCGCCAGGAACAGCGCGGCGTTCACCACGTCCCGCGGGGCCCCGAGCCGCCCGAGCGGGATCGCGGCCCTCGCCCCCTCCACCCAGGCCGGATCGGTCGTGCGGACGGTCTGCAGGGGCGTGTCGATGAACCCGGGGTGGATGCAGTTCGCGCGCACCCCCTGAGCGGCGAACTGCACCGCGAGCGAGCGGGTGAGCGAGATCACCGCGCCCTTGCTGGCCGTGTAGGCGTCCTGGGGCACGGTGTCGCCCAGGAGCGCCGAGACCGAGCCGACGTTCACGACCGAGCCACCGCCGGCGCGGATCAGCTCCGGGATCCCGTGCTTGCAGACCCAGACGATGCCCTTGAGGTTGATCGCCATCACGCGGTCCCACACGGCCTCGTCCGTGTCGAGGACGCCGAGGTCGCGGTCGCGCCAGAGCACGCCCGCGTTGTTGTAGAGGATGTGGAGCGCGCCGAACCGCGCCGCGGCTGCCTGGATCGCGTCCCGCACCTGCCCCTCGTCGGCGACGTCCGCGACGAAGGAGGCGATCTCTCCGCCGGCGTCGCGGACGAGCACGGCCGTCGCCTCCAGCGAGGTGGCGTCGAGGTCGATCCCGGCGATCCGGGCTCCCTCGGACGCGAACACCGCACAGGCCTCGCGGCCCATGCCGCTCCCGGCCCCGGTGATCAGCGCGACCTTGCCGTCGAGCCGGCCCATCAGCGGACCTCCGGACGCACGGCGGGCGTCCGGCAGGGTTCGTCCGACCGCGTTCCCGGTTCCGTCACGCGCGCATCTTCCGTCGCGGGCCGTTCGGGCCGCAACCGGAGCCTTCTTCTACACTGCCGCGCGATGACCGAGACGTACCGCGTGATCGTCGCGAAGCCGGGGTTGGACGGGCACGACCGCGGCGCCAAGGTGGTCGCGCGGGCCTTGCGCGACGCC
>DATBLY010000021.1:0-9194 GCA_036555125.1 Actinomycetota bacterium | reverse complement strand
TCTTCGAGACGCTGGTGCGCGCGATGGAGGCCGCCCGCACGCGCCGCGAGGAGACCCCGGCCGCCGTCAGCCGCAGCCAGCTCGCGCAGCGTGCCACCCGCGGCGAGCGCGAGCGCCGCGCCAAGGAAGACCTGCAGCGGGTGCGCGAGACCGCCCGCGAGGCCGGGCTGCCGCTGGAGGGCCCCGAACAGTGAGCGGGGCCTGAGAGCGTGCTCGAGGCCGTCGATCTCGGCAAGAAGCTCTCGGAGAAGCAGTACTGGAAGCGCATCGCGCGCCAGCAGCTCAGGCTGCGCAACCTGCAGTTCCGTATCTACGACGAGCGGGTGCCGGTGCTGGCGCTGTTCGAGGGCTGGGACGCGGCGGGCAAGGGCGGCGCGATCAAGCGCATCACCGAGCACATGAACCCGCGGCTGACGCGCCACGTGGCGCTGCCGAAGCCCACGGAGCGCCAGACCACCCAGTGGTACTTCCAGCGCTACGTGGACGAGCTCCCCGCGGCCGGCGAGATCGTCCTGTTCGACCGCAGCTGGTACAACCGCGCCGGGATCGAGCGCGTGCTGGGCTACAGCTCCCCCGCCGAGTTCCAGCGGTTCCTCCGGCAGTGCCCGATCCTCGAGCGGCTGCTGGTCGAGGACGGGATCCGGCTGATCAAGTACTGGTTCTCCGTCAGCGACGAGGAGCAGGAGCGTCGGTTCCGCAAGCGGATCACCGACCCGATGCGCCGGTGGAAGCTCTCGGAGACGGACCTGTACTCACGGACGAGGTGGATCGACTACTCGCGCGCCAAGGACGACATGTTCGTCCACACCGACATCCCCGAGGCGCCCTGGTACGTGGTCGAGGCCGACGACAAGAAGAAGGCGCGCCTGAACTGCATCGCCCATCTGCTCTCGCGGATCCCGTGGGAGGAGAAGCCGCTGCCCGACATCCAGATCCCTCCGCGCCAGCAGGACGAGGGCTACGTGCGGCCGCCGCGCGAGATCTACACCTACGTCCCCGACCACGCCGCCGAGGTGCTCGCCGGCGCCGGCGCGGACTAGTCCGTCACGGACCAGTGTCGGACGAGGGCTAGGTCAGGTCGGCGAGCGCTTCCGCCACCGGCTTCCGGATCCCCGTGACGAACGGAACCTCTTCCTTCGTGTAGCGGCGCGCCTCCGCGTCCCGGAGCCGGCGGATGCAGTCGACGAGCCGGTCGGCCTCGTCGGCCTCGAAGGCGAGGATCCACTCCCAGTCGCCCAGGCCGAACGCGCTCGTCGTGTTCGCCAGCACGTCGGGGAACTCGCGGCCCATCACGCCGTGCTCGGCGAGCAGCCGGGCCCGCTCCTCGCGGGGGAGCAGGTACCACTCCGGCGTCCGCACGAACGGGTACACGTTCAGGAACCGCTTCGGTGGCTCGCCGCGGACGAACGCGGGCTGGTGGTCCGCGGTGAACTCCGCCGGCTTCACGACGCCCATGAACGTCCAGGACAGGTCGAGCAGCCGGCCGGCGAAGGTCCGGCGGAACGCGACGAGGAACGACTGGACGTCGTCGGGCGTCGACCCGACGAGCCAGAGCATCAGATCGGCGTCGGCGCGGAACCCCACCGTCGAGTACGTCCCGCGGACGTCGACGCGTCCGGCCCACGACCCGTAGAGCTCCTCGAGCTCCCGCCCGGCCTCCGCCAGCTCCTCGGGCTCCAGCTCGCGGAACAGCTCGGACGCCACGAACACCGGGTAGAGCGCGTACAGCGTGTCGGTCACGGCACCGTCTCCTCGTCGCTCCGTCGCGATGCGCCGAGGAACGCGGCGACCCGCTCGGCCGTCTCCCCCGCCCCGCGGACGGCGTCCGGGATGCCCACGCCGTCGTAGGCGCTCCCGGCCACGAAGATACCCGCGGGGAGTCCTTCGCGGATCCGGACGACGCGCTCGAGGTGTCCGCGCTCGAACTGCGGCATCGCTCGCGGCCAGCGATGGACGGCGGCGAGCTCCGGCCGGTCGGGCAGCGGGACCACGGCCGCCACGTGACGCGCGCAGGCATCGATCAGATCCGCGTCGGGCGCATCCACGACGTCCTCCTCGCCGGCCGCGCCCACGTAGCAGCGCAGGACGGCCCGGGTCCCCCAGCCGTCGTCCGGCCACTTGCTGGAGAGCCATGTGCACGCCGTCATCGGCGCCATCCCGCGCGGCACGACGAACCCGGTCCCATCCGGGAGCGATGCCTGCGATCCCTGCGGGTAGACCATCGCGACGACGGCGGTCGAGACGTAGGGGATCGCGGCGAGCTCGGCGGCGGCGTGTGGCGCCCGCTCGCGCACCAAGCGCCCCGACTCGAAGGCGGGGGTGGCCAAGACGATCGCGTCCGGATCCGCGAGCTCGTCGAGCGAAGCGACGGCCGCATCCGTCCGGACCCGGTCCCCGAGGGTGGCCACCAGCGTGTCGGTCAGTCGCTCGATCCCGCCCAGGGGCCTTCGGAACATCGGCCCGGCTGCGGCGCGGTCGGTCGCCCGGCGAGCTGCCTGCGAGCCTCGGATCAGGCTCCCCTGCGCCGACTCCCAGGCGACCAGCTCGGGGAACGTCGCGGGCGCCGACAGCCGGTCCACGTCGCCCGCGTACAGCCCGGCCAACAGGGGGGCGACGGCACGCTCGGTCGCCTCGTCGCCCAGCCGTCGCCGGAGCAGCCCGCCGAGCGTCTCCTCGACGCCGTCCCGCCGCGTGCGGATCAGGAGGTCGCGCGCGGCGCGCCGGCGCCCACGGGAGGAGACGCCGGGCCAGCGGAGCACCTCGGCGATGTCGCCGGGGATCCCGAACGGCGCGTCACGCGGGAAGGGCTCGAGCCCCCGCTCGGTCCACAGGTACGAGCCGGTCGCGCCCGGCGCGACCGTCGGGACCGCGAGCTCGCCGCACAGGTCCACGGCCCACGGCTTGCGGGCCACGAACGCGTCCGGGCCGACCTCGACGCGGAGCCCGTCCACCTCGATCGACCGAAGCTTGCCGCCGGGTCGATCGCTCGCCTCCAGGACGAGCGGGTCGATCCCGCGCCGGAGCAGCCGGTACGCGACCGTGAGGCCCGCGATGCCCCCGCCGACCACGACGACGCGTCCCCCGCCCATCGGACCTCCCGCCCGGCCCTCGGTCATGGGAGGGCGCCGGAGCGCACCTCGGCGAGGTGGTCGCGCACGACGGCCGCGAGCACGTCGAGGTAGGCGGGGTCGGCGTTCGGCATCCGGGTTCGCTCGAAGCGGATGCCGGCCGCCTCCGCGACCGCGCGCGCCTCGATGTCGAGGTCGTACAGGACCTCCAGGTGATCGGCCACGAAGCCCGCCGAGCAGACCACGACGGCCGTGTGGCCGGCCGTCGAGGCGTCGCGGATCACGTCCTCGACGGGCGGACCCCACCACGGGTCGGCGGTCCGGCCGGCGCTCTGCCACCCGATCGTGTGATGCGGGAGCCCCAGACGCTCGGCGACGAGGTCGGCGGTCCGCTGCAGCCCGTCGCGGTAGCGGCACCCGTCGTCGCAGTCGCACGTCTTGCATCGGAGCGAGCCGTCGGCGACGGTCCGGACGGGGAGGGAGTGCGCCGAGAAGATCACGAGCGCGGCCTCGCGCTCGTCGGGCTCGAGCCGGTCGAGGGCCTCGCGGACGCGGGCCGCGAGGAACGCCACGAACGCCGGATGGTCGTGGTAGCTCCGCACGAACGAGAAGACCGGACCGCCGCCGTCGTCCTCGGTCACCTGCCGGACACGCTCGATGTAGGTCTCGACCGACATGCCCGACCAGTGCGGCGCCATCACGATCCCGACGGCCTCCGCGATCCCGTCGGCGCGCATCGCCGCGATGCCCTCGGCGATGAACGGCGGGGAGTGCTTCATCCCCAGGTAGGCCCGGAACGGCTCGCCGGCCGAGCCGTCGACGTCGTCCGCGCCGGCGTTCAGACGCGCCACGAGCCCGTCGGCCTGGGCGCGCGTCGTGTCGAGGAGGGGGAAGACGTTGCCGATCGCGGCGTAGCGCTCCCGCAGCTCGAGCAGGTGCTCGGGCGAAGGCGCGCGGCCACCGCGGATGTCCGTGTAGTAGCGCTCGATGTCGTCGGGGCCGCTCGCCGTGCCGTACGCCATCACCAGGACACCGATCGGTCGCGCCGTCGTCACGACCCGGGCCCCTTCCGCTCGGTCCGTTCGTGCACCAGGTCGACCACCCGCCCGAGCAGACCGGGGTCGGTCGCCGGCAGCACCCCGTGCCCGAGGTTGAAGACGTGCCCGTCCGCGCCGCCGGCCCGCGCGAGCACATCGAGGGTCTTGCGCTCGACCACGTCCCACGGTGCGAGCAGCGCCGCGGGGTCGAGGTTGCCCTGCACCGCGCGATCGCGGCCGATCCGGCCCCAGGCGTCGTCGAGGGGCGTGCGCCAATCCACGCCGATCACGTCCCCTCCCGCACGCCGCATCGATCCGAGGAGCTCCGCGGTCCCGACCCCGAAGTGGATCGTCGGCACCGCGAGGTCGCGAAGACCCTCGAAGATCCGCGTGGCGTACGGTTGCACGCCACGGGCGTAGTCGTCGGGGTCCAGCGCCCCGATCCAGGAATCGAACACCTGGAGGGCGGCGGCGCCGGCGCCGACCTGGGCGCGTAGGTGCGGCAGCACGACGTCCACGAGGGCGGCCATCAGGCGGTCCCAGCCCTGCGGATCGCCGAGCATCAGCGCCTTCGTCCGCTCGTGGCCGCGCGAGGGCCCCCCCTCGACGAGGTAGCTGGCGAGCGTGAACGGCCCGCCAGCGAACCCGATCAGCGGCACGTCCAGCTCCTTCACGAGCAGCCGCACCGCTTCGAGGACCTCGGGGACGTCCTCCTCGGGCTCGAGCCCCCGCAGCCGCGCGATCGCGGCCCGGTCGCGGATCGGCGCGTCGACCACCGGTCCGCGCCCCGGCTCGATCCGGACCGGGACGCCGATCGCGGCGAGCGGGACCATGATGTCGCTGAACACGATCGCCGCGTCGAGCGGCATCCGCCGCAGCGGCTGCAGCGTCAGCTCGACGATGGTCTCGGGATCGCGACAGGTCTCCAGGATGTCGCCGGCCCCGCGACGCTCGCGGTACTCGGGTAGGTACCGGCCGGCCTGGCGCATGAACCATACCGGCGTGCGGTCGACGGGCTCCCGGCGGCAGGCGCGCAGGAACCGATCGGAGGAAGGGGCCGCGGTCACGACCTCAGGATACGGAGCGGGCGCATCGAGCGATGCGGACCGCGAGCGGGAGGAGTGGGATTCGAACCCACGAGCGAGTTGCCCCGCTAACGGTGTTCAAGACCGTCGCCTTCGTCCGCTCGGCCATCCTCCCGGGCGGAGCCTAGCGGCCGGCGCGGGCTCGGACATCCCGCCGGGTTCCCCTTCCCCGGCGGCGCGCCGCTGGGTACGCTCCGGCCGTGCCCGGCGACGAGGTACTCCGGACGCTCCCCCTCGACCTGCTGCCGCACCTCGTCGAGTCGATGGCCGCGGTCGCCTACGTCCTGCGCGTCGGTCACGTCGACGAGGCGCCGCTGTACGTGAGCCCCCAGGCGCGAGAGGTGATCGGCGTCCCGGCCGAGCTCCTGCGGGCCGACGCCGACCGGCGCAACGAGCTGTTGCACCCGGACGACCGGGACCGCATCCGCAGGGCGGCGGCCGCGAGCGACCGGATCGACGCGGGGCCCTGGGATCAGGAGTACCGCGTCCGGCAGGACGACGGCTCGTACCGGTGGGTCCGCGATCAGGCGACCGTGCTGCCGCCGCAGGGCGGCCATCCCGCCCTGTGGATCGGCGTCGTCACGGACGTCTCCGCGGCGCACGGCGCGGCCCCTGGTGACCACTCGACCGGAGAGCCGCCCTTCCGGACGCTCGTCGAGACGCTCCCGGCGATCGTCTACATCGACAGCCACGAACGGACCCCCGCGAGCCTGTACGTGAGCCCGCAGACGACGGAGGTCAGCGGCTACTCGCCCGAGGAATGGCTGGCCGACCGCGACCTCTGGTGGAAGCTCCTGCACCCGGACGACCGCGAGCGCATGCGGCGGGAGTGGGCCCTCGCGCACGAGCGCGGTGGCGTCCTGGACACCCAGTACCGCCTCTTCCACCGCGACGGGCGGGTGATCTGGATGGAGGACGTCGCGAGGCTGGTGCACGCCGACGACGGAACGCCGCTGTTCTGGCAGGGGATCGCGTTCGACGTGACGGATCGCAAGCGAGCCGAGCAGGCGCTCGCCGACTCCGAGGCTCGGTACCGGGCCCTCGTGGAACGGCTCCCCGGCGTCGTGTACCTGTGCACCGACGAGCCCGATCCCGTGATGGTGTACGTGAGCCCGCCGCTCCTCGAGCTCACCGGTTACACGCCCGAGGCGTGGATGGCATGCGACCAGCAGCTGTGGGACGAGACGATCCATCCGCAGGACCGCGAGCGGGTGCTGGACGTCTGGGAGGAGGCGGTGCGGACGCGGACCACCTTCCAGGCCGACTACCGGATCGTGCGTGCGGATGGCGACGAGCGGTGGATCACCGATGAGGCCTCGCTCGTCTGGGGGGATGACGAGGGCCGAGCGTTCTGGCAGGGGCTGATGCGCGACGTGACCGCCGAGCGCGCGAGCGCCCGCGCGTTGGAGGAGTCGGAAGCTCGCTACCGCGCGCTCGTGGAGCAACTGCCGGCGGTCGTGTACCGGATGCGTCCCGATGACGAGCGCCGCACGCTGTACGTGAGCCCGCACGTCGAGGATGTCCTCGGCTACACGCGGGAGGAATGGCTCGAGCAGCCGGACATCTGGATCGAGCTCCTGCACCCCGACGACCGCGAGATCGAGCTCGATGCGCACGACCGGCTCACCGAGACGGGTGAGCCGTGGATCCAGGAGTACCGCTTGATCGCGAACGACGGCCGCGTCGTCTGGGTCCGGGACCAGGCGATCCTCACCAGGGACGCGGACGGCGAGCCCGTGTGGCAGGGCGTGCTCCTCGACATCACGACCCTGAAGGACCTGGAACAGCAACTCCGCGGCGCGAACGACATGCTGGAGCTCCGTGTGCTCGAGCGCACGACGGACCTCGAGGACGCGAACGAGATGATGACGCTCGAGATCGACGAACGCCGTCGGGTCGAGGCCGAGCTCCGGGAGACGCGCGAGCGGTACCGGCACCTGGTCGAGGATCTTCCGGCCGTCGTGTTCCTCTGGCAGGTCCGCCCCCACGACGTCGCGCTCGCGTACACGAGCCCACAGATCGAGCGCCTCCTCGGCTTCTCGCCCGAGGAGTGGAACCACCCGACCTTCTGGGCGACGCGGCTCCATCCGCACGACCGCGACCGCGTGATCGCGGCGACCGAGCGCTCCTCGACGACCGGCGAGCCCTTCGAGCTGGAGTTCCGGTACTTCGCGAGGGACGGCCGGGTCGTGTGGGTGCTCTCCCACGCCTCCCTGCTCCGGCGTGACGACCGCGGGCGCCCGCTGCTGTTCCAGGGCGTCTTGCTCGACATCACGGATCAGAAGGAGGCCGAACGCGAGGCGCGGACCGTCGAGGCCCGGTTCGAGGCGGTGACCACGCTCGCCCCGGTCGCCTTCTACGACTTCGACGTCGAGCGGACCGAGCCCGAGCGGATCACCTTCCGATCCGTGTCGCCGATGATCGCTCGCATGGTCGGCCTCGAACCGGAGGAGTTCGTCCACGACCCGAGGGCCTGGCTCCGCAGCGTCCACCCCGACGATCGCGACGCGATCACCGCGGACAGCCTGCAGCAGCTGCGGACCGGCGGCACTGCGACCCGCTCGTACCGGGTGATCGGACCCGGCGGCGAGATCTCGTGGGTGCGGAGCGAGTCACGCACCGTCGAACGCGACGAGCGGGGGCTACCCACCCGGATCCAGGGCGCGATCGTCGACATCTCGCGAGAGATGGAGGAGATCGAACGGCTGCGGCGCGCCGAGCACACGCTCCGGAGCTTCGTCGACGAGATCCCGGGGATGCCCTGGGTCGAGGTCGTCGACGGCGAGCCGGGGTCGGCTCGGCTCGTGTTCATCGGCCCTCAGGTCGTGTGGATGCTCGGGTACTCGCCGGAAGAGCTGATCGGTGTGGGCGACCACGCTTCGCGGATCGTCCACCCCGAGGACCGAGCGCGGATCGCCGCCCTCTGGACCCTGCACGACCGGACCGCGGAGCCGTTCTGGGCCGAGTACCGAGCGCTCCGGCGTGACGGCCGCGTGCTGTGGCTGCGGAGCCAGGCGCTCGCGAGCCGAGACGAGCGCGGTCGGCTCCGGTGGCACGGCGTGAGCTACGACGTCACCGCCGAACACGAAGGACCGGAGTCGAACGTGACGTCGGAGCCGATCCGGCTCCCCGAGCGGTCCTGACTACCCCTTCGGCGCGAGCACCCGAACCGACTCCGGCAGGTACGGGTGGAGCTTCACCGGCAGCTCGACCGATCCGTCGGCGCGCTGGTGGTTCTCGAGGATCGCGATCAACGTCCGGCCGATGGCGGTGGCGGTGCCGTTCAGCGTGTGGAGGATCTCGACCTTCCCGTCGCCTCGGCGCACCCGCGTCTGCATCCGGCGCGCCTGGTAGTCGGTCGTGTTCGAGCACGACGTGAGCTCGCGATAGCGGTCCTGGCCCGGCAGCCACGCCTCGATGTCGTACTTCTTCGCGGCGGCGCCGCCCAGGTCGCCGGCCGCGATGTTCACGACGCGGTAGGGGATCTCGAGGTTGCCGATGATCTCCTCCTCGACCGAGAGCAGGAACTCGTGCTCGTCCCACGAGGACTCGGGCGTCGTGAACGCGAACATCTCGACCTTGTCGAACTGGTGGACGCGGAACATCCCGCCGAGGTCCTTGCCGTAGGTGCCCGCCTCGCGCCGGAAGCACGTGGAGTACCCGGCGTAGTGCAGCGGCAGCTCACCCTCGTCGAGGATCTCGCCCAGGTGGAAGGCGGCCAGCGGCACCTCGGCCGTGCCGACGAGGTACAGCTCGTCTTCCTCGGTCTTGTAGATGTTCACGGCGTCGGTCGGCAGGAACCCGGTGCCGTACATCGCGTCCTCGCGGACCAGGACGGGCGGGATCACCGGTGCGAAGCCCTTCGCCGCGAGGATGTCCATCGCGTGGCGCATCAACGCGAACTGCACGAAGACGAGGTCGCCGAGCAGGTACACGAAGCGGGAGCCGCTCGTGCGCGCGCCGCGCTCGGTGTCCATCACGCCGAGGAGGTCGCCGAGCTCGGC
>DATBLY010000014.1:0-11495 GCA_036555125.1 Actinomycetota bacterium | reverse complement strand
GGCTCCGGCACGTCGACGCCTTCGAGCGTCTCGTAGAAGAGGAACTCGTCGCAGGCGGGCGGGAGCAGAGCAGACGTGGATCCCTTGATCCCGACACCGATCACCCGCTTGTTGAGCTCCCTGAGCTTGTGGACGAGGGGCGTGAAGTCGCTGTCGCCGGTGCAGATCACGAAGGTGGTGACGTAGTCGCGTTCGAAGGCGAGCTCGAGCGCATCCACGGCGAGCTTGATGTCGGCGGCGTTCTTGCGCACCGCCCCCATACGCTGCGGGATCTCGATCAGCTCGACGTGGCTCCGCGTGAGCATCCGCCGGTCCTCGTCGAAGTACGACCAGTCCGCGTAGGCCTTGCGGGCGATCACGCGACCGCGCTCCGCGAGGGCGTCCAGCACGGGACGGAGGTCGAAGGTCAAGCCGCGCAGGCTCTCCCGGGCCCCGATCGCCAGGTTCTCGTAGTCGAGGAACAGGGCGATGCGTTCTTCTTCGGCGTCCACGGTCGGAGCCTAGCCCGGTGACGGTCCGGTCGCGCGCCGCATCTCGTCGGCCGTCTTCAGGACTTCGCGAGCGGATGACGGTACGAGGGATCGCTGTGGAGCCAGCACCGTGTGGCGGCGTTGTAGGTGGACAGGACGGTCGCGCAGCCCGCCGCCTGGCATGTCCGGCCCGCCGATGCCCGCGACGAGGCCTCCTTGCCCCGGATCGGGGGTCCGAACTGGACGTCCTTGCCGCTGGTCGAGGACATGCTCGCTCCTTCCGCCGGCCCGCAGGCCTCCGCGATCCGTGAGGCGGATGGGTGGATCTGGCAGGAACGGTGCCGACCCGTCGACCGCGCGACGCAGACCCTCGGGCGAACGCCCGAGACCATCACCCTACCCCACCCCGGGTACCCTCGGTCCGGCGGAAGGAGTGAGGCGTGGCGCGCGAGGGTCGGCCGGATCAGGTGCTCAGGTCCACGGTGACCCTGCACGGCTGGTCGGCGGGGTCCGACGAGGACGTCGTCGACGCGATCGAGCACGTCTCGGGCAGCCACGTCGACCTCGGAGAGGTGACGGTGCCGTTCGCGGTCCTCCGGTTCGTGCTGGCCGACGAGGCCGAGGACGCGAGGCGGCGGCTCCGGGCGGCCGGCGGGGACGTCACCGTCGAGGAGGCGTGGATCGGACGCGAGCAGGCGCGCGACCAGCGGGCGCGGCCGACGTGCCCCTCGTGCGGCTCGGTCCGCACCCAGCCCTTCGCGCACGCAGGACCGGCGGCCCGCCTGAACATGGCGTGCACCGACTGTGGCCACCTGTTCCGCGACCGGCGCCCCTGAGCCGGCACCGCAGACGTCAGTGGAGCTCGGCGAGATCCTTCTGGGTCACTTCCTCGGGGAGCTTGCCCAGGATGATCATCGCGAGGACCTCGTCGACGGTCACGTCGTCCTTGTTGACCGTCCCGACCAGCTTCCCCTGCAGCATCACGCTGATCCGGTCGGACAGGTCGAAGACGTCGTGGATGTCGTGGCTGATCAGGAAGATGCCGATGCCCTCGTGCCGCAGCTGCTTGATCAGATCCCGGACCTGCTTCGTCTCCGCGGGCCCGAGCGCCGCGGTGGGCTCGTCCATGATCAGGATCCTGGCGTTGAAGTGGACGGCGCGGGCGATCGCGACGGACTGTCGCTGTCCCCCCGACAGCGACTGCACGGGCACCACGAAGTTCAGGAACTTCGGGTTCAGCCGGTTCATCAGCTTGCGGGTGGCATCCTCCATCGCGTCGTCGTCGAGGTTGCCGAAGCGTGTCGTCAGCTCTCGGCCGAGGAACACGTTCGCGGGGGCGTCGACGTTGTCCGCGAGCGCGAGCGTCTGGTAGATCGTCTCCACGCCGAGGGCCTTGGCGTCGCGCGGGCTCGTGATCGTCACGGGCTCGCCGTCGATCAGGATCGTGCCGGAATCCGCCGGGTGCGCCCCCGATAGCGTCTTGATGAGAGTCGTCTTCCCGGCGCCATTGCCCCCGACGAGTCCCACGACCTCTCCGGCCAGCAGATCGACCGTGACCCCATCGACGGCATGGACACCGCCGAACGCGACACGGATATCCTGGAGCTCGACGAGCGGAGGACCCATCTGCTGGCTCACTTGGCCGACCTCCTCCTGATGATGGTGTCGAGGGTGACCGCGAGGACCAACACGATGCCCACGACGATGTCCTGCAGCGGCGCCTCGATCCCCATCAGGACCATGCCCGACACGAGCGACTGCATCACGAGCGCCCCGAGCACCGCCCCGGACACCGTGCCGATGCCGCCGGTGAACGAGGTCCCGCCAATCACCGCGGCGGCGATCACGTTGAGCTCCATCCCGACCCCGAGGCTGCTCACCGCCGCGTTGAGGCGGGCGATCTGCACGGCAGCGGCCAGCCCGACCAGGAGTCCCATCAGGGTGAACGTCTTGACGATCGTGCGCTTGGTCTTGATGCCCGCGAGCTCGGCCGCCTCCGGGTTCCCCCCGATCCCGTAGACGTAGCGGCCGAATCGCCGACGGTTGGCGATGAACGTCATCACGATCATGACGCCGAGCGCGATCAGTACCGGGATCGCCAGGCCGAGTGAGATGTTCGTGCCGGGCGCTGCGCCACGCTGTTCGACGAGCCCCGGCGGCAGGTAGTAGCGGTTCAGGTACCAGATCGCCAGCAGTACGGCGCCGCACGCCACGACGCCGAGCACGATCTCCGCCCACATCGGCCGGAGCCGGAACCCGTACCGGGCGCGCCGCCGCCGCCGCATCACCTGCAGCAACACGATGCCGACGCACGCCGCGATGCCGACGATCCAGCTCCACGTGCCACCGATCGTCCCCTCCGCTCCACCCCCCAGCCGCCGGAAGAGCGTGTCCATCGGCGCGATCGTCTGCCCGCTCGCGATCCACCACGCCACGCCGCGCCACACCAGGTACCCACCGAGGGTCACGATGAACGCCGGGACCCCCACGTACGCGACGATCGCACCCTGAAACGCGCCGATCGCGGCGCCCAGCACCAACCCGACGATGACCGCGACCACCCACGTCAGGGGGTGGTCGAACCCGAGCCACTCGGGGAGCCAGTCGTGCTGAACGACGGCCATCACCATGCCGACGGCGGCCATCACCGCCCCGACCGAGAGGTCGATGTTGCGGGTGACGATGATCAGGACCATCCCGGTGGCCATGATCGCGACGACCGAGGTCTGGACCGACAGGTTCCAAAGGTTCCTCGGGGTCATGAACGTGTGGCCCGGGGTGATCGTCTGGAACACGACCCAGATGATCGCCAGGGCGGCGAGCATCCCGGCGAGCCGCGCGTCGATCTCGGCCGACCGCAGCGCCGAGCGGATCGAGCGGGCCTCGTGTTCGTCCCGCTCGGGAGCCTGAGCCTCCGGCAAGGGCTCGGCTGCGGAAACCTTGGTCTCAGCCACCCGTAAGCATCCTACGACGACCGTGACCGGCGCCTCGCACGGGGATCACCCCGTGCGAGGCGCCGGTCCGACGGTCGAGCGGATCCGTCAGGACCGACTATCCACAGGCCGCGACCGTGCCCGGCTTCACGCCCTGGCACAGCTCTTCCTGCGAGATCCAGCCGGCGTCGACGACTACGTCGAGGTTGTCCGGCGTGATCGCGATCGGCGTCAGCAGGATCGAGGTCATCGAGTTCCCGCCCGGGGAGTCGAACTGGACGACGCCGGCGATGTCCGCGAGCGCGGTGCCTTGTGCGAGAGCGACCGCGGCCTCGCCGGCCGCCGTGCCGAGCTCCCGCGCGTCCTTCCACACCGACACCGTCTGCGTGCCGAGGGCGACGCGGTTCAGCGCGGCGAGGTCGCCGTCCTGTCCCGAGACCGCCACCTGGCCCGCGAGACCCTGGGCCTCGAGCGCCGCCACGACGCCGCCCGCCATCCCGTCGTTGGACGCGACGACGGCCTGCACGTCGTTGTTGTTCTCGGTCAGGAACTGCTCCATGTTCGTCTGGGCGACCGCCGGGTCCCAGTTGTCCGTATAGGACTCGCCTACGTTGACGATGTCACCTGAGGCGATCGCGTCGGCGAGGACCTCCTCCTGTCCCCCGCGCAGGAAGTCGGAGTTGGCGTCGGCGGCGTTCCCCTTGATGAAGACGTAGTTGCCCTTGGGGACCTGGGCGTAGACGGCCTCCGCCTGCAACCTCCCGACCTCGACGTTGTCGAACGTGATGTACAGGGCGCCGGGGTCTTCGATCAGCCGGTCGTACGCGATCACCGGGATGCCCTGCTCGAGCGCGCTCTGCACCCCCGGCAGGACCGCCTCAGCGTCCTGGGCCAGGACGATCAACGCGTCGGCGCCCTGCGAGATCAGGTTCTCGATGTCGGTGAGCTGCTGCTCGGTCGAGGAACCGGCGTCCGTCGAGATGTACTCGGCGCCTCCCGCTTCGAGGGCCGCCTTGATCGCAGGCTCATCCCATTTGGCCCACCGCTCTTCGTTGTAGTTGTTCCAGGACATCCCGACGGTGATGCCCTCACCGCCTCCGGTCGCTGCCGTTGCTCCCGTCGTGCCGCCACCCTCTTCGTCGCCACCACAAGCGGCGAACAGCAAGGTGGACACGGCGAGGACGGCCAATAGCCGACGACTCAACGTATTCCCCCCCTTCCGATCGCGGCGCCCGTGCGCCGCATCATCCATCCCGAGAGTACGCATCGTCGCATCCCTCGGGCTTGCCGTATCAGCGATGCTGATTCGGTTCTTCCCGTGCGCCGATGGAAGGCCCCTCCTCACCACCGAACGTCACGGGGTTGGCGGCACGATGACACAATCCGTCGGGGAGCGCAACAAATCGCACACCCGCTCGGATGCGCTCCGCGCCGTTCGGATCGGCGCGCCGGTTGCGCGCGTCCGAGACGCTCGGCTACCCTGCCCGCGGGTGGGGGGCCCACGTTCGCAACCGTGCCCGGCTCACCCCTGGCGTGGTCCGCGTCCGCGGACGAGGTGCATTCGGTGGAGTCTCCAACAAACCACGACATCGCGGCGGGTGGTACGGAGCCGGTCGGATCGGAGCTCGGTCGTCGTCGCGGCGTCGCGGCCGAGGAGCTCCGGCGCCACAACCTGGGGGCCGTCCTCGAGCCGCTCCATCTCGCCGGACCCCTGTCCCGCTCGGAGCTCACCGCGATCACCGGGCTCAACCGCTCCACGGTCGCCGACCTCCTGGGGGAGCTCACGCGCTTCGGCCTGATCGAAGAGCGGGCGGCCACGGTCGCCTCCGGCCCCGGTCGTCCCTCGCCCGTCGTCCACGTCCGGCCGGAGGGCGCGGCGGTCCTGGCGGTCGAGTTCGACGTGGACTCGGTCGCGGTGGCGACGGTCGGCCTGGGCGGTCACGTCTACAACCGACTCCGGGTGGCGCGGCCCCGGAAGCGCCGCTCGCCCGAGGAATCCGTTCAGGACGTGGCCAGGCTCGCGGGACCGCTCCTCGAGGCCTTGCCCGCGTCGCACGTCCTGGTCGGCGTCGGCGCCGCCGTCGCCGGGATCACGCGGCGCTCCGACGGCTTCGTGCACCTCGCCCCCAACCTGGGTTGGCGGGACATCTCGCTCGCGCCGATGCTCGCGGCTGAGCTCGGGTTGGGCGTTCCCGTCCTCGCGGCGAACGAGGCCGACCTCGGGGCGCTCGCGGAGCACCGGCGCGTGCGTCCCGGTGTCGGCACCCTCATCTACGTGTCCGGCGAGGTCGGGATCGGCGTCGGGTTGATCGTCGACGGGAAGCCGCTGCTCGGCGCCGCCGGGTACGCGGGCGAGGCGGGGCACACGGTCGTCAACCCCGGCGGGAGCCGCTGCCGGTGCGGCGCGGTGGGGTGCTGGGAGACCGAGGCCGGCGAAGCCGCCCTGTTCCGGCGCGCGGGCGTCGGAGAACGTGGGAGCCTCGACGAGCTGGCCGAGCGGGCCGCGGCCGGCGATCGGGTCGGCCTGCGTGCGATCGCCGAGGTCGGACGCTGGCTCGGGATCGGGATCGGCGACCTGATCAACCTGTTCAACCCGGACCTCGTCGTCCTCGGCGGCCTGTACCACCATCTGTACGGGGCGCTCGAACCCGCGGTGCTCGAGGGGGCGCGATCGCGGACCCTGGATGCCCCCGGGGAGATGGCCACGATCGCGCGGAGCGGCCTCGGCCCCGACGCGCCGTTGATCGGGGCCGCCGAGCTGGTGCTGTCGGGGGTGATCGCGGACCCGGCGGGCGCCGAGGCCCGCGACGGCGCGCGTCCGGCGGCGATCGGCGGATGACGGACGGGCCGCACGAAGGATCGGCGAGCGAGGCGGACACGGTGGCGGGAGCCGACGGCGACGAGCGGCGCCACGGGGCGACCGCCTGGGTCGTCCTCGGTGCGCTCGTCGGTTCCCTCGCGACGCTGGCCGCGCTCGCGATCGTCGCGAGCGGTCTGCTCGGTGGGGACGACGCCGCATCCGCGACCGCGCCGCCCCGCTTCGTCGAGGAGGCGCGGGCTGCCGGGATCTCGCATGTGTACGAGGGGGACTTCACGTACTTCGTCGGCGGCGGCGTGGCGGCGTTCGACTGCGACGACGACGGGCGGTCGGACCTGTACTTCGCGGGTGGCACCGAGCCCGCGGCGTTGTACCGGAACGAGAGCCCGGTCGGGGGCGCGCTGCGGTTCACCCCGGTTCCGAGCCCGGCGACGGACCTCAGACGCGTCGTCGGCGCGTACCCGATCGACATCGACGGCGACGGCCGGCTCGACCTGGCGGTCCTTCGCCTCGGGGAGAACGTGCTCCTGCGCGGGCTCGGGGACTGTCGCTTCGAGCGCGCGAACGAGACCTGGGGGTTCGACGGCGGCGACGCCTGGACCGCCGCGTTCAGCGCCGAGTGGGAGGGCGATGCGAGGCTGCCCACGCTCGCGTTCGGCAACTACCTGGATCGGCGCTCGATCGGGGAGGTCCCGCGGTGCTCGGACAACGTGCTGGTCCGCCCGGGCTCGGGTGAGCGCTACGCCGAGCCGGCCGTCCTCGCGCCCGGGTACTGCACGCTGTCGATCCTGTTCAGCGATTGGGATCGTACGGGACGCCGCGACCTGAGGATGACGAACGATCGCCACTACTACCTCGACGGCGAGGACCAGCTCTGGCGCATCGAGGACGGCGAGGAGCCTCGGCTCTACACGCGAGACGACGGCTGGCAACGCCTCGAGATCTGGGGGATGGGCATCGCGAGCTACGACCTCACCGGCGACGGCAAGCCGGAGGTCTTCCTGACCAGCCAGGCCGACAACAAGCTGCAGGCCCTCGTCGACGGCGCGACCGGACCCGACTACACCGACATCGCGCTGGACAGGGGCGTCACGGCCGCGACCCCCTACGCCGGAGGCGATCCGCTGCCGTCCACGGCCTGGCACCCGGAGTTCGAGGACGTGAACAACGACGGGCTGATCGACCTGTTCGTCTCGAAGGGCAACGTCGAGGCCCAGGCCGACTTCGCGACGCGCGATCCGGACAACCTGCTGCTGGGCCAGCCGGACGGGACCTTCAGCGAGAGCGGGGCCGCGGCGGGCGTCGCGACCTTCGTCCGGGGGCGGGGGGCCGCCCTCGTCGACCTGAACCTCGACGGGATGCTGGATCTGGTCCAGGTCAACCGGCGGGCGAACGTGAGCCTGTTCCGCAACGTGGGGTGGGGGACCGCCGCTCACCCGGCGCCGATGGACGGCTGGGTCGCGATCCGGCTCGCGCAGCCGGGCCCGAACCGCGATGCCATCGGATCGTGGGTCGAGGTGCGGGCGGGGGGGCGGTCGGCCGAGCGGGAGGTCACGATCGGCGGCGGCCACGCCGGTGGGCAGCTCGGCTGGATCCACTTCGGGCTGGGGAACGCGGGTGCGGCCGAGATCCGCGTGCGATGGCCGGACGGCGAGCTGGGCCCGTGGCTGCGCGTCGCCTCCAACCGGTTCGCGGTGATCGAGCGCGGGGCGACCGAGCCTCGGCTCTGGGAGCCGGCGATCGGTCCGGACGGGCAGGGGTGACGGTGTCCACCGCGCGGCTCTCCCCGGCGACCCTGCCGGAGTTCGGGATGCCCGAGACGATCCCGGAGCTCCCGGCCGACATCTATCCGGCGCGCCTCGAGCGGCTCCGCGAGCGGATGCGCGCGCGAGGGTACGACGCGCTCGTCCTCTACGCCGATCGCGAGCACAGCGCCAACCTCGCGTACCTCACCGGCTTCGACCCGCGCTTCGAGGAAGCGGTGCTGGTCGTCGGGGCGACCGACGAGCCGGCGATCCTGGTCGGCAACGAGTGTTTCGGCGTGGCCGGCGCCGCACCGCTCCCGATGCGGCGGCATCTGTTCCAGGACCTCAGCCTCCCGAGCCAGCCGCGGGGTCGATCGAGGCCGCTGGCGGAGATCCTCTCGGAGGAAGGCATCCGGGACGGCGATCGCGTCGGCGTGGTGGGCTGGAAGGCGTACGCGGACCCCGAGACGAGCGAGGCGCCCGCGTACCTCGTGGACGTCCTGCGGACGCTGACCCCGTCCGGCAGGGTCGAGAACGCCGCGCCGCTGCTGATCGACGCCGCGGACGGGCTCCGGGTGCTGAACGAGGTGGAACAGCTCGCGGCCTTCGAAGCGGCCGCGTGCCATACCTCAGCGGGGGTGAAGCGTCTGATCCACGGGCTGCGTCCGGGCATGACCGAGCGGGAGGCCGTGCGGCTGCTCGACTGGAACGGCATGCCGCTCTCCTGTCACCTGATGCTCACCGCCGGCGAGCGTGCCTCCCTCGGCCTGCTCAGCCCCGGCGACCGCGTGATCGAGCGCGGCGACCGGTTCACCGTCGCGTTCGGTATCTGGGGGGCCCTGAACTGCCGCGCCGGGTTCGTCGTGGAGGACGCGGCCGAGCTCCCGGAGGGGATCCGCGACTACGTCGATCGTCTCGTCGCGCCGTACTTCGCGGCGATCGCCGAGTGGTACGGGGCGATGCACGTCGGTCAGAAGGGCGGGGCGCTGGACGGGATCGTCCGGCGGCATCTGGGCGACCCGTTCTTCGGCATCTTCCTGAACCCGGGGCACCAGATCCACCTCGACGAGTGGGTGAACTCGCCGATCGGTCCCGGCTCCACGACGGAGTTGCGCTCGGGCATGGCGTTCCAGGTCGACGTGATCCCGGCGACCGGCACGGAGTACTTCACGACGAACATCGAGGACGGCATCGCGCTGGCGGACGAGCCGCTGCGCGAGGAGTTCGCCGATCGATACCCGGAGGCCTGGGGGCGCATCCGGGCGCGGCGCGCATTCATGAGCGAGGCCCTCGGGATCGAGCTGCACCCGGACGTGCTGCCGTTCTCGAACATCCCGGGGTGGCTGCCGCCGTTCCTGCTCGCGCCCGACCGGGCGATGAGGGTGGTTGGATAGGGATAGACGATCGAGCGCCGGCGACGCCGGCCATCCAGAGAGAGCCGGCGACGCCGGCCATCCAGAGAGCGCCGGCGACGCCGGCGACGGAGGTGAGGACGATGGCGTACGAACCGAAGCCGGAACACCGGTTCTCGTTCGGGCTGTGGACCGTGGGGAACATCGGGATCGATCCGTTCGGGGAGCCGGTCCGCGAGGTCCTCTCGCCGGTCCAGCTCGTGGAGCTGCTGGCCGAGGTCGGCGCGTGGGGCGTGAACCTGCACGACAACGACCTCGTCCCGATCGACGCCACGGCGCACGAGCGCGATCAGATCGTGTCGGACTTCAAGAAGGCCCTCGATGCGACCGGGCTGATCGTGCCGATGGCCACGACGAACCTGTTCCGCGACCCGGCGTTCCGCGACGGCGCGTTCACCGCGAACGATCCGCGCGTGCGCGCGCTGGCGATCCAGAAGACGATGCGCGCGATCGACCTCGGCGTGGAGCTCGGGGCGACCACGTACGTGTTCTGGGGAGGACGCGAGGGGGTGGAGACCGACTCGTCGAAGGACCCGCTCACCGCGTTCCACCGCTACACCGACGCGATGAACTTCCTCTGCGGCTACGTGAAGGACCAGGGCTACGGTCTGCGGTTCGCCCTGGAGTCCAAGCCGAACGAGCCGCGCGGCGACATCTACCTGTCGACGACCGGCGCGATGCTCGCGTTCATCTCGACGCTCGAGTACCCCGAGATGGTCGGGGTGAACCCCGAGGTCGCGCACGAGCACATGGCGGGCCTGAACTTCACGCACCACGTCGCGCAGGCGTGGTCGATGGGCAAGCTGTTCCACATCGACCTGAACGACCAGATCCCCGGGCGCTACGACCAGGACCTGCGGTTCGGGTCGGCGAACCCGAAGGCGGCGTTCTTCCTCGTGAAGTTCCTCGAGGACGTGGGGTACGAGGGCAGCCGGCACTTCGACGCGCACGCGTACCGGACGTCGGACTACGACGACGTGAAGGCGTTCGCGCGCGGCTGCATGCGGACCTACCTGATCCTGAAGGAGAAGGCGGATCGTTGGAACGCGGACCCCGAGATCCAGGCCCTGGTGACGCGGATCAACGAAGACGACGGCACCACGGCCGCGGTCCTCGGCCCGTACACGGCCGACCGCGCGGCGGCGCTGCGCGAGCTCGCCCTGGACCGGCGCGCGCTCGCGGCCCGTGGGCAGCCGTACGAGGCGCTGGACCAGCTGACCGTGGACCTGCTGCTCGGGGCGCGGTGACGCTCGAGCGGGTCGCGTATCACGGGTACGAGGGCGTCCGCCTGCGGGGCGGCCGGAGCTCCGTCGTGGTGGTCACGTCGGCGGGCCCGCGGGTGCTGGGCCTGATCGGGTCCGGCGAGGACCTGTTCGCGGTGCTACCCGCCGCCGGGCTGGACGGCCCCGCCGGCGAGCGGTTCGCGTTCATCGGCGGGCACCGCCTGTGGGCCGCGCCCGAGGTTCCGGACATCACCTACCAGCCGGACGACCGGCCCTGCGCCGTGGTCGAGGTGGACGACGGCGTGCGCGTCGAGGCGCCGGCCGACGGTGCGGGGCTGGCGAAGGCGATCGAGGTTCGGGCGTCGGGCGACGACTGGGTCGTCGATCACGCGATCCGCAACGCGTCCGGCGCCTCGGTCACGATCGCACCGTGGGCGATCACGCAGCTCCGCCCGGGGGGCCGAGCGCGGCTCCCGCTCGGCGGCGCCGGGACCGGGCTGCAGGCCGACCACGCCCTGGTGCTGTGGCCGTACACGCGCCCGGACGATCCGCGGCTCGGGTTCGAGCCTGACGCGGTCCGGATCCTTGCCGAGCCGGGTCCCGGCCCGATCAAGGTCGGGGCCGCGCCGAGCCGCGGGCGCGTGAGCTACGAGCGGGCGGGCGAGCGGTTCGAGAAGCGGGTCGAGCTCGATCCCGCGGGCACGTACGCGGATCGCGGCGCCGCCGTGCAGGTGTACCTGAACGACGACTTCTGCGAGCTCGAGACGCTCGGGCCGCTCCGCGTCGTCGAGCCGGGAGCCGTGGCCGAGCACCGCGAGCGGTGGACGCTCGGCCCCGCGGGCGGGAGCGACGGATGAGCCACGTGCTCGGCCTGGACGTCTCCACCACCGCGAC